>CANQPP010000001.1 GCA_947625765.1 uncultured Clostridia bacterium
CGATCGACTGGCTCTTGACCGCGTCCTCGGTGCCGACGGCGTGATAGATGAAGTACCCGCGCTCGTCCAGGTCTTCGTCCTTTACCAGCTGCTCGATGAAGTCCACGTTCTCCTCGAAACGGAAGTCGCCGTAGGTGCCGTAGTACCAGCAGGAACCGCTCATAGGTAAAAACCAGCGGATATAATCGTAGTCATAGCAAACTTCGAGCCAGGTGGTGACCGAGCCTAAGGAGAAACCGCCGAACGCCCGATGGTCGCGGGATGCTTTCAAGTCCTCTGGCGAGGTGGATGCGGCGTAGGTATGAAAACGCCCCTCGACTGCGGGCATCAGGTGATTTTCAAAATCCTGATGGAAGGCGCGGAATTCTTCAATAGAGCTGGAAAAATCCGTGCTGCTGTTCTCGTTGTAGAACGTCGCTGACACGATGATGATAGGCGGAATATCTCCGTTTGCTACAAGATTGTCAAACATATTTTTCGTCGCCGTAAAATCAAAATATTCTCCGGCATGGCCGCCCCAGCCGTGCATGAGATAGAGAATGTTGTACCGCGTTTCGGCGTCGTTCTCATCGTAACCGTAGGGCGTATACACATAGGCGGTTTTCGTGACGGCGCCGCCGTCCCGCACATAATCTTCGGATTCATAGTCGAGCCGAACGACAGAACCCTGTTTATCTGCCGTCTGCGTGTACGCGGCCGGGACCGCTTCCGTCCAGCCGGTCTGCGGCATCGTCATTTCACTCACTCCTGTTTCCTCACTTTCGGCGTGGGAACCGCTTTCCTCCGGGGGGTTGACCGCTTCCGTTTCCTGCGGCGGTTCCTCCGCCGACGTTTGGGCGTTCGGTCGATTCCCGCTGCAGGCACAGAGAAACACCAGCAGCAGGGCAAAAAGCAAGCCCATCGCGATCATCTGTTTCATCTTCCTCATCCTTCTTGTGGCTGCGTTTTCTTCTACCTGTCCACAATGCGAGTATAAAAAAATCGAGGCTTCCGAAGAAGTCTCGATCCGTTCATCAGTTCTAACCGCAGGTTATGACCTGTTCCCGCTCGTGACCTGCCGCACGGCGGAAAGAAAGCGGGAAAGCATTTTGGTAGGCGTCGGGGAGTGCAGGATGCCGAAGGGGATGGCATAGTCCCACTCCACGGGGAGGACCTTCAGCATCGGGTGGACGCAGGACCATTTCCCGATCACCAGCAGGGCTTTCTTCTCCTGCTCGCAGCGGTTGAATGCCTCCATATTGTAGAAATCGAATGTCTCCAGCGCGATCTTCGGGTGATGCTCGGTCAGGTCGTCCCGGATCTCGTCCATCTGGCGGCTCCAGCCCCGGTGCATGATCATCAGCGTCTCGCCGTACAGATCTTCGACTGTCAGTTTCTCTTTTGCCGCCAGCGGGTGATAGATGGATACGGCAACGCAGATCGATTCCTTGGAAATTTCAAAGCCGTCGCATTCCCGCAGCTTCAGCATGGTCTCGTCAAAGATCCCCGCCACCACGTCGATCTTATCGCCGAGATTCTTGAGGATCTCCTTGGCGTTTTCCGGGGTGTTTTCAAAGGGGACCAGCTGAAAGCTGATGTCCGAACAATGCCTGTGGATCTGCGGCCACAGGTCGGTGAGGAGCTGGGCGGGCGTCATGGGCGAGGTGCCGATGCGGATCACCTGCTCCTGCTGAAGCTCCACGCTTTTCGCACGCTCGACCGCTTCCTGGCAGTAGTTCGTGATGTATTTGGCGTCCTCATAAAGGGATTCCCCGGCCTTCGTCAGCGTCAGCCCCCGGTGCGTCCTGTCAAAGAGGCGCACGCCCAGATCGTTTTCCAGCAGGTTGATCTGCTTGATCAGCGCGGTGGAAGTGATGTACAGATCTTCGGCGGCCTTGTTGAAGCTGCCCGCCTCCGCCACGCGGATAAAGGACGTAAAGTTGATATTGTTGATGTTCATTCGCCGCTCCCACCTCGCTCCTTAACTGCCTTTCTCTGTCTTCCTAAACCGCAGGCCAAGCCTGCTTCAAGGCCATGTAAGCCACGATGGACCTCCGACAATTCTTACTTATAATTCATTATACTTTTCCCCCAAGAAGAAAACAAGGCCGTCTCCATGAACATTTTCTGAACTGTCCATGCACCGGCCATTCTTCGTCTAATGTTCTTTTATGCAATGAAAACGCCGCATAGGTCCAGCGTTTATACGACCTTTTTGCATTCCTGCACGACCTTCTTCCCCCAACGAGCGAGCGAGCGGCAAGCGGCCGCAAGCGAACGGGATTCGCGAAGGAACCAAACAGAAGAAACCGCCGCCACTCATTTTGCGGCGGCATCTCGTTCCCCCCACCGACGAGAAGGGGGGATCGCCAAGGGGGGCGGCGCTCCGCCGCCCCCCTTGGCAGAGCCTCGGCGCAGCCGAGGAATCTCCCGTTCGAGACACAAACGCAAACGACCACCCACGCCCTTTGGCCCGCTGTACCCTACCCCCCACTCTCCGTAGTGAGCGAGCGGCGAGCGTTTCGCAGAAACGCGCCGCAAGCGAACGGGACCCGCCGCGCCGTTTCTCTTACCCCCGTTCCCGTTCTACGCCATCCCAGCCTCCCCCGCGCCGCAGGCGCGCGCACCCGCAAAAAGTCGGAAAGCGCAGCGGAGGTGTCGTGAGCGCGCTTGCAAGCGAACAGCCGCAGCAAGCGGGACTTTTTGCGGCAAAGGAGTCGCAGCGGAATGAGCGCGAGGTGGCTTTTTCTGCCGAAGGCATAAAAAGCCGCCGCAAGCGATATGCAGCTTGCGACGACCTGGTCGAGGTGACAGGATTTGAACCTGCGACCTTTTGGTCCCGAACCAAACGCGCTACCAAACTGCGCTACACCTCGAAAAAAATATGGAGCCAACAAAGGGACTCGAACCCTTGACCTGCAGTTTACGAAACTGCTGCTCTACCGACTGAGCTATGTTGGCACGTTTTCATTATACCATTTTTGCCCCGAGCCTTGCAAGGGGAAAAGATCAGCATTCTCTCAAGAGATGGAAAAGGCGGCCTCGCGGCGAGGCCGCCTTTTTTCCCTTGGGGTTTTTAGCGCTCCTTGACCTTGGCAGCCTTGCCGACGCGGTCGCGCAGGTAGTACAGCTTCGCCCTGCGGACCTTGCCGTGGCGGATGACCTTGATGGAATCCACGCGCGGGCTGTGGATGGGGAACGTGCGCTCCACGCCGATGCCGTAGGACACGCGGCGGACGGTGAAGGTCTCGCGGCTGCCGCCGTTGCGGCGGGCGATCACGGTGCCCTCAAAGGCCTGCAGGCGTTCGCGGTTGCCCTCGACGACCTTGACCTGCACGCGCACGGTATCGCCGACGCGGAACTCGGGTACGTCGGTCCGGAGCTGCTCCATCTCGATGGCTCTGATGATCTCGTTCATGTGTTGTTTCTCCTTCCCTATCTAGGGCGTTCGATACCGTATTTCCCAGGGGCCGACTTCTCGCAGCCCCTCTGAGGCGTCCATAGCCCGGCAGAGGACCGTCCCGTAAACTCAACGCGAAAAATTATACCATGTCCGTCTCCGTTTTGCAAGCCTTTTCAGGGCTGTTTTCCGGTGAAATTTCACGTAAGGCGGCCGTCTTTCTGCGTTTTTTCTTCTCTTTGGGCTTTTCCAGCCCCAAAAGCAGCCGGTCGCGCTGGTCCAGCTCCTTGCGGGCAAAGAGGTCCGGCCGCCTTTCCTGCGTCAGGCGCAGGGCCTGCTCCCGCTGCCAGTCGCGGATCTTCTTATGGTCGCCGCCGCGCAGCAGCTCCGGCACCGCCAGCCCCTCGAACTCCGCGGGGCGTGTGTACTGGGGATATTCCAGCAGCCCGTCCATGAAGGATTCCTCCTCCGCGGACTCCTCGCTGCCCAGCACGCCGGGCACGTGCCTGGCCAGCGCGTCGATCAGCACCATGGCCGCCAGCTCGCCGCCGGTGAGCACGTAATCGCCGATGGAGATCTCCTCGTCCACGTACAGGTCCAGCGCCCGCTGGTCCACGCCCTCGTAGTGGCCGCAGAGCAGCAGCAGCTCCTCCTCCCGGGCAAGCTCCATCGCCCTCTTCTGTGTGAGCACCGCGCCTCTGGGGGATAAGTAGATGCGCCTGGCGGGGAAGCCGCGCAGCGCCGCGCGGAAGGCGTCGCAGACGGGCTGGGGCGTCATCACCATGCCCGCGCCGCCGCCGAAGGGATAGTCGTCGCAGCGGCGGTGCTTGTCCTTGGTGTAGGCCCGTATGTCGATGGCCTCCACCGAAAGCAGCCCCTTCTCCATCGCCCGGCCCAAAACGCTCTGTTTGAGCGGCTCGAACATCTCCGGGAACAGCGTCAGCACCTTAATCCTCATCGTCGTACACCGCTACCTCTTTGAGCCTCTCGGCCCTGAGCGTCATGGTCTCCTTTTCCAGGTCCACGTCCGCGATCACCTTCTTGAGCGCGGGGAACAGGAAGCTCCGCTCCCCTTCCACGCGGTACACGTCGTTGCCGCCGGCCTGGTAGACCTCCGTCAGGCGGCCAAGCTCCGCGCCGTCCTCGTCCTGCACGCGCAGGCCCTGCAGGTCCGCGATGAAGTAGCGCCCCTCGGGCAGACGGGCCGCGTGGGCCCTATCCACGTAAAGAAGTCGGCCGCGCAGCTTCTCGGCGTCCTCCACCGTCTCCGTCCCCTCCAAATGCAGGTAGGCAAAGCCCTCCCGCAGACGGGCGGCCTGCACGTGGCGCTTGTCCTTCCCTTCGCCGTCCAGATACACGTCCTCCAGCTCCAGGAAGCGCTGCTCGTCGTCCGTTTCCGGGCGCACCTTGATCTCGCCCCGGATGCCCTGGGGCTTTAGGACCTCCCCGATGATGAGATATGGCCGCATGGCGCTCCCCTCCCCTAACGTTTCCTAAGGCAGGCAAGGGCCGCTCAGTCCCTCCAAAGGGCTGCGCGGCCCGTCGCCTTCTTCGTTCGTTTTTGCGTTGCTTAAAGGATCTCCAGCATGGCAGGCGTGCCCTGCTTGAGGCTCGCCGCCTTCACCACGGCGCGGATGGCCTTGGCGATGCGGCCCTGCTTACCGATGACCTTGCCCATGTCCTCCGGGGCCACGCGCAGCTCGATGATGAGCCCGCCCTCGCCCTGGATCGTGGCGACCTGCACCTGTTCGGGATGGTCCACCAGCGACTTGGCAATGTATTCGACCAATTCTACCATTGTGTTTCCTCCTGGCCCGGGGCCCGGCACAGCGCGCCCCCGGCTAGATCAAGCTGTTTATTCGATGACGCCGTTCTTCTTGAGCAGAGACTTCACCGTCTGGGTGGGCTGGGCGCCGTTCTTGACCCAGTACGCGGCGCGCTCCGCGTCCAGCTTTACCTCGGCGGGGTCGGTCACGGGATTGTAGTAGCCGATCTCCTCCACGAAGCGGCCGTCGCGGGGGGTGCGGGAATCCGCGACCACGATGCGATAGAAGGGCTTGCCCTTCATGCCCATCCTCTTGAGACGAATTTTGACTGCCATTTTGAAAAACCTCCTAGATCTTTCTTGATTCTGGATTTTATCTGTTCATCATGCGTCCCCGCATGTAAGAACTTCGGTGTTTTTCCCTAAGTTTTGCCCCTTTAGAAGGGCATCCTCGGGAAGCCGCGGCGGCCGTGCTTGCTCATGGCGCCAAAGCGCTTCATCAGCTGCTGTGTCTGCTCGAACTGCCTAAGCAGCTGGTTCACCTGCTGCACGCTCGTGCCGGAGCCCGCGGCGATGCGCTTCTTGCGGGAGAAGTCCAAAATTCTCGGGTTGCGCCTCTCCCTGGGCGTCATGGAGAGCAGGATGGCCTTGGTGCGACCCATGGCCTTTTCGTCAATCTGCGCGCCCTGCAGCTTGTTCCCGCCGGGCAGCATGGCCAAAATTTCATCCATCGAGCCCATGTTCTTCATCTGCTCGAAGGAGTCCAGAAAGTCCTCCAGCGTGAACTGGTTCTTGCGCAGCCGCTTTTCCATCTCGGCGGCCTTGTTCTCGTCCACGGCGGCCTGGGCCTTCTCGATCAGGGAGAGCACGTCGCCCATGCCCAGGATGCGCGAGGCCATGCGGTCGGGATAGAAGGGCTCGATGTCGGTGAGCTTCTCGCCCACGGAGGCGAACTTGATGGGCTTGCCCGTCACCGCGCGGATGGAGATGGCCGCGCCTCCGCGGGTGTCGCCGTCCAGCTTGGAGAGCACCACGCCGGTGACGCCCAGCCGCTCGTCGAAGGACTTGGCCACGTTCACGGCGTCCTGGCCGGTCATTGCGTCCACAACCAGCAGGATCTCGTCGGGCTTGACGGCGGCCTTGATGTTCTCCAGCTCCTGCATGAGCTCATCGTCGATGTGCAGCCGGCCGGCGGTATCCACGATCAGCACGTCGTTCAGGCCTATGATGGCCTGCCGCTGGGCTTCCTTTGCGATCTGCACCGGGTCGCCCTGGCCCTGCTCGAACACGGGCAGCTCCATCTTTTCGCCCACCAGCTGCAGCTGGCGGATGGCGGCGGGGCGGTACACGTCGCAGGCGGCCAGCATGGGCTTCTTGCCCTGCTTCTTGAGCAGGCCGCCCAGCTTCCCGGCCAGCGTGGTCTTGCCCGCGCCCTGCAGGCCCACCAGCATGATCACGGCGGGGCGCTGCTGCAGCTCCAGGCGGGCGTTCTTGCCGCCCATGACCGCGGTCAGCTCCTCGTTGACGATCTTGATGACCATCTGGCCGGGCGTAAGCGCGGAGAGCACCTCCTGGCCCACGGCGCGCTCCTGCACCTTCTTGAGGAAGTCCTTGACCACCAGGAAGTTCACGTCCGCTTCCAGCAGGGCCAGGCGCACCTCGCGCAGGGCGTCCTTGACGTCCTTCTCGCTGAGCCGGCCGCGCTGGGTCAGCTTCTTGAACACGGCTTGCAGCTTATCCGCAAGGCCCTCAAATGCCATAGTTCTCCTCCTGCTCCATGCGCATGAGTATGGAAAGCGCCTGCTCGGCCTCGCCCCGGCGCAGGGAATCGGCGGCGCGCTCCACGGCGCCTGCCATGCGCTCGTGCCGGGCGTAGAGCCCCAGCTTTTCCTCCAGCTGGGTGAGCCGCGCCTCCGCGCCCTTGAGGCCGTCGTTGACCGCCTGGCGGCTCACGCCTAAAGTCTCGGCGATCTCCGTCAGGGACAGGTCCTCCTCGGCGCGCAGCCGCATCAGCTCCTGCTGGCGCTCCGTCAGCAGCGGCCCATAGAAGTCCAGCAGGCAGGCCATGTATGCGTTCTTCTCCAAGGCGCTCCCTCGCCGTCCTTTCCATGGGGAAGTGTAAAGCCCCAAGGCTTGACACCTTACGCATTATATCGGCTCCGCCCCGCCTTGTCAAGCCCCGCGCACAAAAAAGAAGCGCCCTCCCGTGAAGATTTTACATTCGGGAAGGCTCCGAAAGCCCCATAAACAGCTTCAGGCGCCGGACAAAAGCGGTCCGGCGCCTGCACAGAAAGCGGCAAACGGCGTTTACCAGCGCGTCAGGTTCCTCTCGAACTTCTTGGTGAACGCCTGCTTGAGTTCGTCCGTGGAGATCTCGTAGCACAGCATGACGTCGCCAAAGTACATGAGCACGTCGGCCATTTCCTCCACGAGGTCCTTGCGCAGGGCCGCGTCCCTGCAGGCCTTTTCGCCGCCGTTCTTCTTGACGATGTCGATCACCTCACCGATCTCGCCCACCATCCAGAGCAGCTTGTTTTTCCCCGTTTCGTAGGAGAGCTTCTCCCACCTTCCCTTATAATTCTTCTGGAGCCTTCTTTGCATATCGAGCAGTTCGTCAAAGCTGAAATCGGACACGTTGCCCCTCCCCTTTCTTTTTTGCGATATAACTTATTATAGCACAGCCGCCGCGCTTTGTCAATTTAAAATGCTCATTTATGATAATTCTCTGTCGAAACGTGCAATCTATAATTGACAAAAAGGAAAGGGAGAGATGGGATGATTATCAGAGCCGACGTTCGGATCCGGCAGCTGCGGGAAATGCGCGGCATCACGCAGACGGAGCTGGCGCACGTCATGTCCGTCACCCGTTCCAGCGTGAACGCCTGGGAAATGGGCATCTCCCTGCCCACCGCGGCCAAGCTGGTGGAGCTGAGCGAATACTTCCGCGTCTCCACGGATTACATCCTTGGCCTGGACGGCGGCGAAACGATCCGGCTGGACGGCCTCTCTCCCGAACAAAAGGAGCTTATTTTCGCCCTGCTTTCCTACTTTCACAAGGAAGAGGAAGGCCAATAGTTCCCCTTATAAATACCAAGACCGGCGCGCCATTTTGCGGCGCTCCGGCCTTTTTTGTATGCCTTAGAAGGCGTTCCTTTGCCTTAGATCAGCGCCCGGGCGTAGCCCTCCGCGTCGAAGGGCTGCAGGTCGTCCAGCTGCTCGCCCACGCCCACGAAGTACACGGGCAGGCCCAGCTCCTCGCGCACGCTGACCACCACGCCGCCCTTGGCGGTGCCGTCCAGCTTGGTGAGTATGAGGCCGTCCACGTCGGTGGTCTCCTTGAACACGCGGGCCTGCGCCATGCCGTTCTGGCCGGTGGTGCCGTCCAGCACCAGGAGCGTGTACAGCGTGAAGTCGCCCTTTTCCCGCTCGATGACGCGGCGTATCTTCTTCAGCTCCTCCATGAGCCTGCCCTTGTTGTGCAGCCTCCCGGCGGTATCCACCAGCACCAGGTCCATGCGGCGGGCGCGGGCGGCGCTCATGGCGTCGAACACCACGGCCGCCGGGTCGGAACCCTCCTGGTGGGCCACGATGGGCACGCCCGCCCGCTCCGCCCAGACGGTGAGCTGCTCGGCCGCCGCCGCGCGGAAGGTGTCCCCCGCGGCCAGCAAGACGCGCTTGCCCTCGGCCTTGTACATGCAGGCCAGCTTGCCGATCTGCGTGGTCTTGCCCACGCCGTTGACGCCCACCACCAGCACCACCGCCGGGCACTTGGGTTGGAAGGGCTCGCTCTTGAGCCGCTCGGCCAGCAGCTCGCGCAGCAGCTCCTTCACCTGGGCGGGGTCCGCCACGCGCTGTTTCTCGATCCTCTCCTTCAGCTCCGCGATCAGGGACGCGGTGGTCTTGACGCCTATGTCCGCGCCCAGCAGCACCGCCTCCAGGTCGTCGTAGAACTCCTCGTCCAGCTCCTTATAGTAGCCGGTCAGCTGGTCGATGGCGCGGGTCAGGGATTCGCGCGTCTTCTGCATCCCCCGGCGCAGCCTGGCAAACAATCCGGCCTTGCGTTCCTTTTCCTCGCTCACGGCGATACCTCCTCCCTTTCGGCCTCAGCGGCCACGTCCTCCAGGCGCACGCTCACCATGCGGGAGACGCCCCTCTCCTCCATGGCCACGCCGTACAGGCTGTCGCAGCGCTCCATGGTGCCCTTGCGGTGGGTGATGACGATGAACTGCGTGTTTTGAGAATAGTTGCGCAGATACTCCGCGAAGCCGTCCACGTTGTTCTCATCCAGCGCAGCCTCGATCTCGTCCAATATGCAGAAGGGCGAGGGCCGGATGGCCAGCATGGAGAAAAGCAGCGCGATGGCGGTCAGCGCCCGCTCCCCGCCGGAGAGCAGGGACAGCAGCTGCAGCTTCTTTCCCGGCGGCTGGGCCACGATGTCGATGCCGCAGTTGAGGCAGTCCGCCTCGTCCTGGAGCTTCAGCATCGCCGTGCCGCCGCCGAACAGCTGGGCGAAGATGCCGCTGAAGTGCTGGTCGATCTGCCGGAAGCGCTCGCGGAACAGCGTCTCCATCTCGCGCGTTAAGTCCCGGACGATGGTCTCCAAGTCCCGCCGCGCCTTGAGCAGGTCCTCCTTCTGGCCTGAAAGCGCATCGAAGCGCTCCTTCGTCTCCTCGTATTCCTGTATGGCGGCCAGGTTCACGGTGCCAAGGGCGCGCACCTGGCTGCGGATCTCCTCCACGCGGGCGGCGGCGGACTTTTCGTCGAAGTCCTCCTGCCACAGCTCCTTCGCGCTGCCGTAGGTCAGCTCGTGCCGCTCCCACAGGCGGTCGGCCAGCTGCCGCTTTTCGTCCCGGGCGCGATTCAAACGCGTTTCCAGCGAGCGGCTCAAGTCCCTCTGCTTTTCCAGCTCGCCGGACAGCTCCTCGATCCTCTGCGTCAGGGCGCGCAGCTCTGCCTGGGCGCGGGCGCGCTCGTTGGTCACGCGCGTGAGCTCCCGATCCTTCTCCTGCAGCAGCCCCTCCGCCTCCCCTTGGTCGGCGCGGTTCTGCTCTAGGGCCCTTTCGTCCTCTGCGCGTCGCGCTTCCAGCGCCTGCCGGGCGCGGGCGCGCACCTCGGCGGAGCGGCGGATCTGCTCCTCGTCGCCCTCCAGCCGCTCGGCCTCCCGGCGCAGGGCCTCCAGACGGGCCTTGGTCTCGGCGTGGGCCGCGCTCTGCCCGGCCAGCGCCTGCCGCACCGCCTCCAGCGCCTCGCGGCCCTCCCGCAGCCTCTCGTTGAGCGCGGCGATGTCCGCCTGCGTGGTGGTGGAGGCCTGCTCCGCCTCCCCGGTCTGCTCGCGCAGCTGGCGGAACTCCTCGTCGATGTTCTTTAAGCTGTCGTCCAGCCGCTCCTTTTCCCCTTCCAGGGAATACACGGCCTCCTGGGCGGCGGCGCGGGCGTCCTTTGCGGCGGCCAGGCGCGTCTGGACGCGCAGCATCTCCATCTCCTGCTCCCGCAGCCTGCCCGCGATCTCCTCCTGTGCGGCGCGGTCCGCCTCGCTCTCCCGGCGCAGGCGCTCAAGCTCCTCTTGGCTCTGCCGCAGCCGCTCCTCGAGCCTCGCCACGGCCTGCCTGTGCTCCTGGATCTCCCTCTCGCGGGACAAAAGGGACGTGGTCCTCGCCTGCTGGCTGCCGCCGGTCATGGAGCCGCCGGAGTGCATCACGTCGCCCTCCAGCGTCACCAGGCGGAAGGCGTGGTTGCCCCGCCGCATGATGGCGATGCCGCTGTCCAGATCTTCCGCCAGCACCGTCCTGCCCAGCAGGTTCTCGAACACCCCGCGGAACTCCTCGGGGAACTGCACCAGCTCGCTGGCCACGCCCAGACAGCCGGGCATGGACAGCACCTCCCGCTCGCGGGGATTCAGCGTCCGGCCGCGGACGGCGCTCACCGGCAGGAACGTGGCCCTGCCCAGATGCTCGCGGCGCAGCGTCTCGATCATGCGCTTGGCGTCCTCTTCCCGGCGGCAGACGATGTTCTGCATGGCGGGGCCCAGCGCCATCTCCACGGCCCTTTCCAGTTCCTTTGGCACGGTCAGGAGGGACGCGGCTACCCCGCAGAGCCCCTCGTCCCCGGCGAAGCGGCGCAGCAGCTCCCGCACGCTGTTCTGGTAGCCGTCGTAGTCCCGGCGCATCTGCTCGAGCATCTTGAGCCGCGAGGACGCCTCGCGCAGCGCCCCGGCGATCCTCTGCCCGCCGGCGCTCTCCCGCTCCATCCGCGCCGCCGCCTGCGCGGCGCTCTCCGCCGCGCGCTGGCTCTCCTGTTTTAAGGCCGCCTGCGCGCGCTGCACGGCCGCGCGGGCGTTTTCCGCTTCCTTCAGGTCGTTCTCGGCGTTTATAACACCCTCGCGCGTCTTTTCCAGCGTCTCGTTGAGCTTCTGCCCCTGCGCCTGCAGGGATTCGCGGGTGGCGGTCAAGCGGGCGGAGACGGCCTTTACGTCCGTCAGGCGGTTGAAGGAGGCGATCATCTCGCCCTTGGCTTCCTCCGCGCGCGTTTCCATCGCCCGCACGTCCTCCTCGCGGGCGCGGGCCTCCGCCTCCGTTTGCGCCATGCGGGCCTGCAGCTCGTCCAGCTCCCTCTGGCGGCTTTCCATGTCCCGCCGCTTTTCGGCCTGCTGGGCGCTGAGGCCGCCCTTTTGCGTGCGGGCGCTCTCTTCCTCGGCGCTTAGGCGTTCCAGCTCCGTCCCGGCCGAGCCGATCCTCTGGGACAGCAGCTCCCCCTCGCCGCGCAGCATCTCGCTCCGGCGGGTGAGCTCCACCAGCTCCTGGTTGAGAGAGGACAGCGCGCCGTCCAGCTCCGCGGCCCGGCTCTCGGCCCCGGCGCTTTTTTCCTGCGTGCTTGTTCTTTGCGCCTGCAGCTCCTCCAAGGCGGCCGCGCAGTCCGCGCTCTGGCCGTCCAGCTTCTCTATGTTCCTGTCCAGCGCGTCGCTCCTGCGCACGAAGGCGTTGGCCTCCAGCACGCGGGTCTCTGCCATCAGGCGGGTATAGAGCCGCGCGGCGCGGGACTGCTCCTCCAGCGCGGGCAGCTTCTGGCCCACCTCCTGCAGGATGTCCTCCACCCGCCCCAGGTTCTGGTCGGTGTTCTCCATGCGGCGCTCGGCTTCCTGGCGGCGGGCCTTGAACTTGGTGATGCCCGCGGCCTCCTCGAACACGTTGCGCCTGTCCTCGCTGCGCACCGAGAGGATCTCGTCGATGCGCCCCTGCCCCACGATGGAGTAGCCCTCCCGGCCGATGCCGGTATCGCGGAACAGGTCCACGATGTCCTTTAAGCGGCAGGCGGACTTGTTGAGCAGGTACTCGCTGTCCCCGCTGCGGTAGACGCGACGGGTCACCTGCACCTCGGCAAAGTCGATGGGCAGCGCGCCGTCCTCGTTGTCGAACACCAGCGTGACCTCGCAGAAGTTGAGCGCCTTGCGGGCCTGTGTGCCGCCGAAGATCACGTCCTCCATGCGCGCGCCGCGCAGGGACTTGGCGCTCTGCTCGCCCAACACCCAGCGCACGGCGTCCGCGATGTTGCTCTTGCCGCTGCCGTTTGGGCCCACCACGCCCGTGATCCCCTCGCCGAACTCCATCCTCGTCCGTTCCGCGAAGGACTTAAAGCCATAGATCTCAAGCCTTTTCAGTCGCAAATCCGTCTATCCTCTGCATAAAAGTGTATTTTGGAAGGCCGTTTCACCCGACGCCTTCAGCCCTCTTTGGCCATCTTCTCTAAAGCGGCCCTGGCGGCCTCGCGCTGGGCGTCCTTCTTGCTCTCGCCGCTGCCCTGCCCTGCGGGCGTGTCGCCCAGCATGGCCTCGCAGCTGAACACAGGCCTGTGGCCGTCTATCCTCTGCTTAAAGTATATTTTGGAAAACATCTCGGCCCGACGCTTTCAGCCCTCTTTGGCCATCTTTTCTAAAGCGGCCCTGGCGGCCTCGCGCTGGGCGTCCTTCTTGCTCTCGCCGCTGCCCCGCCCCGCGGGCGTGAAGCCCAGCATGGCCTCGCAGCTGAACACAGGCCTGTGGCCGTCTATCCTCTGCTCAAAGTGTATTTGGGAAGGCATCTCAGCCCGACGCCTTCAGCCCTCTTTGGCCATCTGCTCCAGGGCGGCCCTGGCGGCCTCGCGCTGGGCGTCCTTCTTGCTCTCGCCGCTGCCCTGTCCCGCGGGCGTGTCGCCCAGCATGGCCTCGTAGGTGAACACGGGCCTGTGTGGCGGCCCTTCCTGCCCCACCAGCCGGTAGGTGGGCGTTATGCCCATCTCCTTCTGGGTCCTCTCCTGCAGCTCGGACTTGTAGTCCCGGGCCTTCGGCGGCGCGGGCAGGTTGAGTATGTGCCCGTCGGCCACCTGGAAAGCGGCGTCCAGCCCGCCGTCCAGGTACACGGCGCCCAGGACCGCCTCCACCGCGTCGGCCAGTATGGAGGGTTTCTCCCTGCCGCCGCTGGCGATCTCCCCGGGCCCTAGGCGCAACAGCCTTCCCAGGCCCCAGTTCACGGCCACGCGGTACAGGGCGCTCTCCTGCACCAGCGATGCGCGCAGGCGGCTCAAACTCCCCTCGTGCATCTCCCGGTGGCTCTCGTACAGCCTGTGGCTCGAGCAGAGCTGCAAGACCGCGTCGCCTAAAAACTCCAGGCGCTGGTTGTTCTCCTGCGCTGCGGAGGGGTGCGTGAGCGCCAGCTCCAGCAGCTTTTCGTCCCGAAAGCGGTAGCCGATCGTCTCCATCAGCGATTGCATGCCCTGCGCCCTGCCTTCCTTGTTCTGCCAAACCGTTTCCCCATACAGCGCAAGGCCGCAAGGGGCGTTCTGCCCCCTGCGGCGCGTTTTTTGCCGGATGGGCGGTCTTGCTTACTTCTCCTGCTTCTCGACGAACTCCACGATGTCGCGGACGGACTGCATCTTCATGAGCTCCTCGTCGGGCACCTCGATGCTGTACTCCTGCTCCAGCTCCATCACCAGGGCCACGATGTCCAGGGAGTCGGCCTTCAGGTCGTTGATGAGGTGGCTGTCCATGGTGATCTTTTCCTTGTCGATGCCCAGCTGCTCGGCGATGATCGCCTGCACACGTTCAAACATGGTTTTTTTGTTCCCTCCTTGATAAGTTAAAAGGTATAAATGAAGTCTTATATCTCTCAGGCGTTCCCGGGGGCCTGTTCGACGCTCCCCAGGGCGCGCTTGATGCTGTCCACAAGGCCGGAATCCACGCAGGAGGCGGCCTGCAGGATGGCCCGGGCGAAGGCGTGCGCCGTGGAGGAACCGTGGGCCTTGATCATCACGCCGTCCACGCCCAGGAGCACGGCCCCGCCGTATTCCTGATAGTCCAGCTTGTGCTTGAGCTGGCGCAGCCTGGGCTTGAGCACCGCGGCGGCCAGCTTCGAGGGCAGATCCGCGGTCATGGCGCTCTTGAGCTGGGTAAAGATGAAGCCGATGGCGCCCTCCGTGGCCTTGAGCAGCACGTTGCCCGCAAAGCCGTCGGTCACGACCACCTGCACGTCGCCCGTGAGCGCGTCGCGGCCCTCGATGTTGCCGAAGAAGGAGATGCCCTCCTGCTCCTTGATGAGCGCATAGGCCTCCTTGCTCAGCTCGTTGCCCTTCTCGTCCTCCGCGCCCACATTCAAAAGCCCCACCTTGGGCTCCGTCTGTCCTAAGACGCCGCGCATGTAGGCGGTGCCCATCAGGGCGAACTGGCGCAGGTATTCGGGCTTGCAGTCCATGTTGGCGCCGCTGTCCAGCAGCAGGCAGGGCGTGCCCTTCATCGTGGGCAGGGTCGGCGCCAGGGCCGGCCTGTCGATGCCGCGGATGCGGCCCACCTTGAAGATGCCGCCGGCCAGCCACGCGCCGGTGGAGCCGGCGGAAACGGCGGCCTCGGCCTCGCCGTGCTTTAGGCGCATCATCGCCACCACCATGGAGGAGTCCAGCTTGCGCCGGACCGCCATCGCGGGGCTGTCGTGGTTGGTGATCTCGCCGGGAGCCTCCACGATCTCCAAGCGGCTCTTGTCGTATTCCTTGCCCTCCAGCAGCTTTTCGAGCCTTTCCGTCGGCCCGCAGAGCTGGATCGCCAGGTCTTCCCTTTCGCCCAGGGCCTCCAAGCAGCCCTCCACGATCGCGGCGGGCGCGTTGTCGCCGCCCAGAGCGTCCACGGCTATTTTGCGCATCGAATCAAAGCCCCCTGTCCGCCTGCCGTCCCACGTCCTGTCTAAAGCGCGGGGCCGTATTTTTTCACGCATCTATATTAGCAAAAACAAGCTGTTCTGGCAAGTGTTTGCCCGCAAAACTTCGGGGTGCTTTCCCGCCCTTATTTCACGGGAAGATCAAAGTCCTCCTCGATCTTCTTCACCTGCTCGTCGTTGATCTGCACGGCCCTGCCCACGGCGGCGCAGTCCAGGAGCGAGCGGGCGCTGAACTCGGCCACCTCCATGCGGTCGAAGGCGTTGAAGGCGCTCGTGCCCATGGTGCATACGCAGTCGTTCTCGATGAGGGCCACGGGCGTCACCAGGCTGAGCAGGGCGGCAGTGCCCTCCGGGTCCCTGCGCAGGCTGCCGTAGGGCAGGCGGCGGGGGAAGCGCAGCATGATGTAGCTCTCCGGGATGGTGCGCGCGTCGAAGGCGGCGTCGGAGACGGCGTAGGCCATGACCGACGAGGGCCGCGAAAGGAACAGCGCGTTCGCCTGCGGATTGCGCTCATACAGCGCCTGGTGGAAGCGCAGGTGCGTGTCGGGCGTCTTGCCCCGCTCGCACTTGCCGCCGCGGACGAGCACCAGATCCTCGGGCTGTATCTCCGCCCGGTCCATGCCGTAGGGCGTGATGAGGAAGCTCTCCTCGTCCACCCGCGCGGAGAACTCGCCAAAGTGCGCGCTGACGAGCTTCTGGCCGTATGCCCGGCGGAGCAGCTCACAGATCTCCCGGCGCAGGGCCCGCTCCTTGACGCCCATGGGCGCGGTGTGCAGGGGCAGGACCTCCGGCGCGGGCAGTGCCTTGCCCTCGCTCTCGGGCAGCGTGCGCAGAGACCCTAAGCGCAGGGCGCCCGCCTGTGTGCGGGCCAGGAACTCCATCGCCTCGAAGGTGGTGAAAGCCTGCGTCATGTCCTTCTTGCCGATCACCAGCCCGTGGTTCTCCATGAGGATGGTGTCAAAGCCCTTCGCAAATTCCGCGGCGATGTTCTCTCCCAGCTTCTTGGAGCCCGGCACCTCGTAGGCCGCCACGGAAACACCGCCGCACAGCGCCTCCATGCCGGGCAGCAGGCGTAGCTCCGGCGATACGCGCGCCAGGGAAAAGCCCACCAAGGCGGGCGGATGGGCGTGCAGTATGGCCCCGATGTCCGGCCGGATGCGGTAGATGTGGCTGTGGAAGGGCAGCTCCACGGAGGGCTTGTGCGGCCCCTCGATGGTCCCGTCGGGGTGCACGCAGCAGATGTCGCCGCGGGTGAGCCCGCCCTTGTCGATGCTGGTGGGCGTGATCCAGATATTGCCCTCCTGATCCCGGATGGAGAGGTTGCCGCCGGAAACGGTGGTCATGCCGCCGTAATACACGCGGTTCATCATGGCGACGAGCTGGTCCGCCGGGTGCATGGTCGCAAAGCGCATGTGTCTTTTGCCTCCTTAATGAATGCCGGAAAAATGGACGCGGGCGCCCGAACGGATGAGGGAGCGCCCGCAAAATAAGTTTGGAGTTTTATTGCGCCGCCTGGTTGGCCCTGTGCCTGGCCAGCAGCTTCTGGATCCTCTGCAGGGGGTTGAGCAGGGGCGAGATGGAGCGGTCGTGGTTGAGCGTGGCCACGATCAGGGCGATGTACTTGCTCATGTCCACCTCGATGAACCAGGGCTCGGCCTTGAGCTCGGGGCGCAGGTAGTTGAGGTTGGTGGCCAGAACGTAGTCGAACAGGCCGTCCTCGTGGGCCTTGCGGAACACCTCCACGCCGTTGGTGAACAGGGCGAAGGTGGTGGCCATGAAGATGCGGCCGCACTTGCGGCGCTTGAGCTCCCGGGCGACCTCCAGCATGGAGTCGCCGGTGGCCAAAATGTCGTCGGCGATGAGCACGTCCTTGCCTTCCACGGACTCGCCCATGTATTCGTGGGCCACGATGGGGTTGCGGCCGTTGACAACGACGGTGTAGTCGCGCCTCTTATAGAACATGCCCATGTTCAGGCCCAGGACCGTGGCGTAATAGATGTTGCGGTTGGCGGCGCCCTCGTCGGGGCTTATGCACATCATGTGCTTGGGGTCGATCTGCAGGTCCGGCAGCCTGCGCAGCAGCGCCTTGAGCATCTGATAGTAGGGCTGCACGTTCTCGAAGCTGGCGTTGGGGATGGCGTTCTGCACGCGGGGGTCGTGGGCGTCGAAGGTGATGATGTTGGCGACGCCCATGCTCTCCAGCTCCTGCAGCATCATGGCGCAGTCCAGGGACTCGCGGGTGCTGCGGCGGTGCTGGCGGCCCTCATACAGGTAGGGCAGGATGACGTTGAGCCTCTTGGCCTTGTTGCCGGTGGCGGCGATGATGCGCTTTAGGTCCTGGTAGTAGTCGTCCGGGGACATGGGAACGTCCATGCCGTACATCTTGTAGGTCTTGGAATAGTTGGTCACGTCGCAGAGCACGTACAGATCGTAGCCGCGCACGGACTCGCGGATCACGCCCTTGCCCTCGCCGGAGCTGAACCTGGGGCAATCCACGTTGAGCAGGAAGCTGTTGCGCTCGTAGCCCGGGTAGGTCAGGAGCACCTGGTCGGCGTTTTCCGGCTCGTACTCCCAGCGGACCAGATAATCGTTCACCTTGTTGCCCAGCGTTTCGCAGCCGTCCATGGCCACCAGGCCCAAGGGTCCCATGGGCCTTGGCTCGTGAAGCTCGGCCATCAGTCCTTGTTGCATGTCCTTTCACCCTCCATGGTTTCTTCCCTCTGTCGTCCCCGCCCGTTCGGGAACGCCTTTTCGCCATTAGTATACCATAAAGTTCCGCGAATGCACGAAACTTGGCGGCCGTTCGTGCATTTTTTACAATTGGCCCCTCCACAGCCTGTCTTTGGGAGCGCTTCTATTTCCTTCCTCGGTTGACAGGCGGCCGCCCGCAAGGGTACAATCAGGGCGTGACCTTATATCTCTCAACAGCTGCCGCCTCCTCACTTCGCGGCGGAAAGGAGCGCCCCCATATGCCCGATGCCCTTGAGTATCTTCACCCGGATACCGCAAGCTGGTTCCGCGCGGCGCTGGGCGAGCCCACGCCCGTGCAGGCGGAGTGCTGGCCGCTCATCCGCGAAGGCAGACATACGCTGCTCAGCGCGCCCACGGGCTCGGGCAAGACGCTGGCCGCCTTCCTGGTCTTTATCGACCAGATGAAGGAGCAGGCCCGCCGGGGCGAGCTCAAGGACGAGCTGCAGCTGATCTACATCTCCCCCTTGAAGGCGCTGGCCGGGGACATCCGCGAGAACCTGCGCCGCCCTCTGGACGGCATCGGCGGGCCGGAGATCCGCGTTTTCGTGCGCACGGGCGACACGCCCCCGGCCGAGCGGCAGCGGATGCTCCGCCGCCCGCCGCACATACTGATCACCACGCCGGAGTCGCTGTTCCTGCTGCTAAGCTCCAGGGGCGGGCGGCGCGTCCTGAGCACCGCGCGGGCCGTGATCGTGGACGAGCTGCACGCGCTGCTCAACACCAAGCGCGGCGCGCATCTGTTCTTGTCCCTCTCGCGTTTGGATGCCCTCTGCGGCCGCAGGCTGCAAAGGGTAGGGCTTTCGGCCACGGTCAAGCCGCTGGAGCTGGCCGCCCGCGCGCTGGCCTGGCCGGATGCGGCTGCCATCGTCGCCCCGCCGAAGAGCAAGCGCGCCTCCATGTCGGTCGTCTGCCCGGTGGAAGACCTGCGCGTGCTGCCGGGAAAGAGCGTCTGGCCGGAGATCGCCGCGCAGGTGGTCAGGCACTGCGAGCGCTGCCGCACGGTGCTGGTCTTTCTGGAAGGCCGCGCCCAGTCGGAGAAGCTGGCCGGGGAGATCAACCGCCTGGCCGGGGAGGGCTTCGCCCGCACCCACCACGCCTGCGTCTCCAGAGAGCAGCGGCAGGAGGCCGAGCAGCAGCTGCGGGAAGGGAAGCTGCGGGTGCTGTGCGCCACCTCCTCCATGGAGCTGGGCATCGACGTGGGGCAGGTCGACCTGGTGTGCCAGGTGGGCTGCCCTTCCAGCGTCTCCGGCGCGCTGCAGCGCCTGGGCCGCGCGGGACATGCGCCGGATCGGGAGAGCGTGATGTTCGTCTACCCCAAGACCGCCGCGGACGCGCTGTTCAGCGGCCTGACCGCGTCGCTTGCGATGGAAGGGGCCATCGAGGAGAGCCGCCCGCCGATGCTCTGCCTGGACGTGCTGGCCCAGCAGCTCTGCTCCATGGCCGTGGACGCCGCCTGGAGCGAGGAGGAAGCACTCGCGGTCGTCAAAAACGCCTACAACTTCAAGGATGTGACCTTGGAGCAGCTCCGCGCAGTCCTTCGGATGCTGGCCGGGGACTTCGAGCACGAGCGGGACAAGCCCGTCCGGCCGCGCCTGGACTACGACCGCGTGCACGGCCGCTTTTCAGGCGATACCTACACCCGCCTGCTGGCCGTCTCCGCGGGCGGCACGATCCCGGACAGGGGCTGGTACGCGGTGACGCTGCCCGACGGCACCCGTCTGGGCGAGCTGGACGAGGAGTTCGTGTTCGAGGCCCGTCTGGGCGACCGCTTCCTGCTGGGCGCCTTCGCCTGGCGGCTCAAGGAGGTGCTGCACGACCGGGTGATCGTGGAGCCCTGCTCCACCCAGGGCGCGCAGATCCCCTTTTGGCGGGGCGACGACCGGGGCCGCAGCTTCGGCACGGCCCTGCGCTTTGGGCAGATGCTGCGCTCCCTGCAGGACGAAAAGGACCTGGACAAAGGCCTGCAGGCCTTTCGGATGGACGAGAATGCCGCCCGCAACGCCGCCCGCGTGCTGCGCAGGCAAAAAGAGCTGTGCGGCTGCTTGCCGGACGATCGGACCATCGTGGTGGAGCACTTCTCCGACGAGGCGGGCGAGCACCAGCTGATGGTGCACTCCCTGTTCGGCGCGAGGGTGAACCGCTGCCTGGAGATGCTGCTGCGCCGCAAGGCCGAGCAGCTGACCGGGCTCGAAGTTCGTGCCTACGCAGAGGACGAGGGCGTGCTGCTCATGGCCCTTGGCGAAAAGGACCTGCCAAGCGGCCTGCTTTCCCAGCTGGACGTGGAGAGCGCACCTGCCATCGTCCGCGCCCTTTTGCCGGAAACGCCGCTTTTCTCCATGTGCTTCCGCTACGCGGCGGCCCGCGCGTTGCTCTTCGGCGCGCGCTCGAGCGGGCGGCAGCCCCTCTGGGTGCAGAGGCTGCGCGGGGCGGACCTGCTCTCCATGGCGGCCCGGGAGCCGGAGCACCCCCTCATGCAGGAAGCCCTGCGCGAATGCCTGCAGGATCAGCTGGACTTATCCGGGCTGGACGCGGTGCTGCGGGGACTGCGGGACGGCTCCATCCGCGTGGCGGAAATGCGCCTTGACGCGCCCTCGCCCCTGTCCCTGCCCCTGCGCCGCCAGGCCGAGGCGGAGCTCATGTACGAGTACGCCCCCACGCCCAAGGCCGCCCGCAGGGCCGTGGAGCAGGCGCTCTCCGCCGTGGAGGGGCTGCGGCCGGAGGGGGAAACGCTGTCCGCGCCGGAGCGCCGCGCGCCGGAAACGCCGGAGCGGCTGCACGCCCTGCTCATGACCGAGGGCGACCTGCTCTCCGAGGAGATCGACGCGCCTATCTCCTTCCTTACCTCCCTTGCGGAGATGGGCCGCGCGGCCTACGTGGAGCCGGGCCTGTGGGTCGCCGCGGAGGAAAAGCCCCTCTACGAGCGCGCCTTTTTGGAGGACGACCGGGAGGCGCTCACCCGCATCCTGCGGCGCTGCCTGCGCTTCCGCGGCGGGCAGGACGCCGCCTCCCTCTCCTCCCGCTACTTCCTGCCCGAGGAAACCGCCGCCGAGCTGCTGAAAGGCCTTGCCGCCGCGGGCGATGCGGTCGAGCTGGACGGCGTTTACCACCACAAGGACCTCTACGCCCTGGCCCAGCGCCGCACGCTCTCCCTGCGCAGGCAGGCCGTGCGCACCCGGCCCGGCGCCGCTTACTGCGCATATCTTACCTCCCGCATCCGCACCGCCGGCTCCCCCGCGTCCCAGCTGCGGGAAGCGCTGTCCCGCCTGCAGGGGCTGGCCCTGCCCCCGCGGCTGTGGGAGAGCGTGGTGCTGCCCGCCCGCTGCCGGGGGTACCGGCCCGCCTTGCTGGACGCCCTGCTGGCCTCCGGCGAATTCTTCTGGGCGCTGGAGCCGGGAGAGAAGCCCCTTCTGGCCTTCTGGCCCGCCGAGCGACTGGACGATGCCGCCGCCCCGTCCGAGGAGGGCCTGACCGGGGACGAGCTGGCCCTGTTCCGCCTGCTCCGCCGCCGGGGCGCCAGCTTCGCCTCCGCCCTGTCCCAGGCCGTGGAAGGGCGCTCGCCCCTGAACGCCCTGCTGGCGCTCACGGAGCGGGGCCTCGTGCGCGCGGACAGCTTCGCCCCGGTGCGCCGCATCCTGCAGGCGCAGGAGGAAACGCGCCTGCCCGCCAAGCGCCGCGCCCGCGCCCGGGCCGAGACGCTCACCGCGGGCCGCTGGGAGCTGGCCTGGGGCGTTGAGCCCCTCTCGCTGGAAGAAGCCCTTTTGGAGCGCCTGCATCGCTACGGCATCCTGTGCCGGGAGACCGCCGCGCCGCTTCCCTGGGGCGAGGCGCTGGAGATGCTGCGCGCCTGGGAGTTCACGGGCCGGGTGCGGCGGGGCTATTTCGTCCGGGGGCTGTCCGGCGCGCAGTTCGTGCTGAGCGAGGACTTAGGTACGCTGACCGCCTATCTGGAAGCGCCCTCGCCGGACGCCCTCTGGCTGAACGCCGCCGACCCCTTCCAGGCCTGGGGCCGCTTCCTGCCCCACGAGGCGGGCCGCTCCTTCCTGCTGGTGCCGGGCTCCGCGGTCTGCTTAATTGAAGGCCGCGCCGCCGCCGTGCTGGAGCGGCAGGGCGAGCGGCTGCGCTTATTGGAGCCGGAGAAGGCCGAGGCCGCCCTTTCGTCCCTGACGGATGCCTTCCGCGCGGGGACGCTGTTCCCGGAGCTGGACTTCCTGCGCTGCCGCCAGGTCGAGGGCGCGGACGAGGACGCCCTGCGCCGGGCGGGCTTCCGCCGCGAGGCGCTGGACTTTATTCTCTGGAAGGAAGGCTGAAACAGGCCAAAAAAACGGGAGGTGTTTTTAGATGCCCGGCTACATCATGGGCCTGCGCGAGCTGGTGGGCCACAGGCTGCTTTTGCAGGTAGGCGCGAGCATGATCGTGGAGGATACACAGGGCCGCATCCTTCTGCAAAAGAGAAAAGACAACGGCTGCTGGGCCTACGCGGGCGGCTCCGTGGAGCCCGACGAGGACGTGGAAGAAGCCGCCCGCCGGGAACTGTTCGAGGAGACCGGCCTGGTCGCGGGCAAGGCATCCCTGTTCGGCATCTTCTCGGGGAAGGAGCTGCACTACACCTACCCCAACGGAGACGAGGTGTCGAACATCGACATCGTCTACCTCTGCCGGGATTTTTCCGGCGAGCTTACCTGCCAGCCGGACGAAGTGCTGGAGCTGCGCTTCTTTGCCGCAGGCGAGCTGCCGTCCCCCCTCTCCCCGCCGATCCGCCGGGTCGTGCTCAAGTGGGCCGCCGACAAGCGGGCCGCATCGCACAAAGAATGATTCCCACGCAAAAGACGGCAGGCAAATCCGCCCGCCGTCTTTTTTGTTTGTGGAATAGGAGGACCTTCGCCCCTCACTGAATGGGCCTGCCGATCCCCATTTCCTGCCGCCACTTCGGAGGCGGGCCGTCGTCGGCCCAGTATTCGTCTAAGGCGGCGATCTTCTCCCCTTCCATGCGCATAAAGGAGACCACGTGGAACGACGCGCTGCAGTCCTTGGGGAACACCCGCACGACCGCGACGATGACCTCCCCGGCCTTTTCCACGCGCTTGATCTCGCCGTCCCATTCGCCGGGATAGGCGCAGTTGGCCCGGATGAACTCCTCCGCGGTGAAGCGCTCATTGGTACAGTGCCAGTTCACGAACGCGTCCTCCCAGAAAAAGCGTCGGATGCCCTCCGCGTCCTGCTTAAGGACCGCCTTCCAAAATTCCTCGATCATTGTATTCTTCATGGTGTCCTCCTGGATCACGTCCGCGCTATGCGTCCTTTATCCACACGCTGAAAGCCTCGCCCCACGGCCGGAAGACCCCTTCCACGAAGGCGGCGTCCTCCTCTCGTGACAGCTCCATATACAGCTCCGTCCCGTAATGCTGCGCGGAAAATAAGGCCCTTTCGTTCCGCACGTTGATCGTGAAGTATCTCGTCATCGCGTGGCAGCCGCTGCGCTCTGCGGGTTCTTCCCCCATCAGTTCCCGCAGGAACGCGCCCGTCGCTTCTCCCCGGACGGAGACCTCCTTTTTCTCCGCAGCGGGCTTTCCATATTTGGAGGCCGCCTTCACCGCCTCCATCTCCTCCTTCCAGCAGCGGATCTCCAGCTCGTCCCCTTCCCGGAGAAAATGCCGCAGAAGCGCCTTCCACCATTCATCCGGCACCGTATCGTCCACCATCTGCACCGCGATCATCTTCACTTTTGATGCCCCCTTGTTTGGCCTATTTCTTCCTGCAAACATACAGCAGGTGGCTGGCGCTTCCCAGCAGCTCCCTTTTTTCGCAGAAGGCCAGGTGCCAGCGGGCGAAGGCGGGGAAGTCCGCCTCCGGGATGGAAAAGTCCGGCCGCCTCTCCAGCGCCTCCAGCGGGCCGTCCGCGCTCGCCGTGGTAAGGTGCTTGACCGGCCTGCCTTGAAACAGCCCCTCGAACTCGCCCACGTCATAGCCGGTAAAGAGCTGCTCCTTGAAGTGACGGACTTTATATTCGTCCGTGAAGTTCTCCTCCTGCCCCGCCGCCCAGTTGCCGTACAGATAGTTGGCGTACATGATGGCATAGACGGACAGGAACGCGAAGAAGAGCGTCCCGCCGGGCCGGGTGACGCGGATCGCCTCGTCGATGGCGCGCTCCACCTCCGCCCGTTCGTACAGGTGGTACATGGGCCCTAGGCTGAGCGTCACATCGAAGCCCCCGGACGCAAAGCGGCCAAGCTCCGTCGCGTCCCCGGAAAATGCCTTGAGGTTCTTGAGATCCCGGCCGTTCTCCCGCAGGACTTGCAGATTCGTTTCCGTCAGCTCCACCGCCGTTACGTCCATCCCCTCCTTTGCCAGGGCGATGGAATAGCGGCCCGTCCCCGCGCCGATCTCCAGCACCCTCGCGCCCGGGGAAGCGTACCTGTGGATGAGCGCCATGGTCGTTAAATATTCCAGCTGGCCGTGGCGCGAAAAACGCAGGCGCCTGTCCTCATCGATCTGGCCGTAAAAGCCGCGCACGATCTCCTCTCTGGTCGCCATCTCTTTCCCCCCCAATTATAGTAAAAGCGCGCAGAGGGCCTTTTCCCCCTGCGTGCTTCTTTGTCGAATGATCTACAATTTTACGCCCGGCACAGGCAGAACGGGTGCCCGGCGGGGTCCAGCAGGGTGATGAAGTCCTCGCCGCCGAACTGCGCCTTCGCCTTGACCGCGCCCAGGCGCTCGGCCTTTAGCACCATCGCGGGCAGGTCGTCCACCTGGAAGTCGAAGTGCATCTGCTTCTGCTGCTTTCCTTCCTCCTCCGGCCAGACGGGGCGGACGTAATCCGGCTCCTCGATAAAGAGGAACACTACGCCCGTGGAGCTCCTGACCGCGGGCCTGCCGAACAGCTCGCAGCTCTCCCAGCCCAGCAGCTCGCCGTAGAAGGCCTGTAGGCCCTTCTCGTCGTCGCAGTCCACCATCACGTTGCCCAAAACGACTTGACGCATCCTTTTATCCTCCTGTCTATTGGTAATCTCTCTTAAATCTCGTAGGGCGTTAAGCCCTCGATGCCGTCGATGCCGAGGCCCGGCTTGTCGGGCAGCGTGATCACGGGCCCGTCGAAGGCCGCGCCGCCCAGCACGGGGTCCTCGCGGCAGAGGGCGGGGCCGTCCAGGTCGATGCGGGTGATGACGCCCTTGGCCATGGCCACGTGGGCGGCGGCGGTCACGGCCACGTTGGCCTCCAGCATGCAGCCCATCATGCACTCGGCGCGGTAGCTCTCCGCGATGGCGCAGACGCGCAGCGCGCCGGAGATGCCGCCCGTCTTCATCAGCTTGATGTTGACCATGTCCGCAGCGCGGCCGGCCAGTATGCGGGCCGCGTCCGCGTCGGAAAAGACGCTCTCGTCCGCCAAAACGGGCACGTTCACGCTCTCGGTCACCCGGCGCAGGCCGTCCACGTCGGCGGCCTTGACGGGCTGCTCCACCAGCTCCAGCTCCAGTCCTTCCTGCTCCATGCGGCGCAGGATGCGCACGGCCTCGCGGGGCGTCCAGCCCTGGTTGGCGTCGGCGCGCAGGAGCATGCCCGGCGGGCAGGCGGCGCGGACGGCCTTCAAGCGGTCGATGTCCCGGGAGGGGTCGCTGCCGAGCTTGACCTTCAGCACCTTAAAGCCCCGCCGCGCGGCCTCGGCGGCGTCGGCGGCCATCTTTTCCGGGCTGTCCACGGAGATGGTCAGGTCCGTTTCCAGCCGCTCCTTCGCCCCGCCCAGCAGCTTGTAGAGCGGCGCGCCTAAAGCCTTGCCGTAGAGGTCGTACAGCGCCATTTCCACCGCCGCCTTGGGCGAGGAATTGTGCACCATGCTCCCCTGCACCAGGGCGCAGTTGTTCTCTATATCTAGCACATCCCGGCCGATCAGCTTAGGCGCGATGAAGCCCCGCACGGCTCCCGCGATGGACGGCAGCGTGTCGCCGGTGATCACGGCCGTGGGCGGCGCCTCGCCGTAGCCCACCGCGCCCTCGTCGGTCAAAAGCTCCACCACCACGTCCTCGATGGCCTCCACGGTGCGCAGCGCGGTCTTGAAGGGCGTGATGAGCGGCGCGCGCAGCAGGTAGGTCTGGACCCCGACGATCTTCACGGTAAATCAGCTCCCCTTTCTTGCAGGCCTGTCGCCATGCAACACATCATACTCCCTTTGCTTCAAAAACGCAAGGGCGCGGCCCTTCTGCGGAGAAAAGGCACTCCCTGCTTTTCCAGGCGCTTTCTTTTTTTATCAAAAAGCGACCGACGGTCTGTTTTTATCTGAACAGCGCCGCGCAGCCGAAGGCGCCTTCCCTGTCGCGCACGGTCAGGTCCACGCGCCGCCAGTCCCCGGCCCTGCCCGGCACGGAGACCTGGATGAGGTAGGCGGTCAAAAAGCCCGCCCCGCCCGCGTACTCCCGCACGCGGTCGCAGACATAAACGCGGCTCCTCTGCCCGTCCACCTCGACCTCGATGTTTTCTTCTTTGAGCTCCGGCGCGATGTCGCCCTCTCCAGCCTGGAACCTGCACAGGCTCATCGGCCGGAAATAGACCAAAAGCGCGTTTGCGGCCCCCTTCACGGTGAAGGCGTGCAGGCCGTACACCTCCAGCGCGTCGATGCGGACGCGCAGCGCTTCCCCGTCCCGCACGGGGACGTTCTGCGCCCAATATTCGAGGTACTTCTCCCCATAGTCCCGCACGGCGGTGAGGAAGGGATACCTTCCCTCCGGCGCTTCGAGGGCAAAGCCGCCGTCCGCCCCGCTGACGGCGCTGTACACCGTCTGAAAACGCTCGTCCTTAAGCTCCACGGTAACGCCTTTAAGCGGGCCTTCCCTGCCCGCCGCCGTGCCCCGAAGGATCGCCATGGTCTCTTTCCCTCCCTTTAGCGTATCTGCCAAAACGCCGCCTTCCGGCTTTGGCCCCGGAAGGCGGCGTTTCTTTGCCGTTCAAGCCTTGCTGTTTACAGCTCGATCTTCGTTTCCCCGGCGGGCAGCTCGACCTTGGCCTCTACGGCCTCGCCAACGTGCACCACCAGCGTGCAGGGCAGGTCGGCGCGGGCGGTCAGCGTGCCGCCGCAGCGGGAGACCTCCACCTTCATCGCGGGGCTGCCGTCCTTGTTAGGCACGGTGCAGGCCGCGCTGGCATTGTCCGCAGGCTGGTAGAGGTGCACCTCCAGACCCTTCGTGTAGTCGTAGTTGGGCCTGTTCTGCTCGGTGCCCATGGGAAGCAGCGTATTCTCACGCACGAACAGGGGCAGGGACAGGTAGTCGTAATGCTCCCTGTGCCAGCCGCCCTCACGCACCTCGCCGCTGAGCAGGTGGGTCCACTTGCCCTCGGGCAGGTAGTATTCGCCAATGGAGTCCTCGTTGAAGATGGGGGCCACCAGCAGCTTTTCGCCCAGCATGTACTGCTTGTCCAGCGGCAGGCAGTTGTTGTCGCCGGGGAAGGCCAGGAACATGGGCCGCATCACGGGCGCGCCGGTGAAGTGCGCCTCGGCGGCCGCGCCGTACAGGTAGGGCATCAGGCGGCATTTTAAGCGCACGAAGGCGCGCACCACGTCGCAACTCTCCTCGCCGAAGTACCAGGGCACGCGGTAGCTCTTGGAGCCGTGCAATCTGGAATGGGTGGAGAGCAGGCCGAACTGGGCCCAGCGCTTGTAGATGTCCGGCGGCGCGGTCTGCTCGAAGCCCGCCATGTCGTGGCTCCAGAAGGCGAAGCCGCTGGCCGCCAGGGACAGGCCGCCGCGCAGCGTTTCGGCCATGGAGTCGTAGTTGCCGGAGCAGTCGCCGCCCCAGTGCACGGGGAAGCGCTGGCCGCCGGCGGTGGCGGAGCGGGCGAACACGCAGGCCTCGTTCTCGCCCTTGACCTCCTTCAAAAGGTCGAACACGCACTGGTTGTAGAGGCTGGTGTAGTAGTTGTGCATCGCCACGGGGTCGGCGTCGTTAAAGTAGCGCACGTTCGTGGGGATCCTCTCGCCGAAGTCGGTCTTGAAGTAGTCGACGCCCATGTCGAGCAGCGCCTTGAGCTTGCCGCGGAACCATTCGCACGCGCCGGGGTTGGTGAAGTCCACCAGGCCCATCCCGGCCTGCCAGCGGTCCCACTGGAACACGGAGCCGTCGGGCTTCTTGAGCAGGTAGCCCTTCTGCTTGCCCTCCAGGAACATCGGGGACTTCTGGGAAACATAGGGGTTGATCCAGACGCAGATCTTCAGCCCGCGCGCCTTGTAGCGGGCCAGCATGCCCTTGGGGTCGGGGAAGATGCGGCTGTCCCAGGTGAAATCGCACAGGTGGAACTCCCGCAGCCAGAAGCAGTCGAAGTGGAACACGTGCAGGGGGATGTCCCGCTGCGCCATGCCGTCGATGAAGCTCATCACCGTCTTTTCGTCGTAATCGGTGGTGAAGGAGGTGGAAAGCCACAAGCCGAAGCTCTCCTCGGGCGGCAGGGCGGGCAGGCCGGTCAGGGCCACGTAGCGCTTGAGCGCGTCCATGGGCTCCGGGCCCGCGAACACGTAGTAGCCCAGCCTCTCCCCTTCCAGGCCGAAGGAGACGCGGCTCACCTTCTCGGAGCAGATCTCATAGAACACCTTCTCCGGGGTGTCGCAGAACACGCCGTAGCCGCGGCTGGAAAGGTAGAAGGGGATGTTCTTGTAGGCGATCTCGGAGGCGGTGCCGCCGTCCTCGTTCCACATGTCCACACTCTGGCCGTTCTTGACGAAGGGCGTGAAGCGCTCGCCCAGGCCGTAGATGTTCTCCCCCACGGAGCACTTGAGCTGCTCCACCAGGAAGTTGCGCCCGTCCCTGTGCTGCATGTAGGCAAGGTTGCGGAAGGAGCTCTCGGTCAGGAGCCTGCCGTCTTGATAGAAGGCCAGGCCGTAGGGCTTGCGGGTGACCACGGCCTTCAAGGGGCCGGAAACGTACTCGATCTTCTCCTCGCCGATGGTGAGCTTTGTCTCCGTCTCCTCCTTGTAGATGTCGAAGGCGGGGATGTTGTCCAGGCCGCCCATGAAGTGGTAGACGTTCACGCGGATGACGCCCGAGCGGGGCGAGGTCAGCTCCACGGTCAGCAGGCCGCAGTCGATAGTGGAGCCGCGGCCCTCCTGCTCGCGGAAGGGGCAGAAGATGCGCACGCCGTTCTCGAAAGGCTCCGCCTCGTAGGCGCACATGGGGTAATTGGGCTTGTATTCCGGCTTGATGAGCCAATATCCGTCGGTAAACTTCATATTCGCCCGATGATCTCCTTTCTGTTCAATGTCTTTTTCAATGTGTCTTTATCGACCAAAAGGCCTTTCAGCGCAGTTTGAGCACTTTAGAGCCGTGCCCGGGCAGCTCCACGCACTCCAGCTTTTCGCCGGTGAGCGCATCCTGCCCCGAGATCTCGACCTTGCAGCCCTCGGCCGCGAAGTTCAGCAGGAAGGCGTACATCTCCTTCTCGTCCCCGCGCAGGGCGATGGAGCAGCCGTAGGGCAGCTCGTGTTTTTCAAGGCCCGTTTCGTCCGCCAGGTCCGTGTAGAAGGCGCGCATGAAGCTGTCCTCCAGCCGCCCGGCCACGAAGTAGGCGCGCCCCTTGCCAAGCTCGTTTACGGTCAGGGCGGGGTTGCCCGCGTAGAACTCCCTGCGGTACTCCGCCAGGGAGCGCGCGCCCTGCAGGTGCAGCTGCTCGGCGTAGTCGAACAGCCTGTACCTCTGGCCGTGGTAGAGGATCTCGTTGCTCTCCCCTGGCAGCAGCACGTCGATCTCCTCGCACCAGATGCCCAGCGTCTCCTTGAGCGGGCCGGGGAAGCCGCCTAAATAGCACAGGTCGTTCTCGTCCACGTAGCCGCTGCCGAAGGTGCTCACCAGCGTGCCGCCCTTCTCCACGAAGGCGCGCACGCGCTCGCCCAGGCCGCTGCGCACCATGTAGAGCATAGGCGCGACCAGCAGGTCGTACTTGGAGAGGTCGCTGTCCTCATTCACCACGTCCACCTGGATGCCCAGGCTCCACAGGGCGCGGTAGTGGTCCATCACGGTGTCGAAATACTTCTTGTCGCGGTTGTTGAGCCCCTGGGCGTCGTTCAGGGCCCAGGCGTTTTCCCAGTCGTAGAGTATGGCGGCGCGGGCGGGGGTGTCCTGGCCCACAACGCCGTCAAGCTTGGAGAGGATCCGGCCGACCTCGGCGATCTCGCCGTTCACTCGGGTGTGCTCGTGGCCCACGTGGTCCACCACCGCGCCGTGCAGCTTCTCCGAGCTGCCGCGGGACTTGCGGAACTGGAAGTATTGCACGCTGTCCGCGCCGTGGCCCACGGCCTGCAGGGACTGCAGGATGTGCACGCCGGGCCTGTGCAGCCGGGCGTAGGGCCGCCAGTTGGTGGCGGAGGGGCAGGACTCCATGAGGAAGAAGGGCCTGCCCTTCACCCCGCGCATGAGGTCATGCCGGAAGGCGATCTCCGCGGCCAGGGGCACGTCGTCCTCGGTGCGGCCCGTCCACTGGGGATAGTTGTCCCAGGAGGCAAAGTCCAGCTCCTTGGCCAGGCGGAAGTAGTCGATGCCGGGATAGGTGCCCATGAGGTTGGTGGTGCAGGGCACGTTCGGGGTGATGGCCTTTAACGGCTCGGTCTCCACGCGGTAGAAGTCGATGAACTGGTCGGTGGTGAAGCGCTTCCAGTCCAGCTTCTGGGCGTGCACGGAGGTCTCTCCTATGGACGAGGGGGCCTCGATCTGGGACCAGTCGGTATAGGTGTGGGACCAGAAGGCCGTCCACCAGGCGTGGTTGAGGGCGTCGAGGGTCTTGTATTTGTTCTTGAGCCAGGCCCGAAACTTCTCCTGGCAGGCGGGGCAGAAGCACTCGCCGCCGTACTCGTTGGAGATGTGCCAGGCGCCCAGGGCGGGATGATCTTTGTATCTTTCCGCAAGCTGCGTATTGATTTTTTGCACCATCTCGCGGTACACTGGAGAGGTGAGGCAGTGGTTGTGCCGTCCGCCGTGCAGGTTGCGCCTGCCGTCGTCCCGCACGCGCAGCACCTCCGGGTACTTTTGGCTCAGCCACGCGGGCCTGGCGCCGGAGGGCGTGGCCAAAACGGCCTTCATGCCCTGGGCGGCCATCATGTCCATGATGGTGTCCAGCCAGCCGAACTCGAACTTCCCCTCCTCGGGCTCCAGCGCGGCCCAGGAAAAGATGCCCACGGACAGGCTGTTGATGCCCATCGCCTTGGCGATGCGCATGTCCTCTTTCCAGATATTCAGGTCCATCCACTGGTCCGGGTTGTAGTCCCCGCCGTGCACCATGTGGGCAAAGCCGGGAATGACGGGCGAAAAGCGCATATCGAACTTCCTCCCCTTTTTATGCTTTTTGCAGGTCCTTTGTCGTTCTTCGCGGCCGGCGTCCGCCTGCCGGGCCGCGCTTCCTGACCATATATTAACACACATGTACGCCTGCTTCAAGCGGCCCCCGCTTGAAAAAGGCCTAAAGAAAAAAGGAGCTGATCTTCATGGACTTTAAGGCCATCGACGCGATGCTGGACTATTTCAAGGACGAGGGCTACATCTCCCACGCCCTGCGCGTGTGGGGCTACGCCACGGGCATCGGCGCGGGCGAGGGATTGACCGGCCGCGATTTCGACATACTGCAGACCGCCGCCGTGTTCCACGACGTGGGCATCCCCGAGGGCATGCGCCTGGAGGGGAGCGGCGCGGGCCCCATCCAAGAGCGCCTGGGCGCGCCCATCGCCATGCGCCTGAGCCGCCCCTTCCTGCCCGACGAGGAGGCCGTGCAGACGGTGGGGATGCTGGTGGGCCACCACCATTCCTTCACCTACGACGGCGGGCCGCTGCTGCAGATGCTCTTTGAGGCCGACTGGCTGGTGAACCTTTCCGGCGAGGACATGACGACGGAAAAGCGCCGCCGCGTGTACGACCTGTACTTTAAGACCAAAACGGGCCGCAGCTACTTTGCCTGCGTGTACCCGGACGCCCTGCGATGAGCGGGATGGAAGAGAAGCGGCCCGTCCTGTACGTGGCCGCCACGCCCATCGGCAACCTGTCCGAGGCCTCGGACAGGCTGAAGGCCGTGCTGGCGGAGGCGGACACCGTGCTCTGCGAGGACACGCGCGTCACCCACAAGCTCTTTTCCGCCTTCGGCATCCCGGTGAAAAGGCTCATCTCCTGCCACCAGTACAACGAGCGGAAGAAGGCCGCCGCCCTCATGGACCGTCTGGCGGAGGAACGGGGCGTTTACTGCCTGGTCACGGACGCGGGCACGCCCTGCATCTCCGACCCCGGCTTCGCGGTGGTGCGCGCCGCCTGGGAGCGGGGCGTCACCGTCCAGCCCGTCGCGGGCCCCTGCGCGGCGGCGGCGGCCCTGTCCGTCAGCGGCTTCGAGCTGCCGGGCTACGCCTTCTTCGGCTTCCTGCCCCGGGAGAACAAGCCCCGCGCCGAGGCCCTGCGCCGCGTGCGGCTCTGCTCCCTGCCCGCAGCGGTGCTGTACGAGAGCCCCTTCCGGGTGAAGGAGCTGCTGCGCGAGCTGGACGAGGCCCTGCCCGGCGTGTTCGTGAGCCTCAGCTGCGACCTCACCAAGCTGTTCGAGCGCACGCTGCGCGGCACCCCGCAGGAGCTGCTGGCCGCGCTGGAAAGCCTCCCCAACGCCGAAAAGGGCGAATACGTGCTTGTGCTGGATTTGAGCGCCGTCCCGCCGCCGCCCGCGCCTCATAAGCCCTCTGCCCGGGCGATGCTGCTGGACATGGTGCTGGACGGCGTTCCCCTGCGCGAGGCCGTGCAGCGCCTGTCCGGCATGGAAGGCTACACCCGCAACGAGGCCTACAAGGCGTCGCTGGAAGTCGCGCCTCTGATAGAAGAAGCCGAGGACGACGAGTGAGCCGACGCCTTCCCTTCTTGCTCTTGCCCGTTCAAGCGCTTTTAGCCGCCGTTTTGACCCCATCTATGACAGTTGCTTCTCCGACGGAGCGGACCCGCTTTCCTGCCCAGAGCTCCGGCGGGCTTTTGCGGAGGAACTATGGAAAGAATCTTTAGAATATGTTTGCCGTTGCTCCTTCTGCCCATATTTTTAGTCTCGCTCGCTGCCTGTGACAACGCAGAAAGCGATGCGGATATATTTGAGGAGATCCGGACCGCTCCTGTCGTTAAGCTGGAGAGCGCGCAAGATACGGATAACGGACCGATCTTCTGTGACAATGCGGGCACAACAGCTTCCCTTGCAGACATGGCACTTCAGCCGTCTGACGAAGAATTTGATGGAGAATGGCTGTATCGCTTCACTTATGACCCCGCGGAAAAGGTACCGAATGGGCATGAGATCGTCGTTGCTTTGGGAGAAGCTAGGATGGAAATCGACGGCGTTACATACGTTGCCGGGGAGGGCGTCGACTTCTCCAGTATCTTGGAGTGGGCGGAGGGAGCCTATAATTACTATTCAAAGTAGGATATATGAAAAATTTTGTATTTCGGCGGCTTTGAGAGATCAGGCCGCCGTTTCCTTTTGTCCCCCAACATCCGCGAATGGCTTTTTTGGCACGGACAGGCGGCGCAGCATGACGTACACATAGATAGCCCCGTCCTTTATGTGTTTGCTTTTTTGCCATTCTTCGTTAAAGAAATAACTATTCATTTACAAAGGGTCATTTATTGTTTTTTGCCGCGCGTTGCAGTAGAATATATATGTTTGTATGCCGTCCGCGCTTTGGCCCGCTGAAGGCCCGTTCCGCGGCGGCAGGTTCCCTTATTCCATTCTTCATATCAGTTGGGAGGCCGTGCCATGCCACAGCTCAGTTTCCGCGGCGGCATCCATCCGCTCCATAAGACCCACCACGGCAAGGGGCTCACCAACAAGCTCCCCATCCGTGACGCCGCTCCTCCCCGCCAGGTGACGATCCCCATGTCCCAGCACATCGGCGCGCCCTGCGCGCCCTGCGTGCAGGTGGGCGACCACGTCTACTTGGGCCAAAAGATCGGCGAGGTGCGCGGCTTCGTCTCCGCGCCCATCCACTCCTCCGTCTCCGGCACGGTGTTGTCCGTCGGGCCGCACCTGGTGGCCGGCGGCGCGACGCCCGTGTGCGTGACCATCGAGAACGACATGCAGGATACCTGGGACCCCGCCATCCAGCCCGCCGACCCGGATACCTTAGACAGGGACGCCCTCGTCAAAAGGGTGCTGGAAGGCGGCATCGTGGGCATGGGCGGCGCGACGTTCCCCGCCCACGTGAAGCTCTCGCCCCCGAAGGACAAGACCATCGACTTCCTTCTGCTCAACGGTGCGGAGTGCGAGCCCTATTTGAGCGCCGACCACCGCCTGATGGTGGAAAACGCCCCCGAAATTTTGAAAGGCGTCGCCATCCTGCAGAAGATCCTGAACGCCTCCCAATGCGTGATCGGCGTTGAGTCCAACAAGCCGGACGCCTTCGACATCCTCACAAAGGCCGCTGAGGGTACGAACGTCCAGGTGCGCATGATGGCCGTCAAGTACCCGCAGGGGTCCGAAAAGCAGCTCATCCAGGCGCTCACCGGCCGGCAGGTGCCCTCGGGCAAGCTGCCCATGGACGCCGGCTGCGTGGTGGTGAACGTCTCCTCCGCCTTCGCCGTGTACGAGGCGGTGTGCCTGGGCCGTCCGCTCGTCTCCCGCGTTGTGTCCGTCACCGGCGAGGGCGTCAACTCCCCCGCCAACCTGCGCGTGCGCTTGGGGGACAGCGTCTCCTCCCTGCTGGCCCAGTGCGGCGGCCTGACAGACGGCGTGGAGCGCCTGGTCAGCGGCGGCCCCATGATGGGCGTGGCCCTCATGACCGACGACGTGCCCGTGACCAAGGGCATGTCCGGCGTGCTGGCCCTGCAGACCAAACAGCTGGGCGACCGCACCCAGACCGCCTGCATCCGCTGCGGCCGCTGCCTGCGCGGCTGCCCCATCCACCTGCTCCCCTTCGAGCTGTGCAACGACGTGGAGGCGGGCGACTGGGAGCGGGCCGAGCACCACGGGGCGCTGGACTGCATCGAGTGCGGCTCCTGCACCTACGTCTGCCCGGCCAAGCGCGAGATCACGTCCTCCATTCGCATCGCCAAGCGCCAAATTCTGGCTTCCCGCAAAAAATAGTCCGCTCCCGCACTGATCTTGGAAGGGGGAAAGTACAGCCTTATGTCTAACTTCACCGTATCGCTCTCGCCCCACGTGCGGGACGAGGATTCCACCCGCCGCATCATGCTGCGCGTCTGCCTGGCCCTGGCGCCCGCCGCCGTTTTCGGCGTGGTCGTCTTCGGCTGGCGGGCCCTGCTGGTGCTGGCGCTCTCCGTCGCCGCCGCCGTCTGCACAGAGTGGCTGACGCAGAAATGCCTAAAGCGGCCCGTCACCATATCGGACTGCTCCGCTTTGGTCACCGGCCTGCTGCTGGGTCTGACGCTGCCGCCCCACGCGCCCTGGTACGTGCCCGTGTGCGGCTCCGTGTTCGCCATCCTCATCGCCAAGCAGGTCTTCGGCGGCCTGGGCGGCAACTTCGTCAACCCCGCCTTGGCCGGGCGCGCCTTCCTGCTGGCCTGCTGGCCCGTGCAGATGACCTCCTGGCCCGCGCCCGCCTTCGTGGACGCTATCTCCTCGGCCACGCCCCTGGCCGATCCCGCCTTCGCGGGAAGTACAAACGCTCTCTTAAACGCCGTGCTGGGCCTTATTCCCGGCACCATCGGCGAGACCTGCAAGATCGCGCTGCTGCTGGGCGGGGCGTACCTGCTCCTCCGCAGGGTGATCGACTGGCGCATCCCCGTGGCCTACTTGGGCTCGCTGCTTCTGCTCAGCTACGCCTTCGGCGGGGACGGTCTGCTGGCCGTCTGCACCGGCGGCGTGATCCTGGGCGCTTTCTTCATGGCCACGGATTACGTGACCTCCCCCGTGACCCCCTACGGCAAGCTGCTCTACGGCCTCGGCTGCGGCCTGATCACGTTCGCCATCCGCCGCTGGGGCGCGTATCCCGAGGGCGTGACCTACGCCATCCTGCTGATGAACGTGGCCTCGCCTCTGATCGACAGGGCCTGCAGGCCCCACAAGTACGGGGAGGTGAAGGAGCATGCGTGACATCTTGGGCGTCGTGTGGCGCCTGGTCGTGCTGATGGTGGCCGCGGGCCTGTGCTTAGGGCTCACCAACGCCGTGACCGTGGACCGCATCGCCGTGCAGGAGGAGCAGACGGCCCAGGCCCTGCGCCAGGCCGTGCTCCCCGGAGCGGACGGCTTTGAGGCGATGAACATCTCCGAAGGCGGCGTGAAGGAAGTGTACCTGGCCAGCGCCGCGTCTCAGCCCTGCGGCTACGTCTTTGAGATGCTCTCCAGCGGCTTCGGCGGGGAAATTTCCCTGACCGTGGGCGTGCAGGACGGCGCGGTCACGGGCGTGCGCATCGCCTCCCACTCGGAGACGCCGGGCCTTGGCGCCAACGCGGACTCGGACAGCTTCCTTGGCCAATTCGCCGGCAAGAGCGGCGAGATCGCCGTCATCAAGAACGCGGAGCCTGCCGAGGATGAGATACTGGCCGTGACCGCCGCCACGATCACCTCGCGCGCGGTCACCTCCGCCGTCAACGAGGCCCTGGCCTACTACCGGGCCAACCTGGCCTGACGGCCGGAAAGGAAGGGAACAAGATGGAAAAGTACAAAAAGGTGCTGCTCAACGGCATCATCAACGAAAACCCGACCTTCCGGCTGGTGCTGGGCATGTGCCCCACGCTGGCCGTGACCACGGCCGCGGTGAACGGCCTGGGCATGGGCCTTGCGACCACCTTCGTGCTCATCTGCTCGAACCTGGTCATCTCCCTCATCCGCTCCTTCGTGCCGGATAAGGTGCGCATCCCGGCCTACATCGTGGTCATCGCCACCTTCGTGACCATGGTGGACCTGTTTTTGAAGGCGTTCCTGCCTTCCCTGTCCGCCTCCCTGGGCCTGTTCATCCCCCTCATCGTGGTCAACTGCATCATCTTCGCCCGGGCGGAATCCTTCGCCAGCAAGAACCCGCCGCTGCTATCCATGATGGACGGGCTGGGCATGGGCCTGGGCTTTACCATCGCGCTGACCATACTCTCCTCCGTGCGCGAGCTGCTGGGCTCGGGCACCTGGTTCGGGCTGAACGTGCTGGGGGCCAACTACCCCAAGGCGCTCATGTTCGTGCTGGCCCCCGGCGGCTTCATCACTTTGGGTCTGGTGCTGGCCACCGTCAACAAGCTGTTAGGTCTTTGGGAAAAGAAGAAGAAGGAGGCGGCCTAAACCATGGGAGACAATCTGTTTTTGATCCTCTTGGGTTCCATCCTGGTCAACAACTTCGTGATGAGCCGCTTCCTGGGCATCTGCCCCTTCCTGGGCGTCTCCAAGAAGGTGACCACGGCGGTGGGCATGGGCATGGCCGTGACCTTCGTCATGGGCGTGGCCTCCCTGGTGACCTACTTTATCCAGGTATACATACTGGACACCTTGGGCCTTCAGTACCTGCAGACCATCGCCTTCATACTGGTCATCGCGGTCCTTGTGCAGCTGGTGGAAATGGTCATAAAGCGCGTTTCCCCCTCGCTGTATAAGGCTTTGGGCGTGTACCTGCCCCTCATCACCACCAACTGCGCGGTGCTGGGCGTCACGATCCTCAACATCACCGAGAAGTACAGCCTGCTGGGCTCCGTGGTCAACGGCGTGGGCTCGGCGCTGGGCTTCACCCTTGCCATCGTGCTGTTCGCGGGCGTGCGCGAGAGGCTGGAGAACTCCTCCATCCCCAAGGCCTTCCAGGGCTTCCCGTCCACGCTGATCGCGGCGGGCTTGATGTCCATGGCCTTCCTGGGCTTCCAGGGCCTGATCTGACAAGGAGGATACGAGGTAAATGCTGCTACAAATACTGATCCCCACACTGCTTTTGGGCGGCATGGGCGCGCTGTTCGCCGCGGGCCTGGCCTACGCCGGCAAGAAGCTGGCGGTGCCCCAGGACGAGCGCATCGACCAGGTGCGCGCCTGCCTGCCGGGCGCGGGCTGCGGCGCCTGCGGCTACACCGGCTGCGACAGCTACGCCGCCGCCGTGGTGCAGGAGGGCGCGGCCACGAACCTCTGCCCCGTGGGCGGGGCAGCCGCCGCGCAGCAGATCGCCAAGATCATGGGCGCGGACGCCTCCGAGGCCCCCGTGCGCATGGTGGCCACGGTGCTCTGCCGGGGCGACAACGACATGTGCCACAGCCGCTTTGAGTACAAGGGCCTGCAGGAATGCCGCGCGGCCTTCCTGGCCTCCGGCGGGGCGAAGGCCTGCAAATACTCCTGCCTGGGCCTGGGCTCCTGCGAAAAGGTGTGCGCCTTCGGGGCCATCCACGTGGAGAACGGCCTGGTGCACATCGACCCGGACAAGTGCACCGGCTGCAAGCGCTGCATCTCCGTCTGCCCCAAGAACGTGATCCGCTTGGAGCCCGCCGACCTGCGCTCCGTGCTGCGCTGCCGCGCCCTGGAGAAGGGCCGCGCCGTGCGCGACGTCTGCACCGCCGGGTGCATCGCCTGCGGCAAGTGCGAAAGGAGCTGCAAATTCGGCGCCATCACGCTGCAGGACAACCTGCCCGTTGTGGACATGGAGAAGTGCGTGGGCTGCATGGAGTGCGTGCGCGTCTGCCCCACCGGCGCGATGGACGGCGATTTGAGCAAGCGCAAGAAGGCCCATGTGGACGCCGAGAAGTGCGTGGGCTGCACCATCTGCGCCAAGCAGTGCCGCTTTGACGCCATCCACGGCGCGCTGAAGGAGAAGCACTCCGTCGACCAGGAGCTCTGCACCGGCTGCGGGCTCTGCGCCGCCAAGTGCCCCAAGAAGGCCATCACGCTGGAGTGATCCTCCGCATCCAACGAACCCGCCGAAGCCCCCGGCCAGCAAACGCCGAGGGCTTCTTCTTTTCCCCAAAAGCGCCTTCTTTTGGGCAATTCAAGCACACCGGAACCACCCAAAGCCCCGGCTTCCCTTTCCTTTCAAAGAAAAAACCCGGCCTTATACGGGAAAAGCGCCTCCCGCCTTCCATAGAAGAAAACCACCCGGCAGCGCTCTCTTCGTGAAAAGAACCACCTTTCCCGCTTTTCTTTTCAAAAAAAGGCCCTGACTTCATAAAAAACGACCCAGCCCTTATAGGAAAACCGTCTCCGCCTTCATAAGAAAAAGTGGTGCGCCTTTATTAAAAGCCGCCCGGCGGCGCTCTCTTCGTGAAAAGAACCCCTTTCCCGCCTTTCTTTTCAAAAAAAGGCCCTGTCTTCATAAAAAACGACCCCGCCTTCACGGAAAAGCGCCCCTGCCTTCATCAGAAAACCGTCTCCACCTTCATCAAAAAAGCCACTCGCCTTCATCAAAAAGCCGCCCGGCGGCACTTTTTTCGTGAAACGAGCCGTCTTTCCATGACTTTCTATTGAAAAAAGCTCCTACTTTCAAAAAACGGCCCATCTCCGCAGAAAAACCGCCTCCCTTCCGCGCACGCAAAAGGAGCCGGGACGGCTGCGCGCCGCTCCGGCTCCTTTGTGGGTCTATATGGGAAGTTCGCTCCTTACAGGCGGCAGTCCAGCTTGGCCAGCTCGTCGCGGACCAGCTTCTCCACGAAGTCCGCGACCTCAGCCACGGCGGGCTTTTCCTGCAGGCTCTTGTCGCGCAGGGAGACCTCCAGCGCGCCGTTCTTCAGGGCGCGGGGGCTGACCACCACGCGCACGGGCACGCCCAGCAGGTCCGCGTCGGAGAACATGACGCCGGCGCTCACGGCGCGGTCGTCCAGGATCACCTCGATGCCGCGGCCTTCCAGCTCCTCGTAGAGGGCCTTGGCCGCCTGCGCCACCTCGGTCTGGTCGGCGCGCAGCACACAGATGTGCACCTGCCAGGGCGCGATGGAGATGGGCCAGATGGGGCCGTAGTCGTCGCGGCTGACCTCGCACACGGAGGCGGCCAGGCGGCCCAGCCCGATGCCGTAGCAGCCCATGATGGGCGTCTGCAGGCTGCCGTCCTGGGCCAGGTAGCGCATGTTCATGGGCTTTGTGTACTTATCGCCCAGCTGGAAGATGTTGCCCACCTCGATGCCGCGCTTTAGGTCCAGGCTGTGCCTGCCGCACTCGGGGCAGACGCCGCCCTGCTTGGCCTTGGCAACGTCAACATAGCTGACCTCGCCCACGTCGCGCCGGATGTTGAACCCGGTGTAGTGGTAGTCCTTCTCGTTGGCGCCGGTGGTCAGGCACTCGATGCCCTGCAGGGAGCTGTCGAACACCACGGTCACGTTCTGTGGCAGGCCCATGGGGCCGCAGAAGCCCAGCACCAGGGGCGCGTTCTCCTCGTCGTACACGGCGGGGTGCACCTCGCACCCCAGGTGGTTGCGCAGCTTGGTCTCGTTGACGTCCAGATCGCCGCGCACGAAGGCCACCACGGGGGTATCGTCCGCGTTGCGCTGGTACATGACGGCCTTGCAGGTCTGCTCGGGCGTAATGTGCAGGAGCGCACACAGCTCCTCGATGGTCTTGGTGCCCGGCGTGTGCACCTTCTGCAGGGGCTGCTCTTCGCCCGGCTCGTTCTGCGTCACGCTGGGCGCGGCCTCCATGTTGGCGCGGTAGCCGCACTCGGGGCACAGGACGATGGTGTCCTCGCCCACGTCGGTCAGCAGCATGTATTCGTGGGAGACCTTGCCGCCCATCATGCCCGAATCCGACGCTACGGCCACCACCTGCGGGATGCCCACGCGGGCGAAGATGCGGTTGTAGGCCTCATAGCAGCGGGCGTAATAGGCCTCCAGATCCTCCTGGGAGGTGTGGAAGGAGTAGCCGTCCTTCATGGTGAACTCGCGCACGCGGATCAGGCCGCCGCGGGTGCGGGGCTCGTCGCGGAATTTGGTCTGGATCTGGTAGATCATGAAGGGGAACTGGGTATAGGAGTCGACCACGTCCCGCGCCAGGTGCACGGCGGCCTCCTCGTGGGTCATGCCCAGCACCATATCGCTGCCGCTGCGGTCCTTAAAGCGCAGCATCTCGCTGCCGATGGACTCATAGCGGCCGGACTCGCGCCACAGGCTGGCCGGCATCGCCACGGGGAAGAGCACCTCCTGGCCGCCGATCCTGTCCATCTCCTCGCGCACGATGTTCTCGATCTTGCGGATCACGCGCTTTCCGGGTGTCAGCAGCGTGTAGATGCCGTTGCCCACGGCCTTGATGTAGCCGCCGCGGATCATCAGCGCCTGGCTCTGGATCTGGCAGTCGGCGGGCGTTTCCTTAAAGCGCCTGGAGACCAGTTCGGAAAGATACATCGGGTTCTGACACATCCTCTCTTCTGGAAGCGGCCCTTTCTCTTCTGGGGCCTTTCATCGCTTATTTTAAACATAAGAAGCGCGGCGCACGAAGGAACGCCGCGCCTGATCTTTATACTGGTTTGGGGCTTTCACGCCTCCGCGCCCGCTTCGGGCAGCGCAAGCAGCGTGCTCAAGTCAGCCTCATACAGCTTGAAGCCCAGCCCGTCGCTGGAGACGTTCCTGTACAGGACGCCGCCCATTTCCCCGTTGAAGGCCTCCTTCAGGGACGCGCCGTGCAGGTGGCCGTAGAAGCAGGCGCGGGCGCCGTAGGCCTCCAAAAGCTCGGTGAAGCCGCTTTCCCGCCCCTCCTCCTGCGTGGGGGGATAGTGGAGCATGGCAAGCAGCGGCTTGTCCGGCGCGACGGCCCTGGCGTGCTTAAGGGACAGCTCCAGCCGCACCAACTCCCGCTTGTAGAGCTTCTCGTCCTGGCCGCCCTTGCTGCCCGGCCGCGGGATCACCCAGCCTCTGGAGCCGGCCACGACGAAGTCCGGGAAGTCCAGCGCGTCGTTTTGCAAGACGAACACGTTCTCCGGCACGGCGGCGCGCAGGCGGCTCACGGAGGGCCACCAGTAGTCGTGGTTGCCGCGCAGCAGCGCCTTCTTCCCCGGCAGGGCGAACACGGCGCTCAAGTCCGGCAAAGCGTCCTCGAAGCTCAGGGCCCAGGACAGGTCGCCGGGCAGCAGCACCAGATCCTCCTCGCTCACGCGCTCCCGCCAGTCGGCGGCGATCTTCTCGAAGTGGCCGTCCCACTGGCTGCCGAACACGTCCATGGGCTTATCCTGGCCGCCGGGCAGGTGCAGATCGGCGATGGCGAACAGCCGCATGGGCTTAAACGTCCTCTTCGTCCTCCTCGTCTTCGCCGTCCTCTTCCTCCAGCTCGTCCTCTTCCTCGTCCTCGTCGTCCATGCTCAGCTCCCGGTCGATCTCCTTGAACTCGGCGCTGGGGATGTCCTGGTCGATGGAGATGGCGATCTCGTTCATGCCGCTGGCCATGTCCAGGCCGGCCACGTCCTCGGCGGCTAGGGCCTCATCGTCGGACTCGGCGCGCTCCTGGCGGTGGATCTCCTTCAAGCAGAAGGCGCACAGCTCCTCGCCGGGCACCACGGGATGCTCGCCGCACTCGGAGCAGAGTTCGATGTCCTCCCTCTCCTCCTCGCCGCGCATCTCGCGCTTGCAGACGGTGCAGTATTTTTCCGTATCGGGCATGTAATTCAGTTCGCAGCGAGGGCATTTGATCAAGGCCATGGATGCAGGTCCTCCCGTCGTTTTTCCGCCAAAACGGTTTGCTGAAAGCGGGCCCGGCTTCCGCCGCGGGCGTTTTTCCCCGCATTTAGACACGCGGAAAAGCAAGACCCCTTTTCTCGTGCAATAGTATATACCCTATGCCCCTGCCGCGCAAGGGTCGAATTTGTAAGTTTTAGGGGAAAATGCGGCCCGCGCCCGCTTTTTTCCGAAGCGGCCATAAAGAGCCCGGCGAAAGACGCGGCGCGGGGCTTGAAAAATGCCCTGCGCCGCTTGAAGTCAAAGGGAGATCGCCCGCGCTTTTTTTAGGAGCGCACGGGGTCGTACTGCACGCCGAAGGTCTCCACGCTCACCTTTTTCATGCGGGGCAGCACGCGGGGACGGTTCATGAAGCGGTCGATCACGGGGGTGTTGACGATGGCGTCCACCGCGTCCATGCCCTCGGTCACCTTGCCGAAGGCGGCGTAACCGCCGTCCAGGTGGGGCGCGTCGTCGGTCATGATGAAGAACTGGGAACCGGCGGAGTCGGGCCGCTGGCTGCGCGCCATGGAAAGCACGCCGCGGGTGTGGCGCAGGTCGTTCTTCACGCCGTTCATGGCGAACTCGCCGCGGATGGTGAAGCCGGGGCCGCCCATGCCGTTGCCCAGCGGGTCGCCGCCCTGGATCATGAAGCCGGGGATCACCCGGTGGAAGCCCAGGCCGTCGTAGAAGCCGTCCTGCACAAGGCGCACGAAGTTGGCCACGGTGTTGGGGGCGATGTCGGGGTACAGCTCCGCCTTGATGACGTCGCCGTTCTCCATTTCAATGGTCACGATGGGGTTCATGGGTCTTTTTTTCCTCCTTGGGCGTGTCTTTTCCGGCTTATCTCCGGCTTAGTGGTAGGCGGGCAGCCAGCTGCCGTGGGCCTCGATCAGGTCGTCGCACAGGGAGACGATGTCGTCGATGGAAAGCTCCGAGGCGGTGTGGGGGTCCATCATGGCCGCCTGGTAGATGTAGTCCTTGCGCCCGGTGAGCGCGGCCTCGATGGTCAGCTGCTGGACGTTGATGTTGGTGCGGTTCATGGCCGCGCACTGCAGGGGCAGCTCGCCCACATAGGTGGGGGTCACGCCGGACTTATCCGCGATGCAGGGCACCTCCACGCAGCAGCCCTCCGGCAGGTTGGTGATCAGGCCCGTGTTGAGCACGTTGCCGCCGAACTTGAAGGGCTGGTTGATCTCCATGGCCTCCATGATGCGGGAGGCGTACTCGTGGGTGCGCTCGTGGGTCACGTCGTGGCGCAGCAGCACCTCGTCGCGCATCTTGGCCCAGGCCGCGATCTGGTTGACGCAGCGGCGGGGATACTCGTCCAGCGGGATGTTGAAGCGCTCGATGAGCTCCGGGTACTTGCTCTTGATGAAGTAGGGCATGTACTCCGCGTTGTGCTCGGAGGACTCGGTGACGTAGTAGCCGAAGCGCTTCATGATCTCGTAGCGCACCATGTCGCCGTGCTTCTCGGTGCGCTTTTCCGCCCTCTCCTTGATCTCGGGATAGAGGTCCTTGCCGTCACGGCTGATCTCCAGCAGCCAGGCCTGGTGGTTGATGCCCGCGATCTTCCACTGCACCTGCTCGTCGTACTCCATCCCCAGGCCTTCCATCAGCCTCTGGGCGCAGACCTGCACGCTGTGGCACAGGCCCACGGTCTTGATCTTGGTGGCCTTGAGCATGGCGCCGGTGAGCATCGCCATGGGGTTGGTGTAGTTGAGGAACCAGGCGTCGGGGCAGACCTCCTCCATGTCGCGGGCGAAGTCCAGCATCACGGGGATGGTGCGCAGGGCGCGGAAGATGCCGCCGATGCCCAGCGTGTCGGCGATGGTCTGGCGCAGGCCGTACTTCTTGGGCACCTCGAAGTCGGTCACGGTGCAGGGCTCGTACAGCCCCACCTGGATGGCGTTGACCACGTAGGACGCGCCGCGCAGGGCGTCCTTGCGGTTTTCCACGCCCAGATAGGCCTCGATGGTGGCCTTGCCGCCTATGTTCTGGTTGAGGTTCTCCAGCATGCGGCGGGACTCCTCCAGCCGCTGGCCGTCGATGTCATACAGGGCGATGACGGAATCCTCCAGCGCGGGGGTCAGCATGGAATCCCCCAGCACGTTCTTGGCGAACACGGTGCTGCCCGCCCCCATGAATGTGATCTTGGGCATTGTTTCTTTTTCCTCCTTCTTTTTATGAAAGCTCGGGATATGCCGCGGCGAAGCTCTCCGCGATGCCCTCGCGCACCAGCATGGACGCGAGCCCGTCCGCAGTTGTGGCGCTCTTGTTCATCACGATGAGCGTATCGCCGTGAAAGTCGTGGATGAGGCCCGCCGCCGGCCAGACGGCCAGGGACGTGCCGCCGATGATGAGCGTGTCCGCTTTGCGGATGGCCGCGCGGGCCTTCTGCATCACCCGCTCGTCCAGCATCTCGCCGTAGAGCGTCACGTCCGGCCGGATCATGCCGCCGCAGGTACAGCGGGGCACGCCCTGGCTGATCTTGGGCATTTCCTCCAGCGTGTAGCGCCTGCCGCAGGCAACGCAGTGGTTGCGGTGGACGCTGCCGTGCAGCTCGTACACCTCGCGGCTGCCGGCCATCTGGTGCAGGCCGTCGATGTTCTGGGTGGCAAGGCCGGTGAGCCTGCCCGCCTGTTCCAGATACGCCAGCGCCCTGTGGGCCGCGTTGGGTCGGGCGTTTGGATAGAGCAGGAACTTGCGGTAGTAGTCGAAGAACAGCGCCGGGTCCTCCTCCAGGCAGTCGATGCTCAAAAGATACTCCGGGCTGTGGCCGTAGGCCTGCATGGCACGGAACACGCCGTCCCCGGAGCGGAAGTCCGGGATGCCGCTCTCCGTGGAGACGCCCGCGCCGCCGAAGAAGGCGATGCGGGAGGAGCGATCCAGCGTTTCGCGCAGCGTCATGGCGTTTCCTCCTTCTTAAAGCGCGCCGTCTTTTCCCGCAGGCGGCGGATGGCCCAGTCCGCGTGCTCCTTTACGACCGGGTCCGTGCTGTGCAGGTAGGGCTCAATCAGGGGGATGAGGCCGGGGTCGCTCCTGTCCGCGGCGACCAGCAGCGCCTGGGCCAGCAGGCGCGTCTTGCGGGCGGTGTTGGGGCCGATGTCGTCCTTCAGCCGCTGGAAGGCGGCCTTGTCGCCCGAGAGCAGCTGGTAGAGCGAGGGCTCCGCCTCGCCGCCGGGCTTCGTGCCGCCCTCGTTGTGCGGGCAGCAGAGCTGGCAGCTGTCGCAGCCCACCAGGCGCTTGCCCAAAAGGGGCCGAAGCTCCAAGGGATAGGGCTTGCCGGAGAGCATGTGCATCCGCAGGCAGCGGTCCAGATCCACCTGGGCGAAGGACTCCAGCGCCCCCGCGGGGCAGGCCGCCCGGCAGCGGCCGCAGTCCTCGCATGTTTTTGTTTCCTGCGGCTCCGGCACCTCGAGCTCCGTCTGGAATTTTAAGCACCCCAGCACCATGCGGGAGCCGAATACGGGGTGGAGCACCAAAGAGTTGCGCCCCTGCACGCCCAGGCCGTAGCGCAGGGCCAGGGGCTTTAGGGCCACGTGGTCGTCCCGCACGCAGGGCAGGCCCGCCGCCGTAAGCGTCTCCGCCAGGGAGCGCAGCAGCAGATAGGACCGCTGGGAAGCGAAATAGTAGGAGGAAATGCGCGCGTCGCCGTGCTGTTCGGCGAAGCGGTAGGGATAGGCCGTCAGCAGGCGGGGGCTTCCTTCCTCGTCCCGGCAGAGGCGCGCGTCCCCGAAGCCGGCCCGCAGCGCGGCCTGTACGGCCTCCTGACCCGTCATCCCTCTCCCTCCTTTACACATGGGAAACAAACAAGGACGAAGGGGCGCTTTATGCGGCGCGTCCCCCCGCCCTTTCCATATCGCCTTTACTTGGTGCCGTAGAGCCTGTCGCCCGCGTCGCCCAGGCCGGGGACGATGTAGCCGTGCTCGTTGAGCTTCTCGTCCACGTGGCCCACGTAGATATCCACGTCGGGGTGGGCTTCCTGCACGCGGCGGATGCCCTCTGGCGCGGCGATCAGGTTCATCATGCGGATGGACTTGCAGCCCCGGTTCTTGATGAACTGGATGGCCGCCACCGCGGAGCCGCCCGTGGCCAGCATGGGATCGACCACGATCAGGTCGCGCTCGGTCACGTCGGAGGGCAGCTTGCAGTAATACTCCACGGGCTCCAGCGTCTCAGGGTCGCGGTACAGGCCGATGTGGCCCACGCGGGCGTGGGGCACCAGGCGCAGGATGCCGTCCACCATGCCAAGGCCCGCGCGCAGGATGGGCACGACGCCCAGCTTCTTGCCGGAAAGCACCTGCGCCGTGGTCGGGCAGATGGGGGTCTCGATCTGCTTCTCCTCCAGGGGCAGGTCCCTCGTGGCCTCGTAGGCCATCAGCATGGAGATCTCGTCCAGCAGGGCGCGGAACTCCTTGGAACCCGTGTCCTTGTCGCGCATGTGGGTGATCTTATGCTGGATCAGGGGGTGGTCCATCACGACGACTTTGCTCATGGGGTTTCTCCTCCTTCGTGGTCCGTCTTTTTATCTAAGGGAAAGGGGCTCGTCCGTAAAAATGGGCCTTCGTCCCTTTCGCGTCCTTTCCGTTTCCGCGGCCCGTCCCGCGTCGACAAGCGTCTGCCGCTTTTCGCGTTTCCCGAAAAACGCCGCGCTGCCGCGTCTCTGCCCCGCGTCCGTTAAGCCGAAGGGGCTTTTACTCCTCGCCCCGCTCGCGCCTCTCGATGTCCGCGATCTGCTCAACGCGCCTTAAATGCCTGCCGCCCTCGAACTCGGCGGAAAGGAAGCTGTCCACGATGTCGCAGGCCAGGCAGGGCCCGATCACGCGGCCGCCCATGGCCAGCATGTTGGCGTCGTTGTGGGCGCGGGTCATGCGGGCGGAATAGGTGTCCGAGCAGAGGGCGCAGCGGATGCCGCGCACCTTGTTGGCCGCCAGGGAAATGCCGATGCCCGTGCCGCAGATGACGATGCCGAAGCGGGCGCGTCCCTCGGCCACCTCGCGGGCCACCTTCTCGCCGTAGAGCGGATAGTCCACCCGCTCCCCCTCGAAGCTGCCAAAGTCTGTGAACTCGATGTTCTTCTCCTTTAGGTGTTCCATCACGGCCTGCTTGAGCTCGTAGCCCGCCTGGTCGCAGCCGATCGCGATCATGTCCGTTTCCTCCCCGTTTTTTGTCGTTTGTATTTCCCGCCGTTCCCGGCGTCGTTCACTGATTCTCCCGGCCTTCGGCGCCGTCCTCCGGCTGCACGCAGGCGCGTATGGCCTCGGCCCTGTCGGGACGCAGCCGCGCCAGCACCGCCGCCACCGCCAGGCAGAGCCTGTCCGCGCAGGCGGCGTAGACCTCCTCGTCCCCGCCGAAGGGGTCCGGGATGTCCTCCTTCGCGCCGCAGGCAAAGTCCATCAGCAGGAAGGCCTTTTTGGCCGCCTCCGGACAGAGGGACGTCACCGCCCGCAGGTGGGAAGCACCCATGCACAGGATGAGGTCCGCGCTCTCGATCTGGCCGCGGGTGAGCTGCGTGGCCCTGTGGCCGCTCAGGTCCGCGCCGATCCTGTCCATCGCCTGCAGGGCGCCGTAGGACGCGGGCTCTCCCTCGGCGGCATACACGCCCGCGGAGGACGCCGTCACGTCCTCGATGCCCGCCTCCTGCACGATCTCCCGCAGGACGGCCTCCGCCATGGCGGAGCGGCAGGTGTTGCCGGTGCAAACGAACAGGATCTCGACCATGTGCGCATCCTCTCCGGGGCGTTGGTAAGCCCCTTCTGCCTTTCTGTTTCCAGTATAACACATCCCGCCGCCCCTTTCCATCGAAAAAAGGGGCCTTTGGCAAATTTCAAGGGGCGCGGAGCTTCCCCGCGTCCCCTGACGATCTGTTTAATCTTTGCGTCCGCTGCTGCCGAAGCCGCCCGCGCGGCCTGCCAGCTCGCCCTCGTCCCCCACGCTCTGGTACTTGACGAACACGCCCTGGGCGAAGCGCTCGCCCCGCTCGACCTTGACTTCTTTTTCGCCGTAGTTGTACAGGCACACGCCGATGTTGCCGTCGTTTTCCGGGTTGCCGTAATAGGAGGCGTCGATGATGCCGATGGTGTTGGCCATCATCAGCTGCCGCTTGACGCCCACGCTGCTGCGCACGGCCAAGAGCAGGAACTCGTCCGGCTCCATGAAGGCCTTGACGTCCGTCCAGATCATGCGCGCCTCCCTGGGCGGTATGACCGTATCGGCCGGGCAGACCAGGTCGTAGCCCGCGCTGCGCTCGCTGGAGCGCCGGGGCAGGGGGACCGCCTCCCCTTCGTTGCGGAGGCAGTTATCCTTCACCCTTTCAAAACCGCGCATGGGGTCTTTTCCCTCCTTCATGGGGCCGTCAGAACCTGCGCCAGGTCTGCTTGCTGAACAAAAGCATCATGGGGAACAGCTCCAGCCTTCCGGCCAGCATGTCGAAGATCAGGACCAGTTTGGCCCCGGAGGAATACAGGGCGAAGTTCTGCGTGGGGCCCACGAGGTTCAGGCCCGGGCCGATGTTGTTGAGCGTGGCCGCCACGGCGGTGAAGTTGGTGGTAAAGTCGAACTCGTTCAGGGAGATGAGCAAAATGGACACGATAAAGACGAGTATGTAGGTGACCATGAACACGTTCATGGAGCGCAGCGTCTCGTGGGCGACGGGCTTTCCGTCCAGGGAGATCTTCTCCACGCTCTGGGGGTGCAGCAGGCGCTTGAGCTCCTTGCGCATGGTGCGCATCAGGATCAGGCAGCGGGACACCTTGATGCCGCCGCCCGTGCTGCCCGCGCAGGCGCCCACGAACATGAGCAGCACCAGGACCCCCTTGGAGAACTCCGGCCAGAGGTCGAAGTCCGCGGTGGTGTAGCCGGTGGTGGTGATGATGGAGCTGACCTGGAAGAAGGCGCGCTGCAGCGCCAGCCAGCCGTTCTGGTAGATGGGCACGATGTTGAGCGCGATGGCCAGCACCGCGACGCCCACGATCCACAGGTACATGCGCACCTCCTCCATGTCGAAGGCGCGCTGCACCTTGCGCAGCAGCAGGTAGAAGTAGAAGTTGAAGTTGATGCCGAACAGGATCATGAACACGCCGATCACGTTCTGGCAGTAGGTGGAGTAGCTGGCGATGCTGTCGTTGCGGATGCCGAAGCCGCCGGTGCCCGCCGTGCCGAAGGACAGCGTGACCGAGTCGAACAGGGACATGCCGCCAAGGAGCAGCATCACGATCTCAAGCAGCGTTAAGGCGATGTAGATGCTGTACAGTATCTTGGCGGTGGACTGGACCGTGGGGGCCAGCTTTTCCACCTGCGGGCCGGGGCTTTCGGCCTTCATGAGGTTCACGTGCGTGCCGCCGGTCAGGGGCAGCAGGGACAGCAGGAACACCAGCACGCCCATGCCGCCGATCCAGTGGGTGAAGGAGCGCCAGAAGAGCAGGCAGCGGGGCATGCTCTCCACGTCGGAGAGTATGCTGGCGCCGGTGGTGGTGAAGCCTGACACCGTCTCGAACAGCGCGTCCACCAGGTGCGGGATGGCGCCGGAGAACACGAAGGGCAGGGACCCGATGAAGCTGATCACGATCCAGGTGACGGCCGTGATGAAGAAGCCGTCGCGCAGGTACAGCGTGCGGTCCTTGGGCCGGCGGCCCACGGTCATGAGCAGGCCCAGGGCCAGGCTTATCAGCATCGTCACGGCGATGGAGATGCCCGCGCTCTCCCGGTAGATAAGGGCCACGGCCAGCGGCAGCGTCATGAGCGCGCCCAGGCACAGGAGGATCCACCCCAAAATAAAGCTGATCATCGCTCTGTTCATGGTGTTTCCCCCGTCAGTCGGCCAGGATGTCCAGTATGTCGTGCATGCCGCGCTCCAGCGTCACCACGATCACGGTGTCGCCCACGTGGATGCGGTCGTAGCCGCGGGGGATGATGATCTGGTCGCCGCGGATGATGCAGCAGATGAGCAGATTTGGCTTGGTGTTGAGCTCCAAGAGGGACACGCCTGTCAGCTCCGAGGCCTCGTCCACGGTGAACTCCAGCGCCTCCACGCGGTTGTCCAAAATGCGGTAGAGCGTCTTTACGTTGTTGCCCGCCTGGTTCTGCAGGGCGCGGATGTACTGCACGATGTAGTCGCAGATGAGGTATTTGGGGTAGACCACGCTGTCCACGTCCATGCCTTCCAGCAGGTCGTCGAACTCCAAGCGGTTGATCTTGGAGACGATCTTGGGCACGCCCTGGCGCTTGGCGTACAGGGCGAGCAGTATGTTCTCCTCGTCGATGTTGGTAAGAGACACGAAGGATTCCGCCAGCGGCAGGCCCGCCTCCATGAGGAAGCGGCGGTCCGTGCCGTCGCCGTGCAGGATCGTGGCCTCGGGCAGCAGGACGGAGAGCTGCTCGCAGCGCCTGTAATCGCTGTCCACGATGCGCACACGGATCTTGTTCTCCACAAGTTCGCGGGTCAGGTAATAGCCGATGGTGCCGCCGCCCACGACCAGGGCGCTGCGCACCGAGTGGTTGGGCATGTGCAGCTTGCCGAAGAGCGCGCCCGCCCGGCCGCTAGGGACCAGGATGGTCAAAAGGTCGCCGTTCTGCACCTGGAACTCGCCCGAGGGGATGGAAACGTCCCCGTCGCGCTCCACGGCGCAGACCAGCACGTCGTGGCCGAGCTTGCTGCCCAAGTCGCGCAGCTTAAAGCCCACCAGGCCCTGCGTCTCGGTGACCGGGAACTTGATCAGGCGCACGCGGTCGTCCGCGAAGCTGTCGATCTTGCTGGCCGCCGGGAAGCGCAAAAGGCGCGAGATCTCCTTGGCCGCCATGAGCTCGGGATTGATGATGACGGAAATGCCCAGCTGCTGCTTCATGAAGTCCACTTCGCGGCTGTACATGGGGTTGCGCACCCGGGCGATGGTGCAGCAGCGGCCCGTCCTCTTGGCGAACATGCAGCAGAGCAGGTTCAGCTCGTCCGACCCCGTCACCGCGATGAACACCTCCGCCCGCTCCACGCCGGCCTCCACCAGCGTGGTCGCGGAGCAGCCGTTGCCGGCCATGCCCATCACGTCAAATTCTTCCTTGATGCGTTCCACCTTGTCGGCGTTGCTGTCGATCACGGTGATGCTGTGCCCTTCCTGGCTCAGTTGGGCCACCAGCGCCGTGCCCACCTTACCGCAGCCTACCAATAGGATCTCCATATACCTTGCTTCCCCACCGTTTCGCGCGTCTCTATGTGTCTTTCGCGCTTTTTTCCTTTTAAGTTCTTTGTCGGTCCTTTGCCGGTCCTTTGCCGCAAAAAGAAGCGGCCCTACACGTTCAAGACCCGTTCCGGCTTGCTTCTCTCGCGCGGCCTTCGCCGCTATTGTACCACGAGCAAAAATGCTTGCTCGCAAGGGCATTTTTGCGAGGCCGTCAATGTCGAGCCTGTGGCGAAAGCCGCAGCAAAAGCGCAGCTTTTGGGCTTGCAAAGCAAGCCTGCGAGGACATTATATCATATCAAATTGAAATGTCCATAGCGTATTATTACTTTTTCATCAGGCGCTTATTTCACTTTATTGTGAGGAAAACGGCGCGTCCTGCAAGCAGGGCGCGCCGCAAAAACGAAGCGATGTTTGCCTGTGCCGAACGGGGCTCAGCCCTTCACGCCGCCGGCCATGATGCCGTCCACGATGTAGCGCTGGCCGAACAGGTACGCGATGATCAGGGGCGCGGCCACGATGAACAGCGCCGCCGCCATCAGCGTCCAGTCGTTCTGGTACTGGCCCGTGAACACGAACAGGCCGCGGGTGATGGTGTAGTTGCTCTCCGAGGTCAGGTAAATGGTGGAGGACACGATGTCGTTCCAGATGCCGATCATGGTGAGCAGGCCCATGGACACCACGGCGGGCTTGGCCAGCGGCATCACGCAGGTGAACATGTAGCGCATGTAGCCGCAGCCGTCGATGGAGGCCGCCTCGTCCAGGTCGCGGGGCAGGGAACGCAGATAGCCCGTGAAGAAGAACACGGATGTGGCGTTGACGCCCGTCATGATGAGCATATAGCCTATCTTCGTGTTGTACAGGCCGATGTTCAGTATGATCTGGAACAGAGGGATCGCGCCGGAGGGCAGGAACAGCCCGCAGAGGAACAGGTAATACCAGAAGTTGGAGAAGGGCACGTACTTCCTGGCGATGGGGAAGGCGATGAACATCGAGAGCACCAGCGAGGCCACGGTGCAGACCACCGTGTACAAAACGGAGTTCAGGATGTACTTATCGAAGCTGGCCCGCTGCCAGGCGACGATGTAGTTGCTGAACGCCCAGCTCCTGGTCAGGCCCGCCGGGTTGGTCACGTAGTCCTGGGCGGTCTTGATCGAGGTGTTGAACGAGAAGAACAGCGGGAACAGGTAGATCAGCAGGAAGATGAGCACCAGGATGTAGCTGAACACCTGGAAGGGGATGTTGGTCAGGCTGCCTTTCTTTTTCATCACTGCTCACTCTCCAATCTGGCCATGAGGACCTGGGAGATGACCGTCACGATGAACACGGCGACGAACAGCACCATGGACTGCGCGGCCGCGTAACCCTGGCGCAGGCCGGACACCGAGCCGCCGCTGGCGGTGGCGCCGCGTCCGCCGAAGGCCGTGGCGAAGACCATCATGCCCAGGGTGGAGGTGTTGAACTGGCCGCCGGTGATGGTCATGATCAGCTCGAAGGACTGCAGGGAGCCGATGATGGCGAGCAGCGTGTTCACGGTCGCGGTAGACCAGATCATGGGCAGCGTGATGCGCCAGAACACCTGCCACTCCCCGGCGCCGTCGATGTAGGCGGCCTCGTAGATGTCATTGGAGATGTTCTGCAGGCCGGCCAGGAAGATGACCAGCGAGTAGCCCATGTGCATCCAGATCTGCGAGGCGATGACCGCCGGGAAGGCGTAGTCAAAGCTGGACAGGACGGCGGGCGGGTTCTCGATGCCCATCACGTCCTTCATCAGCAGGAAGACGGGGCCGGTGGGGGTGGAGAACATCAGCTTCCACACCGTGGCCACGACCGTGACGCCCAGGATCTCGGGCATGAAGTACACGGCCCTGTACAGGTTCCTGCCGCGCAGGAACTTGCGGTTCAGGATCACGGCCATCAGCAGGGCGATGCCGTTCTGGATGAGCGTGACGGTGACGGCGTAGATCGCGGTGCGGCCCAGCACGTTCTTCAGGTCGCGCACGTTTTGCAGAACGAAAAATTCCTTATAGTTGGCCCAGCCGATCCATTTCCAGGACGTGCCGGGGATGCCGGAGATGTCCGTGAACGACAGGACGGCGTTGGTGATGGACGGCACCAGGCGGAAGATCAGATAGTGCAGGATGCCCGGCAGCATGCACAACACCACCGCCCACAGGGAAAAGGTGCGTATCCTTGCGCGGGAGCGGAACATTTTTCCGCCCTTGGCGCCGGCGGAACCGGCTTGCATGGAGATTCCCCCTCTCTCATAAGGCTTTTTTGGGTCGCTTAGGGTTCAGGCTTTTGCTCGCCTGCGGATAAAACCCTCCCTCCGCCTATAAAGGGCGGAGGGAAAGCACATCTGTTTACCCTTTTTCAAAGGGGCTTTTATTTGGTTTTGTTCGTCTTAGCCGTTGTTCAGGGAAGCGTTGGCCTCTCTGGCGGTCTCAAAGTCCTGCTGCACGGCCTCGGCCAGCTCTTCGGGGGTGAAGGGCCCGCCCAGGGTCTTCAGGTAGAAGAAGCCGTAGGCGCTGCCGCCGTACTCGCCGGTGCCCTTGGGGGTGTAGACCTTATGCTCGGCATGCACCAGGGGCTGGATGAGGTTGTCGCTCAGGCTGTTGAGGAACTCGTTGTCCAGGGTGATGCCCTCCTGGGTGGGGGTGAAGCCGCCGACCGCGTTCAGGAAAGCGGTGTAGACTTCCTTGCCGGAGAAGAAGTCGAGGAAGGCCAGAGCGCCGTCATGGTCGGGGGCGTTGCTGGGAACGCCGAAGGCCAGGTCGTACTTGATGCCGAACTGGGGAGCCAGTCCGTCGGTACGGGCGGTCTTGCCGGGGATGGGGAAGTAGCCGTACTCGAAGTCGGGCTCGGCCAGGTCGATGGTGGGCGCCTGCCAGGAACCGTCGGCCAGCATGGCGATGCCGCCAGCGGCGAAGCGGCCGGGAACGTCGGAGTAGGTGACGCCGGTGACGCCGGGCTCCATGTAGGAGGCGAACTGATCCATCATCGTATACAGCTCGATGATCTTAGGATCGGTGAAGGACATATCGCCCGTGAACAGGTCGCGGCCGATCTGGGTGCATTCCTCGCCGAACTGGGCGGTCATGATGCCGGTGGCGAACATGTTGAGGGGCCACTGATCGGCGGCGCCGCAGGTGATGACGGAGTAGCGGCCGTCGTTCTTGATGGTCTCGCAAACGTTGATGAACTCATCCCAGGTGGTGGGGACGGACAGGTTCAGCTCTTCAAAGATGGTCTTGTTGTAGAACAGGCCGTTGTAGGCCACGGTGCTTGTGGGCATCGAGTAGTTCCTGCCTTTGTAGGCATTGTCGGCCTTGGCGCTTTCCACAAAGCGGTCCATGAAGGGTTCGTCCGTCAGGTCGGTCAGCTGACCGGCGTCGATGAACTGCTGCCACAGGGGCTTATCCATGGAACCGGCGTTCCAATCTTCCTGGGGCTTGGAGAACTGCTGGAAGGACACGACGTCGATGTTGCCGGCGGAGATACGGGTCTGCATGACCTGATCGTGCTCGGACTGGGGAACGTCGGTCACCTCAAGGGTGTAGTCGGGATACGCCTCGTGGAAATCATCGGCGATGGACTTTAAGAACTCCACGGTGGGGCCGTTGGCCCAGGTCAGGACCTGCACAACGCCGTCGGCGACCTCGCCGGAGCCGGACGCTGCACCGCTGCCGGCGGTCTCGCCGCCGCTGCAGCCGGCCAGGGCCAGCACCAGCAGCAACGCCAACAGCATGCTCAGGGCTTTTTTCGCGTTTCGCATAAGTCTTTACTCCCTCCTTGATTTTTTGCCCGGGCGCCCCGCTTTCCTGGCGGTCCGCGGGACCTCGAGGCGCGGCAAGCGCGCGCCTTCCGCTTTGTAAAAGTATACTTTTACAAACATGGAATTCGCCCGTTCGCAACATTATTTTATGGCAAAAAAAGGCCTCTGTCAATACCAAAATACGACTTGTGTGTTAATTCACCAGTTCTTTTTTAAAGTATACCTTAACAAAAAATGCACAAATGCCGCGCCTCCTTTTTTGTGTCTCAAAAAAAGAAGGCGCGGCATCTTTTTTACCCGTTTGGACTGTCCCCCGGGCCAAAATGTGCTATACTAAGGGGAGAGGAGCCCGTTACAGCTCCGTCTTGATCTGGGCCATGGTCTGGCGGGCCTGGTTGATCTTGCCCTTTTCCGCCTGTTCCACCTGGTACCAGCCCTTCTGCTGCATCAGGCGAAACGTCTGGAACTGGTCCTGGGCGGTCTGCTCGAGGTTGCCCGCGAACAGCTGGCGGCCGTCCTGGGAAGCGCATTCGCAGAGGAAGCTCGCGTACACGCCCACCAGCTGCTTTTCGGTGTTGAGCATGTCGTTGAGCATGTTCTTATCGTCCATCTGGGCCTGCGGATCGTATTGCATGTCTGCCTCCGTTTCCGGGCGCTTTAAGTCTCGCCCCGTCAGTTGTGGCTGTTCAGGTACTGGAACAGGCTGTCGAAGTGCTGCTTGTGGTGGTTGGCCAGGTTGCTGGCGTGCTGGGAGAGCGCCTGGTCGCCGAACTGGGCGGCGTAGGCCTCGTACTTCTTGCAGGCCACGGCCTCGTGTTCCATCTGGTCCTGCAGGATGGTGAGCGTCTTTGCGTCCATGCAGCAGCCGTTCTGTGCGTTCTGCATCCTTGTGTTTCCCTCCGTTCATCCCGATTCGAGTTGTCCGCAGGCGCTTGCGGTCTTGCTCCGCGAGCAGCTGCGTATCTATCCTGCCTGAAAAGGGGCATGCTTATACATGAGCCAAAAAACGCGGCCGAGCGCGCTGGACGCGGCGCTCAAATATTTAGAGACGCGCGACCGCTCCCTGTCCGAGGTGCATGCGCATCTGGAAAAGCGGGAGTACGCGCCGGAGGAGATCCGCGCAGCTATCGACAAGCTGCTGGGATACGGTTTCGTCAACGACCTCGCCTTCGCCCGGCGCTTCATCGCCGCCCACCCGAGCAACGGTCGGCTGCTGCTGCGGCAGAAGCTGCGCCAGCGGGGCGTGGATGCCCAGGCGGCCGAGCAGGCCCTGAGCGAGCTGGACGAGGCGGCGCAGGCCGGGCAGGCGCTGGACTTCCTCGCCCGGCGGCTGCGCGGCTCCACGGACAGGGACGAGGTCCGCAGGGCCATGCAGGCCGCCCTGCGCCGGGGCTTTCCCTACGGCGTGGTGCGGCTGGCCGTCTCCCGCTACAACGAGCAGGCCGCGGAGGAGCTGTGCGATGACGACGACGCCTTTTGACGAAACACGCTTTCTCTCCCTTCTGCCGGGGCGGGCCTTCCGCCTTATGGAGGAGACGGATTCCACATTCCGCGCCATGCGCCTCTGGGCGCGGGAGGGCGCGCCGGACGGGGCCGCGCTGCTGGCCGAAAAGCAGACCGCAGGCCGGGGACGGCTGGGCCGGGACTGGGCCTCGCCCAGGTACGCCGGGCTGACGTTCTCCTACCTCATGCGCCCCCGCCTGCCCGCGAGCCTCTGCGCGCGCTTGACCCCCGCCGTGGCGGTGGGCGTCTGCCGGGCCCTGCGGGAGGCGGGCCTGCGGGAGGCCGGGATCAAGTGGCCCAACGACATCGTGGCAGAGGGCCGCAAGCTCTGCGGCATACTCTGCGAGATGGAGCTGGCCCCGGACGGGAAACTCGCCTTCGTGCAGGCGGGCATCGGGCTGAACGTGCACCCCTCTCCCCTGCCGGAGGAACTGCGGCAAAAGGCGGGCTTCGTGGGGGACTATCTTTCCACCACACGGGAGGAGCTGCTCGCCCGCATCCTGCCCGCGCTGGACGTTTCGGCAAGAGAGGCGCAGCGGGACTTCCCCGCGCTGCTGCAGGCGTACCGCTCCCTTTGCGTCACCCTGGGCAAACAGGTGCACGCGAGCGGCGGGCAGGAGGCCGAGGGACTGGCCTTTGACATCAACGAGGAATGCGAACTGCTGGTGCGCGGTGCGGACGGCCAAACGACGGCCCTTCGCACGGCGGACGTTTCGATAAGGGGGAAAACGGGCTATGTATAAGGGAAGCATCTGCGACGTGGGCGGCCTGACCGTGGGCCACGCCCAGGACGAGAAGGGCATGACGGGCGTGACGGCCATCCTGCTGGGCGACGGGGCCGTCGCGGGCGTGGACGTGCGCGGCGCCGCGCCGGGCACCCGCGAGACAGACCTTTTGCGCAGCGAGAACATGATCGAGAAGATCCACGCGGTGGTGCTCACCGGCGGCAGCGCCTTCGGGCTGGACGCGGCGGGCGGCGTGATGAAGGCGCTGGAGGAAAAGGGCGTGGGCTTCGACGCGGGAGCCTTCAAGGTGCCCATCGTCTGCGCCGCCGTGCTGTTCGACCTGGAGATCGGCGAGCCCGGCATCCGCCCCACCGCCCGCATGGGCTACGAGGCGGCACTGCGCGCGGACACCAACCCCGCCCAGGGGGCCGTGGGCGCGGGCAAGGGCGCGACCGTGGGCAAGCTGGTGCCCGGCTCCGTCCCCGCCAAGGGCGGCATCGGCATGGCGTCCATGCAGCTGCCCGGCGGCGGCTGCGTGGCGGCGATGGTGGCGGTCAACGCCGCCGGGGACGTGGTGGACCCCGCCACGGGCATCACCGTGGCCTGCGGCAGCCTGGCTGGCAGGCCCGTGCACGCCGCCGAGGCCCTGCTGGAAGGGGCGCAGGCGGAGGGCTTCGCCGGGCGCAACACCACCATCGGCCTGGTGGCCACGGACGTGCGGCTCACCAAAGCCCAGGCCAACCGGCTGGCCCAGGTCGCCCACGACGGGCTGGCCCGCGCCATCCGGCCGGTGCACACCGTGGCCGACGGCGATACGCTCTTCGCCGTCTCCACCGGGCAGAAGAGCTGCAACCCGGTCGTTTTGCAGACCTGCGCCGTGGAGGTGGTCTCCCGGGCCATCGTCAACGCGGTGCACCCGGACGTTCTGGAGGGCGCATGAAGGGCGTAGGCTGCGATCTGTGTTTTATCCCGCGGATGGAAAAGTCTCTGCAGAACCCCCGCTTCTTGGAGCGCGTCTTTAGTTTCGGGGAGCGGGAGCGCATCGAAAGGGGCGGGCCCGCCTCGGCGGCCGGCATCTGGGCCGCGAAGGAGGCCTGCGCCAAGGCGCTGGGCACGGGCTTTCGGGAATTTACGCTCCTCGACATCGAGGTCGGCTGGGACGATTTAGGCGCGCCGCACTTGACCCTGCGCAGCGGCGCTGCGGAGAGGCTCCGCGCTTTGGGAGCCGCGCGGGCGCTCGTCTCGATCAGCCACGACGGCGAGCTGGCGCTGGCCTTCTGCGTGATAGAATAACAGAAAAAGACCCGCATAAGAGGAAAAGGAGTCAAACGGATATGAAAACGGTGCTGACCCCCGGCGAAATGCGCGCGATCGAAGGGGACGCCATGCGCGCCTATTCCATCGACGGGCTGCTGCTCATGGAGCGGGCGGCCCTGGAGATGCTGCGCCTGGCCCTCTCCCTGCACCCGAAGAACGCCTTCCTCGTCTGCGGGCCGGGCAACAACGGCGGCGACGGCCTGGCGCTGGCGCGGCTGCTGCACTTAGAGGGCGTGCCCGTGCGCGTGCGCCTGCTGGCGGAGCCGGACGCCTTACAGGGCGAGGCGCGGAAGAACATGGAGACCCTGCGCGCCCTGGGGATCGGCCTGCGGCAGCCCTGGCCGGAGGAAGCGCCGGACCTTATCGTCGACGCCGTCTTCGGCACGGGCCTCTCCCGCCCGCCGGAGGGCGAATACCTGGACGCGATCCGCCGCATGAACGCCTTGCGCGCCGCGGGCAGCCAGGTGCTGGCCGTGGACATCCCCTCCGGCGTGGACGGGGCCACCGGGAAGCTGCCGGGCGGGGAGGCCGTGCAGGCGGACCACTGCGCCACCTTCCAGTGGATGAAGCGCGGCCAGCTGCTCTACCCCGGCCGGGGGAAGTGCGGACAGCTGCACCTCTTTCCCATCGGCATCCCCAAGCCCGCAGAACTGCCTCCCCTGCGGACCTTGGACGAGGACGACGTGCGCGCGCTCATCCCTGTCCGCGCCGCCGACGCCCACAAGAACAGCTTCGGTCACGGCCTGCTCATCGCCGGTAGCCGCGGCATGGCGGGCGCGGCGCTGCTGGCCGCCCGCGCGGCGCTCTCCGGCGGCATCGGCCTGCTCAGCTGCGCCTGCCCCCGGCAGTCCGTGGCCCCGCACCTGCAGTCCCAGGTGCCCTCGGCGATGGCGCTACCCTTGCCCTCCGGCGTGGAGGCGGGGGATCTGGTCCTGTCCGCACTGGAAGGAAAGACCGCCGCGGCGGTGGGGCCGGGCCTTGGCAGGAGCGAGACGGCGCTCTCGCTGCTCTGCGCGGCCTGGGCCTCTCCCCTGCCGCTGATCGTGGACGCGGACGGGCTCAACCTGCTGGCCGAGAACCAGGCGGACTTTCCCCTGCGCTCCCATCCGCTGCTGCTGACCCCGCACCCGGGCGAGGCCGCCCGCCTCCTGGGCCGCCCGGTGGACGACCCCATCGAGGACGCCCGCGCGCTGGCCGCCCGCTGGAGGGCCGTGTGCCTGCTCAAGGGCGCCACCACCGTGATCGCCGCGCCGAACGGAGACACGCTGCTCAACTTGAGCGGCTGCAGCGGCCTGGCCAAGGGCGGCAGCGGCGACGTGCTGACCGGCCTGCTGCTGGCCCTGCTCTGCCAGGGAGCGCGGCCTTTCGCCGCCGCGGCCCTGGGCGCGTACCTGCACGGCCGCGCCGGGGAGCGCCTGAGCCGGGAGAGGGGCGAGCGCTCCTTCACCACCTGGGACCTGGCGCAGGCGAACTTCTTCGACCTGACGGCCTGACCGCGACGCCTTCCCCTAAACGAACGGCACCCGCTGGAACCTCCTTCCAACGGATGCCTTCTTTCTTCCCGCTGATTCATTTAATGAAGAAAGCCCCTCGCCACTCAACCCCCTTCTATATAGAAAGAAAGCCCCCGCGCCACGCAGGGGCTTTCCTCGTTTTTTTTCCGGCGGCCTTCTTTATAGCCGGGATTCAGTTGAACTTCATGCTGTCCAGTTCGCTGTTAAACTCCTTGGTGACCTCCAGGATCGTCTTGTCCCCTTCGGCGTAGATCCTGTGTTCCTTCAGCAGGGGGAACTTCTCGCCCTTGAACTTCAGCACCATTTCCTCGGCCTCCTGCCGGGAGTTCAGCTCGAATGTCTCCGTGGTCTTGATGAGTTTTGCCATGGTCTCGCTCCTTTCCAAGCCCAGAAGATGGTCCGTGGTCACGCCGAAATAGACGGCCAGCTGGGGCAGCATGGACAGGTCCGGGGCGTTGACCCCGTTCTCCCAGCGGGAGACAGTCTGCACGGACACGCGCAGCGCAGCCGACAGCTCCTCCTGGGTGACCCCCCGTCTCTGCCTTAACTCCTTGATGGTCCTTCCGATCTCCATGTGCGACCTCCCGGGCTTTGTATCCATAGCATAGCAAATGAACGCGCCACAGAACAGCGCGCGGAACGAGAGGCGGCTCAACATTGTTGTTAAGCCGCTTTTGGTCAAACCTCTATCGGCCGCCGCTCCCCTTGAGGCAAAATTCGAGAAACTCCCGCACCGCGCTGGCGTAGCGGCCCTCGTCCGCGATGAAGCTGAGGCCGTGGCCCGCGCCGGGGAAGGTCTCCAGGCGGCAGTACCCGCCGCAGGCCTGCGCGAGGCGGCGGCTCATCTCACAGGGCACCAGCCTATCGTCCTCCCCGTGGATGAGCAGCACGGGCAGCCTGGTGTTTTTGACCGCCTCCACGGCCGAGGCGGCGCGCAGGTCGAAGCCTCCATAAATCCGCGCGGCCAGCCGCAGGAGCCAGACCGTCGGCTTTACGGGCAGCTTCCACTGGCGGCAGGTCTCCCTCAGGATGTCCTCCGGCGCGCTGTACGGGCAGTCCGCGACCACGCCCGCGACCGTCTCCGGCAGGGGCAGCTCGGAGGCCATCAGCACGGTCGCCGCGCCCATGGAGACGCCGCACAGCACGATGGGCGTCCCCCTGCCGAAGCGCTCGAACGCATAGTCCGCCCAGGCCTTGCAGTCGAAACGCTCGCGGATGCCGAAGCTGATCGTCCGCCCGCCGCTGTGGCCGTGGGCGCGCTGGTCCACCACCAAGGTGTTGAAGCCGCCCTCCCGCGCCAGCTTGTTGCCGCCGCAGAAGTCGCGCACGGCGGTGCCCCGGTATCCGTGGATCTGGATCTGCAAAGGCGCGCCGTCCCTTACATGGTAGTAGCGGCCGCACAGCTCAACGCCGTCGAAGGCGCGGATGCGCACCTGCTCAAAGGGCAGCGCCGCCATCTCACGGATGAGCGCACGCATTTTCTCGCCGTCCGCCTCGTACTGCTCTCCCTGGGGCAGGGCGAAGTCGTCGCCCACGTGGTCCTTGGGCGAGTAAAACGCGATCCTGTACGCATAAAAGGCGGCCAGCGCCAGCACCGCAAGGAGCGCCAATAGCACGCCCACCGCCACCGCAAGGACCATCTTCTTCAACCCCTTCCAAAGGCAAAACGCTTTTTTCTCCGTTTATTCTTCCCCGCGCACGAGTTCTATGGCCTGCTTGCCGCTCAAATGCTCGACAAAAAGCGCAAAGGCGCACAGGGCCGCCTTCCCGCGCTCGATCTCGCTGACGCGCTCTTCCTCGTGCCCCGGGCGGTACTTTTCCGCCAGCAGCGCCGCCGCCCGCAGCGCTTCCCCGCCCTCCAGCAGGCGAACCTTCCCAAAGGCGATGGCGCTGCGAAAGTAGGTGGTGTATTTTTCCGGCACCACCCTGTCCTCGTCCACCACGCAGAAGGAGGCCTTGTCGCAAAAACGCATCGCGTCGATCTTGTGCCCCTCTCTCGCGCCGTGGAACAGGATGCGGCCGCCTGAATACACGTAGCTCAGCGGCACCGCGTAGGGGTAGCCGTCATCGCCCAGCAAGGCCAAAACGCCGTGGCTGCCCCGCTCGAGTATGTCCTCGGCCTGGGCCCTCGTTAGCGCCTGCCGAAAGCGCCGCATTTCCCGAAACACGCTCATTCTGCCTTCTCCCCGCTATCAAAGCGCAGGCCGGCCACCGCGTCCACCGGCAGGGAGAACACCAGCGAGTTCGCCTCGCTGGCCGGGCCCGCTTCCCGAAGGATGGCCTGCATGATCGCCCTGCGGTCCTCGCGCTTGGCCACGATCAATACCATTTCCTTCTCCGCCGCGATGGATACGCCGAAAAACCTGCGCGCCTGCTCCATGCCCGTGCCCTTGGCGTGCAGCACCGTGCCGCCCGTGGCCCCGGCCTGCCGGGCGGCGTCCATCACCTGCTCGTTGCAGCCTGTGTTGGCGATCGTGACGATCAGCTCAAAGGGCGTTTCCTTCATTTCCGATCCCTCTTTGTTCTCCGTTTCGGTTTCTTCCCCGTCCAGCATGGAGCGCGCGCCCGCGCCGCCGATGCTCAAGATCGGGATGGCCCAGGCGATGCCCCTGCCCTCCGGCCCGGCGCTCAAGCGCAGCGCGAAGCGGCCCATCAGCCGCCGGGCCTTGCCGCCGCCCACCGCGGTCAGGACCAGCGCCTGCTCGGTGTTCTCCAGGCCCAGATAGCTGCGCATGGACGCCGTGGCCGTGCCCTGGCAGGGCAGGGAGAGCGTGACGCCCGCCTCCTGCTCCCGCAGGAAGCCGAGGAAGTCCTCGCAGCGGTCCCGGCTCGTGACGGCGGCCACCAGATGTGTGCCTTGCATGTGGCTTTCCTTCCTTCTGCCAAAAAAGCGTTTCCTAAAGCTCGATGATCTCCGTTTCCTCCGCCGGTTTGGGCGTCTGCTTGGCGGCGGGCTTCTGCTTCTTCAGCCTGTGCTGGTAGACCAGGCCCGTCAGCTGCACGGCGATGAGGGGCGTCATGGCCACCATCGCCACCACGCCGAAGGCGTCCGCGACGATGTTGCCGCCCACCGCCTCGCAGGCGCCCATGGCGAAGGGCAGCAGGAACGTGGCCGTCATGGTGCCGGAGGCCACGCCGCCGGAGTCGAAGGCGATGGAGGTGAAGATGGGCGGCACGAAGAAGCTCAAGGCAAGGGCGGCCGCGTAGCCCGGCACCAGGAACCACAGGGCGGAGATACCCGTGAGCACCCGCAGCATCGCCAGGCCTATGGAGACGGCCACGCCGCAGGAGAGGCTGCGCTTCATGGCCCGCTGGGGGATGGCCCCGGAGCTGATCTCCTCCACCTGCCGGTTGAGCACGTGCACCGCGGGCTCGGCGGAGACGATGAAGTAGCCGATGGCCATGCCGACGGGGATGAGGAGCCAGCGGAAGGGCCGGCTGCCGATCTCCAGCCCCAGCCGGGTGCCCGCGGGCATAAAGCCCATGTTGGCCCCGGTCAGGAACAGGACCAGGCCCAGATAGGTATACAGAACGCCCACCAAAATGCGGATGAGCGGAGCGCGCTTTAGGCGCAGGGACGCGCATTGAAAGACCAGGAAGAAGGCCAGGATCGGCAGGACCGCCAGGGCCATCTCGCCCAAATACTTGGGCAGGCCGAACAGGAACAGGCGGGCCAGCGCCACGGTATCCCGCACCTCGGGCAGCTCCACGGGCAGGTACGCGCCCGCCGTGGAGGGGAAGATGAGTCCTAAGATCAGCACCGCCAGAACGGGCCCCACGGAGCAGAGCGCGATGAGGCCGAAGCTGTCCTGGGCGGCGTTCTTATCGCTGCGGATGGAGGAGATGCCAAGTCCCAAGGCCATGATAAACCTAATGTCAAGTCACAGGGCCAAAGTCTGACTTCCAATATTGCCTACGAACCTGTAGAAGATTTCTATCTCCTGCGTTTTGCCCCCGTTCGGGTTAGCGACCTTCTCATGTACGACAATCTTTTGGATAAGAGCCGTGAGCATCTCACGGGTGAGTTCTGTGGGGCGAGTATACTTCTTGAGCAACTTGATCCACTCTTCGGCGTTCTCAGTCTCATCCGTGGTTTTATAAAGCTGTTCTTTGAGTTTAGACACTTTCTCAGTGAGCGATGCTTGTTCCCCCTGGTATTTCCCCGTCAGTGTCTCAAATACACGTCCAGGGATTTTCCCGAACGATCTATCCTCATACACTTTGACGAACAAATCATCCAACTCGTCCAGCCTCTTTTCTGCCCGGCGCAGTTCTTCCTCTATCCTCCTTCGCTCAGACCTCTCGTTTCTCCTGTTGCTTCGTAGGATCATTTCTAGCATCTCATCCTCATCTTTTTGAACGATGGATGTGTAATACTGCAAGCGCTTCAACACCAAGTCATAGATGGTATCATAAAGGATATAATGGGAAGGACATGGTTTGGTAATCTTGTTGGATTCACACATAAACCGCTTGCGGCCATTATTGGGCTTGTAGTGTAGATGATTACCACAGGTTGAACACACTAACATGCGAGAAAAAAGGTTTGGTTCGCCGCTCTTTAATTGCCGATGTCGTCCTTCTATCAACTCTTGTACCAGATAAAATTCTTCTCTGGAAACAAGAGGTTCATGGGTATTCTCGACCGTCTGCCATTCAGATTTCGGCGCGCTTATGACCATAGGGGATTTGAAGGATGGCTTCTTGTACTTCCCATATACAGTATCGCCCATATATACGGGATTTCGGAGAATCCTCAAGACGGTTGACATATCCCATTCAAACTTTTTTTCTTCGGAGATTCTAATTGTCCCCATTGGATAGAACCATCTAGGTATTGGAATCTGATTCTCCGCAAGAGTTCTAGCAATCGTCTTGCATCCATGGCCTTGCACTGCCAAACGAAACATTTTCTCTACGATCCAACTGTGTTCAGTGTCTACTAGAAGATGTCCTTTCTGCTCCGGGTCACGTTTGTAGCCAAGTGGCGGTGTCGTACAATAATATGCTCCTTTTCCCTTCCTTGTGGCGAGAGCGGACTTTACCTTCTTGCTCGTCTGCCGGGCTTGCATCTCGTTTAGGATATTCAAGAAAGGAGCGAGTTCATTATCCCCGGCCATTGTGTCCACGTTATCATTCACCGCGATGTAACGGACATTCTTGCTGGGAAAATAAATCTCAGTGTACTGGCCTGTCATGATATAGTTTCGACCGAGGCGGGATAAGTCTTTCGTAATAACGCAATTGATCTTTCCTTCCTCGATATCCTCTATCATCCTTTTGAAACCAGGACGGTTGAAATTAGTGCCAGACCAGCCATCATCTATATACTCATCGACTATGTTCATTCTATGCTCTTGGGCATACTCATTAAGTAACATCCGCTGAGTTTGGATACTAGCGCTATCCCCTTTTAGTTCGTCGTCTTTGCTTAGTCTCATATAAAGCGCCGTGTTGTAAACCTTTGCGATAGTGGGCTGTTTCAAGATGTGCCTCCTTTCATATAACAACCCACGCTTACAGTGCTTTTGCTACGGGCAATTATACCATAAGCGTGGTTTCATCTCAAGTATTATTCTTAATTTAAATCAGCGCTCTCACTAATGATGCTCTGGACAATCAATTCACCAAGAGTGGTCTTTTCATCTTCAAGGAAATGCTCTACTAGCTTGATCTCAACGTCCCCGCGCCGCTTATTCTTGTGACCGCCATTATTCATTCGTGCTGCCAAAACCACCCGTTCTATTAGCGTTAATTGTGTCAGTAGAATCGCCGTCTAAGTACGAGACGAATATCCCTTGGGCGACCCTTTCTCCGGCCTTAATATCAACAGGATTCTTACCGTAATTATGTAAGCAAATGCCAATATTTCCGCCGTTATCTTCGTTCATGAAGTAGTCCTTGTCAATCACTCCAACGGTGTTGGCAAGCATCAGATTACGCCTAATACCGATACTGCTGCGCACGAAGATGAGAAGCACATCATGTTCGCCGTTCATGTAGGATGCAACGTCAGTCCAGATGAGATGGCTCTTGCCGGGTTCAATCGTGACATCGATCGGGCAGAAGAAGTCATACCCCGCGCTATACTTACTGCCTTTCACAGGGAGCTTGATTTCAGCCCCCTTATTTTTTACGAACTTCTCAGGAACCTTCACGAACCCTCTTTGAGATGTTGCCAATCTATCACTCCTCCACATTCTTGTAGTACAGGCCACAATGACACCAGCCGCTCTTGTTCATCATTAAGAACTCGTCGCACACGCACTTGTTCTCTGGCAGATGTTCCACCTTGCACGGGCAGTACCCGTCGTTCTCCTTAATGGCCTTTCTAATCTCTGCCGCCTTTTCCACGTCCTCGTTCACCTTAAACCGCATTAGAGAACCTCCTTGATTGTGCCGGGGCGATAGCCATCAATAGCTCTCTGAACCAAGTATTCGTTCATTGCAATCTTTAGCCTGTAGTAGGCAATTCTCTCGCCTGTATATAAATTGAACTCATCCTCGGGACTACACTTTGCGATACCAACCCAATCATCTAATACTGCCTTCACAATGTGCCCGTCAGTGTAGATGGAGGCAATCAACGGATCACTATCCATCCTAACCTTGTGGACAAAGTGCATAGGCTCCTCCCGCTGGAGAATGACGCAGTTCTTCATGAAGAAGTCGAGGTCGAAGATACCAGTTCCGATGTCAGGCTTCGCATTCAACTTGCTCGGAACAGTGAACAAGATGAATCCATCTCTAGTTACTTCCTTGACGATGCCTGCTCTCCCCTTGAGTTTCTCAACGGGAGCATTCTTAATCTCGAATTGGACACCGGGGACAATCAAATCTGGACGCATAGTTCCTCCTTACGCCGCTACGGGCAAAGTCTTTAAGTAGTTCTCGTACCCTGCCAATGATCTTCTATCCATAAAATCTAAGTCTTGATTAAAAGCTCTCTTGGCCTGTACAACTTTGTTGTTTCTGATTTCTAGCGTAATATAACTCTTGTCAGGCGATGCCTTGTCACGCATGAATACGATGTGGCACTTGCCTTCGAGAACGAGGTTGATGTAGCTGGCAACGCAGTTGTTCTGCTGCACGGCCTCGTCCTTAATATCCTGCGTAGAACGCGGATACCGCCAAACAAACCTGCCGTCGCTCCATTCATAGGCCGGGTTCACTTTAGACGCAAACTCTCTTTCATCGAACTCCTTCATCAATCTCTCGTAGCTCCTAACCATGATGCGCTCGGTAGTAAGCAAGTTTCTCGGATACTTATCGTACTTCTCGCTGATTTTAGAGGCCATTCTTAGATAGTCTTTCCAACAATCAAGAAGTCCGTTTATTGCCAACGCTTCATATGTCATGATTTTATCGACGTAGGTGAACAGAGCTGAGTTAGAGATGTGGTAGGCATTTTTTATTACTAAAAATAAGTTGCCGTACCGATGTCCATCATGAATATCCCAATAGACCGCATGGCGAAACACGCCCAATAAATCTTTTGGGGTTAGGCTTTGCCATTCATGGTAGAAAGCGTACTGCATCATGTCGGGGTCTTTCATGTATTCGTCGTATAGGTTCTGATCCAGCTTAATATCAAAGTCCCGGCAGATTTTTAGAAGCCCTTTTGGAACATCAGACGATGGGAGGCGAAACTTGAGTGATACGTTTACACCCATGGCGAAGAATTGCTCGGCGTAAGGATACCACTTGGCTCTATCTAGTAACGATCCGAAGTTTATCAGGGAAAATGACTGTTCGTCATAAACAGCGGTAAGAAACACTCTATACCTTGGCTCTTGTATCTTCTCCAAAAGGCTAGGAATGCTTTCTCCATGGAGTTGCGCACGCAAATCCTTGACAGGTTTTCCGCGCTTGCCTATTGTTTCTCTCGTCGAGAGATTGTACTTGACCGTGCTACCATCTTCCAAGTAAAAGGTAAACAGCGGGCCATCCTTCACTATTTTCTCTACCGTGGGGTTCACCGCCTTTGTTTCTTGATGCTAACACTATACCATCTCAAACCTAGTTGCAACAATAGTTTTTGAAAAAAATATATAATTAAGGAGGGGCTAATGCCCCTCCTTTTTATTCCTCTTCAATCTCGTCTTTCGAGACGAAAGGATGAACTTCATAGGGCGTTGACTTCTTGTAAATGCGGCGCAGATACCGTATGTATGATTCGCACACCTCGAAGGCAGACTCTGGTAAGAGTGGGTACTTTACTGAACGAATCTGGTTGAACCCTTTGTCGTATGAGACCGCGTAGTGGATGGCGTTCAGCATATCCGTTATCATTTCCGGGCTGTACTTCACGCCCAGAACTTCTTTAACCAGTTCCCCATCCTCTTTATCCGGCAAGAGCAAGTGGTACGGCAGCTTCATATCGACGTGGAAACCATCTACTAGCCCCATATCCATGAGCCACACCATCTCGTTTGGATGCGTACCATTGGTATAAATGATGATGATACCGCCGGGCGGGAGGTGACTACGGATTTCCCGTAGATCACTCTCCACATCCCTTATATCTCCTTGCAGATACTCGTCCCCGGAGAGGACTACGCAATCTACAAGGTCTTTATTCAACTCAATGTACTTCGTCACATCGTCTATGCTGTATGAGACAATGCCCGGCTCATGCAACATATCCCGATTGAGACATTGGTAGCAGTTGAGGTTGCATCCAGTGAGCGCATGTACTATAAGTGCCCTACGTCCGGCTATTTCCGACATGGATATAGATAGCCGTGGGTAGTATCTTATAATTCTGTGTCCGCCTCCTTCATCTTCCTGCGGGATGCCCAGTCGATGCGCCGTGCTGCCGCCCAGAAGTTGTGCTCTCCCGCGTACTTGCCTTCCTTCTCATGGATGCGCTTGCGGGCAATCATCCTTACGTAGCCGATAACGCGGGAGAACGTAGCGAGATCATCACTTCCGCAGTACGGGCACTTGTCGAGATTCTTTGCATCCGTAGCGACAATCTTCTCGCCGCAGGTCATGCAAGAGGTCAATGTAGGAGTAATGGTGATGTAGTTGATGGGCTTCTCAAACAGCTTATCAATGTACTTCGCCAACACTTCGGGTTCAAGCACCTCTTCGAGGAAGTGGTGCAGAATAGAGCCAGACGTAGCATAGCCCTGGAACTCTGCCGCGTTCTCGATCTGCTGTAAGAAATCAGCCTCGCTGAACGGAACCATGCACCCAGATGTCAGGAACACATCGTCGCCCTTGCCCTGCACAAAGATTTCGCGGCCATGCTCCTTCGCCCACTTCACATCGCTGCGGGCCAGCTTGATACCAGCGTTCTCGGCGGGCGCATACTCGATGCCGCAGGCTACCTTGTCCTTCTCGATAATCTCATCGACCACGCTGGACATATATTGCATGAGATCGTGGGCTACCATCTTGCCTTCCGGGTCGATCATGCCCTTCTTATAGCCAGCGTTGATAAGCCCTTCGTGCATGCCCGTTACGGCAAACACGTTGAAGTAGTTCCTTAAGTCGGAGTTATAGGAGAAGAACGTGGGGTAAAGCTCCTTGTGCGCTTCGATCCAGCGGCGCTTCGCCATGTGCCCCTTCTCCATGATCCAGAAGATTTCATGAATCCTCTTCTTCATGGCCTCGTAGTCTCGCCCGTACTCCAGGAACATCCTATCCATGTTGAGGTTCAGCACCTGTACCGCGCCAGTATTGCCGACGGAAGAGCCGAAAATACCGCTGCCAACCTTCTGGAGCAGGTCAAGGGGAATCTGCAAGCGGCAGCATAGAGATCGAGACACAGCGGGGTCTTTCGCTTTGATTTTTGGATTCAGGGCGCGATAATACTCGTTATCGAATGCCTTCGTCTTGAAGTTCTCAAAGTAGCAGCCGCCGAAGTAGTAAATCTTCTCCAGCAGGTACAGGAACAGCTTGTTGTGGTAATTGAAATCATCGTCGATCTGGACAGTGATGAGCGGGAACGTGAACGGGATGCCCGTGCTGCTCCCCTCTGCCATTACGTCGATGATGGCCTTGTTGATGCGGTCGAAGTATTCGCCGGGAATATCCTTATAGGTGTAGTCCAGCACCTCGCCGCCGACGACCACAAGCTCGTCCTTGATTTCCTCGGAGGGCTTACCGAACTCAAGTGTGACGTTAGAGAAAGCACTTTCAGAGCCAGACCGCAGGGGGAGATTCAGCTCATAGATGAAGGACTTGAACATCTTCTTGAGTTCGTGTTCGGAGTAGTCCACGCCGTGAGTATTCTCATAGTACAGGTATGATGCCGCGATGGTAGTCATTTGAGACAACATAACAGCGCCGGAGACCTGTTGAGACATGAGCGTCACGATATTGGAGAAATGGCGGAGCAGGATGCGCAATGACGCGGCGGGTTCAGAAGCAATCATGTTCTGAGCCAAGGTGGGGATGCCGATGGTAGCAACGTCCTTGCAGGACACGGACTGGCAGTAGGAAGAAAGCTGTTTGTCATGGATGTAGACAACGCCCTGCTCGTAAAGATCGACTAACTCTTTGGGAAACACATGCGTCATAAGGTATTCTTCTTCCGCCTTATTGCACAGGTTCTTGCGCATAAGGGAGAGAGAATACACAAAGTTACTGTTCTCCCGCTTTAGGTAGTCAGACTTCCAGTCCTGTTCGTTGCCTACGAATTTGTCAATTAGTGAGTTTGTGTCATGAAATACTGCGATAGGTCAACACTTCCTTCAATAGTTTTCACGGAGATACTTGATAGCCTGCTCGAAGCTAAAGAACTTCTCTCCGTCTCTTAGTACAGGCACGGTACTGATGCCCATAGCTTTCAACGCTTCAATGTCGCTTTCCACCTGGAACGAGATGTTGTGCTTCTGTAGCTCCTTTTCAAGGAGTTTGCACTTTGGGCAACCCGTGCTATAGATCGTCATATAGCATCACCTCCTTTCAGTCCGCCTTGGTGCGCGGACTACCGCAACTCATTGGCCCCTCCGGGCACGGCCCAGCCACGCACGGCGCGCCTGCATTAGCGAACAGACGGGGAGCTACCTGCTTGCACTGTTTAAGCATCTCGTCGGCAACAGCGCGAATCTCCCATTGTGCCCGGTTACAGCACCGCAGACGGAAGAAATTATGCAGGGAGCGCACATTCATCGTGACGATGAGCTGTGTAGAGCAGGCGTTAGGAAGAACATACCTGGAATCTTCCAGAGCAATCTTCTCCGCCGCCTTCTCTGCCTTCTCGGATGTCCAGCCCTTTGCAATCAAATCTGTCTTGGCCGTGTACTTGAGAACTCTGTATAGCATGGAGTGCTGTTGTCTCAAGAAACCAATGATGTTGTTGTAAATCGTCTCGACTTCGGGATGGGCCTTAACGCTAGGCGGGACGATGAACTCTGCGCCCTGCATGTCCACATACCTTTGAGACTGGACACTGTAACTGGCGATCCTATGCCGGGTAAGCTGTGCCAGAAGCGACCTGCTCACTCCTTCCAGAGCGAACGTGAACGTAACGTGCTCCAGAGGACTTTCATGGCCCATGTCGGCCAGTCGCTTTAGAAAAGCATCAATCTTCTGCTCCGTCAAGCCGTTCATCAAAGTCTCCACCTCTGACTTGGTGTAACAGAGCTTTGCAGATGCCGCCACCAGCTTCTCCGGGTCTGGTGTATGGGTAATTAAGGTTACTCTCATGAGACCTCCTCATAGTAGTTGTAAGCGTGTAAGTACCAATAATCCTTGCGTTTCGTGAAGCTCTGCGGCGGGCACTTGATGATGTCACCAACCTTCAACGGCATTGTCCGAAACAGCGACGCCCGAACGGTCAGGGGCGCGGTAATGCCTGTTCCGACGGATACTGCAACCACCTTGTAACCCCACACATCGGATGAGTTCTTACTGCGAAGCGGATATACTTCCTTGACGTATAGCGTGAGCCTATCCTTCTTCTCCCCCGTCGCCATCGTGATATAGCCAAGGATTTCTATCTGCTTGTTAATCATGTAGCTTAACGGAACTTCCGGCAGGTGCATATCCTTGATGCAGTCCTCGCAGGCATGGAGAACTCGCTTCATGTGCTCTTTGAATAAGCGTTCTTTTTCTGCGACTTTTTCTACGATTTGTGCTTGTAGCTCCAGCACTCTGGCCTCGGCATTTTCGCCAGAATTTTCATCAGAAAGATACTCTAATAATGTATCTTTTGTGCTCGTTCTATCGGGTTGCAGCTTGCGCAGCTCGGAGCGCAACTTGCGAATCTCCCTCTCTATCTTGTCGATGCCGTAATGCGATAGCCGCCAGTTCTTTGTAGGAATGCTTTTCTGCACGGATTCCTGGTCAGTGTACGCGAACAGAACGTCTCTGTATGGCTTCCCTGCCGCCTTCTCCGGGTCGATAATCTTGGCAGTCCCTTGATGCAGGAAATCGAACATATCCATAATCTGGTTCAGCGTGGTAGTCACGCCGTACTCATCGAAGTAGCCGATGTTAATGAGCGGCTCAATCTTGCTCTTCTTAATGGAACGCTCATCAAGGTACTGGAGAATGTCCACGAAGTAAGAGAAATGCTCTTGGTAGCAGTCGTACAGTATCTCGCCTAGCTGGCTTCCGTAGCCCTTTATGGTAGAGATGGACGTAGAGATGGCCTTATGCGCAGGATCACCAACTATCCCGCGCCCGTCATATTTGAACTTTAGCGGCAAAAATGAAATATGGAAGTAGGATTCTGCTTCTTGTTTCACTCTCGTGATTTTCTCTTTGTTGCCCTTCTCGTCCAAAATCCGCAGGTAGCACTCATAGAACTCCGTGGGGTACATTGTCTTGAGATACGCCACATACAAGCTATCAATTGAGACGCAGTAGCTGTGAGAAGCATTGAAAGAGTACGCGGAGCTATCTTCCAGAATCTGCCATATCTGCTTTGTAGTCTCCTTTGCTACGTCCTCGTGCATATGCTCTTCGTTCTGCAACTTACTGCGCATCCCGTAAGAGAACTGCTCCTTATACTTGAGAACTTTGGCTACCCGCTTCTTGGCGATATTCTTGATGATTTCGTAGCACTCGGCCATAGGGATTCCCGCGTAGTGAAGCACGGCCATGGACATCTCTTGGTAGAGGATAAAGCTGCGGGGCATTTCCTTCGTTTGTATTAGGTCGTCCAGACTCTTAATGCCGTATGAGAACGGCTCTCTTGACTCGAACACCTTGTACATGCTCTTGAAGCCAGGGCGAATAGCAGCGATGAAGGCGCATAGCTCGGAAATATTGGTCGGGGAAAATGTTCTTACCCTGCTGGATGTCCCAGGCTGTTCCACCTGGTTCACGCCCAAAGTGCATCCCGTAGAGTAAATCTTCCATACATTCGACCGTGGGCCACACATCTGTAAGAGTTCGTTTGCGCTATGAGGCTTGATGCCAACTCTCTCATAGACGCGGTAAATTAAGTCCACGACGGAAACCTTTAACCAGTCCATCTTGAGGAACTTGTACTCTTCTGCCCACTTGCCATCCATCACGCAGCATATCTCATCCTTGACCTTGATGATGCCGATCTCTTTTCGGATGTCGCCTTGGTAGAGCAGCGTCGCGCAGGCGTGTGGTGTAACATGACTGATAATACCTCGATAGCTTTCACTCTGTGCGTAAATATCGTGGTACTCTTTGGCGATGTAGTCAAGGATGTCGATTTCTTCGTCCTCTTCCGCGTGTTTCAAAGCCGTCTCGTATTTATCAATCTGGTCGGAAACCGCGTTGGCTATGGAGAAATCAACGTTCTGAGACTTCGCATACATCTTCCATGCCGCCTTGGGCTTTAGCGTCCCATAGGCAATCATGGGGTATGAGTGTTCTTCGCCTAAGACTTCCTTCTGCGCTTGCAGGAATGGAGCGCGAACCGCTACGTTGAAATCAATATCCGCAAGAGTCTTAGCTTCCAAAATTCGCGTCGGCGACATGAACCTTTCAGGGTACATGTGGACTTTTGCCGCGATCCTGTCTACGGAGGTGAACCCCAGCAGCTTGTTGGTGTAGAAGGAAACAGCACTACCACGGCCAGAGAGTGTGAGCTTGCCGCCGTTCTTGATTCCTTGCTCGACGACCGCGTGTCCGATAAGGAAGTAGTCCGCGTGCTTCGTGACGTGAACGATGTCCGTCTCCCGGCGAATCTCCTCCTCGTACATGGGCCAATCTTCTTCGGGAACTTCGCTCTTGGTCTTGTTCCAAGATTCCCATATCAGATCATCATACTTCTTATCCCGCTCCTCTTGAGTAAGATTGGCGTACAGCGTGGGCATCTTGATGTCTTTCGTGAAGCATGGATTGTCGTACTCCTCCACTTCCAGAAAGACGTTGGTGTTCTCTATCGCCTCCATGATCTCTTTATGGGGTAGAACGCACTGTTGAGCGAACCTGTGGTATGCTTCGTCCCCGTCCGGGTAATCCATGTACCACCCTTCTTCATCCGGGTAGTTCATGCCCTTAGATGTCAGATAGTCGCTTCTCTCTTGAGCATCTTCCGGGTAGATGTAATGGCTATCGCACCCCATGATGATGCGCATACCGTACTTTTTCTTCATGGCAAGTATGTGCTTGTTCAATTCTGCCTGCGCGACGGTATTGTGGTATTGGACTTCCAGAAAGAAGTTGTTCCCAAAGTGCTGGTGCAATCGGACGAAAATCTCTTCCGCGTCCTCATATTTCCACCCGGCGATGCAAGCGGTCGTAATGATTACATCGTCCGCCGGGAGTGACAGTATAAGCTCGGGGTCGAGCCGTGCCTGCCTGTAGAAACCTGTCAGGTTGGCTTCTGCCAGAACGTCATTGATGGCCTGTCTGCCGTTCTCATTTCTGGCGAAAATGCACATGTGACAGTTCGTTCCATCTTGCTCATGGCGGTCATGAACCCAGTAAGCCTCGACCCCGAAAACAAACTTGAGCGATGGTTCGTAGTTTTGGCAGGCGTGGTCGCACATGCTGCACTTCTTGCAGGCTTCGTTATCCTCGCTATAATTCTTGCAGACATGCGCCAACTCATAACCTTCTACGTACCTGCCCTGCCATCCGTGCTCCATGGTACTAATAATGCCGTGGCCCAGTTCAATGGCCCTTTTCGCATAAGCAGCATTACTGGTTACGCTATCAGAAACTCGGATGTTGGTATAGTAAGAGTGCCTATGATAATTTTGAAAAATGATTGGCAGTCTTATCCCATCCTTTCATTGGCTGGATTCCACGGCAATTCATCAGGGATTCTAAAAGCAGGAGCTTCTATTCTATCGCTATAAGTGAACGTGTCCCATTCGTACTGATGTTCGTACTCATCTTGTGTGGTGTAGAATCTGCGTGTTCCCACATCGTAGTACAGCTTGAGCTTGAAGTTGGCCCGCCCACGCATACGATCTTTGAGCACTGTGACCATGACGTTCGCGCCGTCAGGATCATCTTCCGGCAAGCGCCTTAGACCAATTGCCCTATGAGCCAGGTTGATGATGTTGGAAGAACCCGCTACATCGTACATTCCCATGTTGAGCTGCGTGTTCTGTACCTTGCGAGGATGGCACACAAGAATGGTAGCCACGTTATACTTAGCGGAAAAGTGAATAAGGGAGTTGATGGCCTCCGTCTGCTTCTGGTTCTCGCTGTCGGAGTTCGCACCAATATCTATCGTCATAAGGTTATCGAGAATCAGGAACTTCACGCCATACTTGCGCACCACATCTTCCATGGAGTGCATGAGGTCGTCTATCTTGTTACTGAACTCGTCCTTGTAGATGTAAAGTCTCTCCCGGTAATGGTCGTTAATGGCATCCTTGGCGGCAGGAGAGACATTGTGGTATACAGCCCCGTATTGGTTGACATACTCGTGCGTGTTATGCGGCCCGGCCAAGATGTGAAGAATCCAGTTCTTCGCCATCCAGTCAGGGAACTCACGGCTGAACACCCATGTTTTCACGTTCTGGTCGAGCGCGTTGCAGATGAGCTGGTACAGGAAGGAACTCTTGCCGCTCCCAGGGTAGCCGGACACAACGGTCAGAGTACCGAAGAAGAGCCGCATAAGCTCTTTGTCCAAAGCCGTGATTCCTGTGTACACCCCTTCAATCTGTTCCAGCTCTACATCATCAATATCGGAGAAATCTTCAACCGAAGGAACAGGAGAGTCCTGCGCGTTTGCAATCAGGTTCAGAACAGCCTCTTTGCCTTGGTAGTACAGTATCTCGTTAAAGTCCTTTACTACCCGTTCCTTGCCGCGCTGATCTGTGATGATACGGGGGATGTCGATGAACTTGCACCGCCATGCGCCCAAGCGTGGAATGACTTCCTTCGTCATTGTTTTGCCCGCTTCATCGTTGTCCGCACCGATAATAATGGAATCGAACTGCTCTAGGAACGCCCAGTTCTCTTCGATCCAGTGAGTGTTCCCCGCGCCAAACGGGATAGAGACTACATTCGTAAACCCTGCTTCATACACCGCCATGGCATCCATTTCTCCTTCTGTAATAAGGAGAGTTTCTGTAGGATTTACACGGTGCATATTATAGAGGAGCGGCCTAGTGTCCGCATCCTGTTGACACCAAGCCTTGTGCTCCCCTTTCTCTAACTTACGGGCCGGGCGGTACTTCACCATCGTCAGAACATCGTTGCAATCGAAGTAGCGGAAAGCGACTGCCCCGTTATCCTCTCGCACACCAAATGCTTCTGCTGTGGCTGCTGAAATCTTTCTGGTCTCCAGATACTCCAGCACAAGCTCGTTATCGCTCTCTGGAACATCCTTCGGGTAACGGTACTGATGTAATGTCTTAACTCCCGCTTCTCCGAACCCGTACTGAATCTTGGCCTTCGCAAACAGCTCTTGGACGGCCTCGATGAACGTCTTGCCCGTGGCGATATAGGCATCCAGAATGTCGTAGTTCTTATGGCAAGCGCCGAAACAGTGGTACGAATACGTCTTGGGATTGTAAATGAAAGATGGTGTATCTTCCCGATGGAACGGGCAAAGAGACTTGTGATTCACGGGGTCGTACTCTTCAAGATGCAGGAGTTCCGCTATAATTTCAGCGTTCTGCATATCGAGCTTCTCTTTTGCCTTATCTATCTTTTCCCTGTCGATGAGCGTTTCGTCGCCACCCCCTCGGAACGGTTACAGTAATTCCTTACTCCACACAAGAACTCGCAGAAGAAGTCAGGATACTTGTACTCTTTAAGGAGCTTGCCCTTCGCCTTGTACTCCAGGAAGATTTTGTCCTTGTACTCCGCGTCCTTGTAAATCTTCTGAATCGTGGTGATGAACCAGTCGGCAGCGGCATTATAAGCATCCTCGTTGAAGATTTCCTCGACTAGCTCCCCAGCACGGAACATGTTGAACTGGAGCTTCGTAGGGAATTTCCCGTACTTCTCCTTGATGTGCCGCGCATAGAGATAGAGCTGAATCAGGTACTCGTCCTTCTCTGCATCATCCTTGAACTTCGACTTGGACTTGTGGTCGCGGATGATGATGTTGCCCGTATCCTTCTCTTGCAGGATAAGGTCGATGATCCCGACGAACCGATACCCGCCAATGTCAAGATTGACTTTCTCCTCAACACCCAGTACATCATACCTTTCGGACAACCCATCATACTCATCCAGATACTCGACCCCGGACTGGTAATAGCTCTTGTTTAAGTCCTTGTACTTGTTCGGAGGGAATCTACAAGTGATTTCGTCTCTGTAATGGGTGATATAGTAGTCCGACAACTCGAAGATGCTTAACTCGTTCTTGTAGAGCATCTCAAGAATCTTGTGGATGTAGCTACCCCATTGCCCAAAGGCGTTATTCTCCGTGGGTAATTTTTCAATGTACTGGAGAAAGAACGCCTTCGGACAAGTCTCGTAGGATTTCACGCGGCTGTAACTCCATACCATTTTATCTAGCTTCTCTTTGTACGTAGGCCGCGTCCTCCTTACTTAACCAAATGGAGTCCAATCGTCGTCCTCATCCTCTTCCACCGCCGCAGGCTTTGGAGTTTCGTGGGCGGGCTTACTCGTGTTACGAGCAGGACGATTCTGGCTCTGCTGACGCTGCTGTGCGCCGCCGCGACTGCTGTTGCCATCCTCATTTACATCGAAGTCCATCAGAAGGAAGCGGAAGAATCTCTTGCGCTCTCCTTCTGCTGTCACATACGACTCGTTTGAGAGCTTGTACTTCATGAGCCTGATGTGCGTGCCGTCCTTGATATTTTTGATCTTGTTGTGGGCATGGCCGATACAGCGAACGAGCCAGGACGAGTTGATGTAGTTGCCATCCATGTCCTTTTCGCTAGTGCTGATGTTGATGTCCGTGTACTTATCCGATGTGCTTATGGTACGCCAGTAAGTAGCCCAGACAGGATCATGTGTGCATAGAATCACTTCTTCTTAGCCTCCTCGAACTGGTTCAAATCGGCCAAGCACTTCTCGCAATCTTCCACGGAAGCAATCAGCTTCGGGTTCTTCTTGCCGCCAGCGTACTTAGCAAACACTTCGCAAACTTCATCCTTGGTAGCAACACCCTTGCGTACCAGCTCGCTGCCGTAGTCACTAACCTTCTGAATCATCTCCAGAAGAGCCTGCTGTTGGCGCTCGTTCTCCGCTTCTTCTGCCTCGGCGGCTTCGGGAGCAACAGATTCACCATAGTACACGCTCAAGCCGATGCCGTGCATCGCAAGGTTCTTGACCAGGCAACGCATGATGGCTTTGTTGATCTCGTACATAGTGGCGGGTTCAACGCTGGCCTCGCCCTTCTTTGTCCTGTACTTGTACATCTCTGCCTTCATGGCCTTGTTCGCTCCATCCAGAACAGGTAGCCACATGTCATGAGTAAGGCCGTTAATGGTCACGCTGGTAAACACCATATACCCCACGCCGGGGTCATACAGATAAGGCTTGCCATCGAAGAACTTGACTTCGTAGGTGGAATCAGGATATTTCTTCTTCACCTCGGCCCATGCCCATGCCCAGCTTAGATAATCAAAACCGCTCTTCTGCTCCAGTCGATCCGTTACATCCAGAGAATAGAGCATCTGGAAGGTGTCTCCATATTCTTCTTTTGGAGAAAGAAGTGCCGTAACTTCCATGCTAGGAGAATAAGGAAGAGGAACCGTGACAGTGCCCCCAGTAGTGGTAGTGCCAACGGCAGTATTTCCACCAGGGCGAAGATCAGTCGAAGTGGTGACATTAGGAGCCTTTATAGTTGCTATAGTCTTTCACCTCCGTAGTTGATTTTGTCGAAAACAAATTCTAAGTATTTTCTGCTGGCGAGATAATCCGCCTGGTGGACGAACTTCTCAATCTTCGTCTTAGGCTTCGGAAGAATCTCCTTCTTCGTCCTGTAATCCGTATTCCACTGACCCATGTGAGAGTTGATGGCATTGATGAGAGTAGTTCTCTGTGTCTCGTCCCAGTTATTTAAGAAGCCTTGCTCCAAGAGCCAATCCGTCATGAGTTGTGGGTGCAGGGCGCTCACGTACTTCTGGTGGTCGATGCCGTGCTTCAATCCGTCATGCAGAATAAGCGCGGCGATAATGATGTCTTGCTCAATAGGCGAATAGGTGTGGCTGTACATTTCAAGGCCCAGAAGGTCTTTGGCAATTGCAACCGCCGCCTTCGTGTGCCTTAGAAGTCCGCCTTCTCCGAGAGCATAGTCTGGATGGTACTTGCCTGTGGAAGATGCAGGAACAGTGAAGAAGTAATCAGGGAGGCAGTCCACGATCCACTTGACTGTATTGCGAATCGTCTCATCCTGTATCCAGTTGATTTCATTCTCCAGCATCTTAACCTTTTCCGTTCGTCTCACCTCCTATCGTAGACGCATTTATCTCAGCGGCCAAAGAGGATGTCCCACATCCAATGGGGTTCAAAGGGAGTACCGAACAGCTCCGGGTGTTCCCTGCGGAAATCCATAATATCCTTCCTAGCCTTCTCTTCTTTCACGCAAAGCTCTTGATACTCAGCGATAAGAGCCTCGCGCTCATTCTCTTCCTTCTTGCAGGCATCTTCGTGCTCATAAGCACACTTAGCGTAAGCGTCGGCATTTTCGTGGGTCTTACCACAGAAAGGGCACTTAATGGTCAATGGCTTTTCCTTCTTTCATACTCGTTGTAAATAGTAGACGCGGCATCTTCTGGAGTAAGTGCGCGAATGTACAGGTCTGCCATGCGCTTTCCAGCATCGAGCGAGGCATCGTAGGCTAAGCGGCTTTTGATTTCTGCTTCGCTGGAGCCGCGCTCTCTCATTCGCTCTGTAAGCTCGTTTGTTTCCGCGTCGAGAAACACGATAAGCAAAGGTCTGATCGACCCGTATCGAGCCAGATAATAGGTCGTGCCGGACACGTCCCAAGTAGCAACGTCCGCGCCAAGAATCTGTGCGATGGAAGTTCCGTACAGATGGCCGTCGTAAGCAGAGATAGCAGCCATATCGCCGTTCCCCACCATGGTATTGAACGTCTGCTCCTTAATGAAGGTGTGCGTGTCCTCATCGGAGAATCGGCGGGGCCGAGTGGTATAGGTCTTAGCTTCTTTCAGCCCGTACTTCTGCTCCAGCACACGGGCTACCGTAGATTTGCCCGCCCCGCTCTTGCCAATCAAAACAATAAATGGCTTCATTCATACTCCTCCGGGTAAATCCCATCGTAATCGTAGCCCACGTCCAACTCATCATCCATGTCAATCACCTCGTAGACAGAGCCTTCCAGCCGCTTGTCTATTCCATATTTGTCGGCGAGGTAATAGAGCGTGTCAGTTTCACTGGCCACAGGATACGATTCATCTTTCAGCCACAAGTGCTTGAAGTCGGGGTCGTCAATAGTAACTCTGAATGTCAGCCATTTCATGAGATCATTCGGCGACGTAATCGACGATGTGGCCGTATACATCCGTGTCGGAGACGAGCCACACATCGTCCCATTCCATAGATGCCAACACACCGATGATGGACTTGGCGTTGCAACGGTAATTGCCGCTGCCGTCCTCAATGGTCACGCTCCCGTTCACATGGGAGATTGATTCGACGAACTTCTTCACGTCCGTCATGGTTTCAAGATTCAGCTTGTACTTCAATGCTTTCATCCTTTCTATGCTGTTTGTCTGGCTGGAAAACCGTACCATAACTATAGCACTCCGAACCTATTTGCAACAATAGCTTTTGAAAATTTCTATCCTATTTTTTTTAAAAAAGAGAGGTGCGCCCACCTCTAGTAGACCAGCATACTTTCTGCGTAAGCGCACCAACTCTCTGGATAAGAATCTTTCTTGTATTCCACGTAATCACCGTCGATGTCTGTAACGACTATCGAATCTTTTGTAACTTCGCGGATCAGATTCCACTCGCCATATACTCCGTCGTAAATCCATATGGGGTGATATAGCATGCGCGTCAGTTCCGACCACGGTAATGGCTTTGGCACATCATCCAAATAGCACCGCGCCCGAAACTTGACTCTCTTTTCTTCGTCCTCTGCTTCAATCTCTTTCTTAGTATCCAGCACCGTGGCAAGTGCAATCAAATCATCGTTTGTTTTTACTTTCCGTCCAAGCCGCTTTATTAGTTCTTCTACTTTCATCTTTTGTATTAGATTGTCGCTTCTTACAACCCTTAACTTGCTAAAATCGTCCATCTCACGGACTACAATTAAAGGGTTATCCTCCGTGTACAATTCATGCGGGCGCAGTACCACGACCTCTTTTAGAACAACGTTATCACCAGTATAAATAGCCGATATGGCAGTATCCATCGGATGAAGAGGATGCCCTAAAAAGTCTCTCATTTCTGCTCCCTATCTCCATGTCATCATACAAACAACAAACATGCACCACAATATACAGAACAAAGTCAAATCCATCTTTTCAATTTCCTTAATAAGCTCCTGTTGCCGGAGAATTTGCTTTCTCTCATACTCATGAACATCCATCCTACACCCCCAGACTGTTATAGCTCCAATAAAGAGTTAAGAAACAATAGAAACAATACACAAAAAGACCAAAAAATATCAGCGCAAGTACAACCCCCATCAATGTTATAAGAATCTTTCCCGCAATTGTATCTTCCTCTTTGGGCCAGCTATAACAAAAGAAGTGCAAGAAAATCGCAATCACCAAAGCCGCCGCAACTGCCGATCCTCCCCACATTATGGAATATAGAATAGTAACCATTTCTTCGCTCCTCCCCATTAACGCAGAAGTTCCGGATTATCCCATTTATTGCCGATAACTTCGATTTGTCTGTCATTGAGAGTGTAACCATGCGTTGCGGTAGAACTCCCCCCTCCGTACCCGGCATGGAACATCCCATCAGTAAAGTCCACAGGGAAAGCGCGCTTCCCATTATAGGTTCTCTTTAAGACAATATCGCCCTCGAAGATTTTCTGCCCGTTCTTATCCTTCAGGCCCGTGTACTGGCTTACGGTATTGGGGTCAACTCGAAACAGAGCGGGTACTTCGTTCCTAATATCGTCGTTTTCTCCAAAATTTACGGCCAAGCTCTGAAAGCCCTGGAAAATGTAGCAGCCCCCGGCATTGCCTTCGTAATAGCCGCCATCTACCCATTCCCCATTGTCCAGCCGCTTACCACGAAAACGGATTTCACGCATCTTTTTCACCCTCCACATAGAAACAGTCTCCAGGACGCATAGAAGGGAATAAATCTCTATGCAAAGTTCCTATTAGATAGCAATCACTAAACATCCCCGACTTCGTTTTAAATGGCTTTTCGCTATGAAAGCATACATACCGGGGGACGTGCCCTTTTATCTCCCCGTCCAGGCTTACCCATTTTGCTCCTACCATTTTGCAGATTGATAGTTCTGCTTCTGTCAGATGCAATGTCCCAAACGTATTTGCCCATTCATACGCCCAATTATTGCATATATTATTGTCGTGCAGCACACATCCATTTTCTTCGCATGCAGGCGCAAGATACATGGAATCACATTCGCGTCTAAAATCACAGCAATACTGATAGCATTCTTTTAATGTCCATTCATCAAAGGGCTTGTTTTTCTGCTTCATCAGATTCATCATCCTCCTTTATTCACAGAAGATGCAATCTCCAGGCTTGACACTTGGGAAAAGTGTGTCTTTGATGGTCGTTATCAATGAATCGCAAGAATAATACCCCTCATCATCCATTATGGGCTTATGTACAGAAAGGCAGACTAGGCCCATCCCCGACTCCCTATCGTAACTTACCCAATGTGCGCCCACGCTCCGGCAAATTTCTTTCTCTTTTTCACTCAAAACAGGAGATCGGACAATAGATTCTGGATGGTTAATGGCAGTACATAAGATTTCCGTGCCCGTCAAACCTTGAGCGCCTTTGAGGTTCCCTTTTTCATCCAGCCATACATCATCCGAGTTGATGTTTTCTTCCGGGTATTCAACATGCCATTTCTGCCCAGGCTTCACCCTTAGTAATCCAGGCAAACGCGGAGTATATTCATCCGTCGCCAATGCAAAATTATTACGTCTAAAGCATCCCATACATGGATGTTGATGTATATCAGTCGCTTTCCAAGCGCAACCAGAACAGAGATCATATTGATTCTCAACGAGTTTATACCCCATCAAGCGGATGCCCTCTTTCATCTCTTCTGGATGAGAATCCCACCAATCCATATCGAAGCAATGACCATGAGCTGCTTTGTCAACTGGACAATCCGAACATGGGCCTGGACAGCGGAAATACTTCAATGCGGCTTCAAAGCTGTGAAATATATTCCCACTGATGGGGTCTACAATCATCAACTCGTCGTATATTGAATACCATTTATCAGGAACCATCATTGAGATTTGTATACCTCCTCTTTACTGATCCTCTCAAACTCAATCACATGCACCCATGGGTTCGCATCCCAGCCGAATTTTGCACGGTCTGCTGCTTTGATGGTTTTGCCCCAGTAGTTTGCAAAGGCTATTCTGGCAAATTCAAAACATTGGTCTGGCCTGTCTACGTCTTTGAAGTGATAACCTGGATGATGTTGGGGGTTGGCTCTGTGCCATGTTTTTCCGCCGTCCAAACTCGCTCTCCACGACGGCGTATACATACCAAAATCTGTATATTTCGCGCCCTCAGCCATGGCTTGTTCCTCAGTTATGTCACGCAACCGCTCCACGCGCACGCCCGTGACTCGTAGGAAGATACGTGCAGCTTCTTTGGGCATGTGGATTGATGGACGCCACTTTGGATGCTCTTGTCCTTCCCAGTCTGCTTTATAAATGTATACATCTGGAAGCCCCGTTTCTGGATCAGCTGCTGTCCAGTCGCTTATTTTTGCAAACGTCTCCCGGACATACAAAATGTCCCCTTTTTTGTATGGGTTTCTTACACGATAACATCGTGAATTGGATTTTCGGATAAACCACCACTCTCCGAACCAAGAATCATACGGATACGCATCTTCAAACGCCGGAGCGTCACGAACTACCCGTCGAGTCACCGTCTTTTGACCACTCAGAAGTGCTCGAACCATATCTTCATTGAATAAGATCGGTTTCATTTCATCTACTGTTCTACTTATAAATGGCTTCATTTCAAATACTAGTCCCCCGACGATTGGCGAGACATTTCTTCAAATACTCCACTTCTTCTTCCGTCAAATCTTCCATGAGCATGTAGTCCTCGCTCCTTACATAGCCCACTTGTCTCAAGAAGTTGTTGAACTCAAACCCAATCTCAAGCAGAACATCATCATTTATCCCCTCGTAAATACGAAGTTTCGACTTAGCCTTATACTTTGTGTTTGTGCTCTCGTCCTTAAGACCGAATTTGACCGTCAGGCCATATTCATCTTCCATGGGTACTCCATCTCCTCTCTTAACTTGAAGGCATCCCCGCACTGGATTATGTCAGGGAAGTTATCATTTGCAACTCTCATTGCATACTTATCAATCTCGTAAGCATAATACCGCACGTTGGTGAAGCCCATCTTTTGGAAACAGTATCTGCCCGTTCCGATACCATCGTACATGGATAGCACGATAATCTCTTCGTCCCTTCTCACGTTCTGGAGAGCGCCGCGCAGAATGTGAATAATCACTTCCGCAGTCCATCCATTTCCCAATCCTTTGTATGCCTGCGAATCAGATACCGACTTGCAATAATCGTCTGGCAGCGTTTGTAATCTGCAACACTCTTTCACGGTCAGCTTTCTGATGATGTAGCAGCCATCCATAAGTTGTATGGGATACCGACTATTGCCGATAACAATTGTCCCGTGTTCTACACGATATATGGGACAATCCAGCGTGCCGCAATACTCGTACATCTGGCAGGAAGTTGTAAGACAGTTGCTCTTTTCTCTCATGGCGCGGCCCCGCCGCGTTTTACTATGCGGCATGGAAAGATCAACGCACTCGCCGGGCAGAATATCCACATAGCCCTTCTTAGTGGCTTCTGGAACTCGCATAATCGGCACAGCATACAGACCAGTCTTTGCACCAACACCACCGCCTTGACCGCACAAGGTAGTTGACTTCCCGTCCGGCGAGTATACGCGATACTGCTTACTATTGAACTCTTTGTTCTTAGCTTGGTTCTCAATCGTCCCGATCCTTACGGGAACATCAGAACCTAATGGAGTTAATCCCCCCCCCGCCTGCGCAGCTAGGCTAGAAGGAGGAGCAAGCGCGTAACCATGTTCGCTGCTCGTTGTCTCAAGAATATCGCGGAGCATAACGTGTCTATCATCCGGCTGGTCAACGCTCCAGTTGAAAGCATAGAATCGCTGGCGGTTTTGAGCAGAGACGAGAGCGGAGTTAATGTGCATTAGATTGACACCAAGCTCCTTGGAAATCTGATCCTTAATTGGCTGTGCTGCTGACTTGTTGTTTTCGTATAAGAATAAGTCCGGCTTGAACTTCTCTTTGGCAATCAAATAATTCTTGAATAGCTCCCAACCAACTCCTTGGGCCTGCGTTTCCCTATGCCGGGTTTGGGCTATGCTCCAATGAGTGCATGGAGAGCCGCCAATCAAAATCTTTAGTATAGGCAATTCCTCACTTATCTTTGGCTTTCATTTTCTGAACGTAATCACGGTACTGCTGAGTGTACTCATAGGAATCCTTGAAAATGTTGTGTGCCGCTTTATGAATCAATGGCTCGTATGTGGCTACTACCTTCAAATCATCGAATAAATATCGGTTGAAAGGGCAACCGACGCATCCTGTTCTGTTGAACCCCCAGACCTCATAGCAATCGCTATGGGAAACGTTGAACCGATTTGCGTATTCTTTCTCGTCCTCGTCCTTATACCAGAACAGCGGCCTGTAAAAATCACACCCATCTTCATTGGCATCAAAACAAGATTTATAACTGAATGAACGAACGCCGCCTTCTGCTTTTCTAATACCCACAATCATTAAGTCGATGCCGTTCTCTTTAATGAATTTATGGGCAACTTGCTTTTTTGCGTAATTGCAGCAGTTCTTAGATATTTTGAACCACGGCGGATTCTCGACCATGAATTCTTTTAGATACTTGTTTCGTGAGATGTTGTAGAAGCTGCGCGGCTCCCGTTTACTCTCTCTCTCTCTCTGCACCGCTGCCGACCGGGTATGCGTTGCACCACCACTTAATCGCCGAAGCGCATCCCGGATATTCCTCCACAAGAGTCTCGAACGGCTTATCTTCCCATTTGAACCCATGCCTTTGCAGAGAGTAGATGTTTCCACTCACGTACTTAGAAAGAAACGGCTGGCCGTATTCTTTGCAAGACTGAGGAATTGACTTGAGAGGCTTGATTTTCTCAATGGTCACTCCATATTTGTTCTCTAAGTCTTTCAAGTGATCTTTAGTGGCCTTGTATTCCAACCCGGTGTCGAACCAGATATAGCGTACTTTCCTTTCAACATCCAGCCTAGAGATGATGTCCATCATAATGTCGCTATCTTTGCCTCCAGAGATAGAACATGCGATATTATGGTGCTTTTGCAGTACAGAGAACGCCTTCGTGAAGCTGTCAAAAATGGCATAGTTGCCATCGGCCTTTTCTAGTAGTTCAGAGATAGAATCCAATAAATCACTCCTTTCATACATTTTGACCTCCTTCCATGTTATCGAACATCAACATCTGACCAGACAGGACATCGTTCTCCATCCACCAGTTGAACACGTCCTCGCGGTCTTTCCATGCGCACTGGAGTCCTCTCTCCTTGCGCGCTTGAAGCATCTTATCGAACGCCTTTTTATACATCTCCATGTACTTGGGCCAGCGTTGAAAATCACGGTTCCTCCCAGAAGTTTGCGCTTGCGGACACCCGATGCACCCAACACGATTCCAGCCTTCGCAATATAGCGGATTAACAGTAATCTTCTCGTCCTTAATGTAGTCCCATACTTCGTCATTATCCCAGTCAATAATGGGGTTACAGACACGAGCAGCCTTGACCCGGCAACTCTCGAATAACTGCCGCTTATCATCATTATCGTTCGAGAGAATTACTTCACCATGCGGAGACTCATAAATGCCACGTTTGCGTCGTTTAATGCTTTCAGCCCACCGAACACCAGTCACGATAAAGGAATCCTTTATAGTTCCTTCTTTGAGAATGTCGCAGCAGTAACGCACGATTCTTGTCGGCGGCATCAACTTAATAGGAATCAGAGTCCACATTGACACGGGCTTGTTTTTGTAGCGGGGGGGGGTAATATAACAGTGGATTCCTTCATTCTCAAGCTCATGGAACTGTTCTCTTACGAACCTAACAGTCTCTGGAGCATCTGCTGTGGTATGATTATGAGTGACCTCAAATGGGATACCAGCCTTCTTAGCCAGATGAATACATACAGAACTATCCTTACCGCCACTATCAGTTAGGATTAACGGCTTCTTATAGTAGCCCAAACTCATATCCGATGCTGACTTTAATCGCTCAATTGCCAATTCCTCTTTATTCGGTATCTGAATCACCTTCCTTCTGGTTATAGCCAGCCCATTGTTCTGCCATAGCTTTTGCAATTCCAGAATAAGTTTTGCTTCGCATTTTTGCCCTTTCGGAACTTGGCGACATGCGCCATATTCGATGCTCTCTGCCGTCCACAATATTAGTGGGTTTCAACGGAGGCAATCCCTTGAGCCAGAGACAAGTCGCTTTCGTCTCCCCGTGCCCAAATTGCCACGGCTGAATGATCTGGTCAGGCTTGCGGTATCTAGTAGACATAATGCCAACCGGGTTTTCGATGGCGATCTTCTGACAGTCCGCTTCAACAAGTCTCATGAAGAAGTCCACTGCTGTCTGCTGTCTGCCATCCCTGCGCTTTTCCTCAAAATACCTTGCTCCGCTAACAGCCAAGTGCGTGCATGGCGGAAAAGCCAAAATCATATCCCATGCTCCACGAATGGTGTGTTCTATTCCATCGCAAGTTTCAAAGCTACAACTCCCATTTAATAAAGGCAAACAATCTTGCCTAATATGCCATTCTAATACCCCCCCCCGAACAAGGAAGGAGGTCGCAAGAATAGGCTTCATGGCCTAATCGCCGCAATTCTTTCGTTACGGCCTGCGATTCTTCGCATGCCACCAAAATTTTCAACACTTTGCTCCTTCGATTTGCTATTGTAGACCACGACCATCGACGGAAACGGCGCAGGATCAGCAGTTACGCCATCATCGTCCGTGAAGCGCAGCCTTCCCCGAACAAATCTAATCTCTGCTTTTCCGTAAATGTAATCATGGAAGTATTGCGTATCAGTCCTTGCAGGTATTAAGAGGACAATCTCATCCCCCCCCGCATAGATTCTGAATACGCCTTTTCGACCCATTTCCCAATTTCTCTGCCATAGGGCGGATTACAAAACACCGCGCCGCCAACATCCCAGCTTTGTTCAAGCCCATTTGTTTCTGGAGTGAAATACATCGAGCACTTGGCCGTCTTATCAGTCGCCGCCGCATCCAGTTTAAAATGAAACTCCCGGTCAAGCTCATCATAGAAACTTTGCGGAGTACACCAATCCATTTTCTTAGAACTTAGAAGAGCCTTATTCATGCTTCTGCCGCTATTCTCTTTTCTGCTATTTGAAAGTAATCATTTCGCTCCGACTAGCCCCTTAATAATTTCCAGCATCCCTTCCGCTGTTTTATCTCCGATAACTTGGGGGATATTAGACCCGCTCCTATCTTCGATCATCATCTCAAGGTGATTGTTCCGAACACCGTAACTGTAGAAGTCTTGGACCACATCGCATACTCTTCGGTCATCATCGGCGGGCACGACGATTTGCCATCCATCACAAAACTTTGAGATTGTATGCTCGATTCTTTCATCCTTAAGCATCTTATGGAGTTTCAAAATCTCTGTATACTTCTCGTTTGTTATGTAGCGAAAATCACTATCATAAAGTTTGCTTAAATCAATATCAATTTTCTGGCTCATTACCTGTCTCCTTTTTATCAGATTACTTCAATTACCGAACCCACTTTAGAAGCTCTGTAAATTCATGGTCATTAACATTCCATGCCGCTCTCATTTCTATGACTTTCTTTAGCGCTTCCGCTGGTGATGTATACAGGCTTCTTGACGAATCATCAATTATTGAGTCAACTTCCTGTTCCGTTATAATTGTTTGCGCAGACTGAATTTCAGCTATAACATCGTCAAAAATACCAGCTGCAACTTCATCCCCATCAGAGATGCACTCCTGCTTGAAATTCGAGAACCTCTGCACCAATGAATCAGCATCAACTAAGCGCATTTCATCACTTCTCTCAACGTTCTTTCTTACTCAAGTATGGGTTGTACTCCGGCATCTCGTAAATGTCGATAATCTTGTGATCTTCGTTGTAATACTGGAACTGCACAGCGTTGAACCAATCAGGATAGCCGAAGAGTTTAATCCAAGAATAGTTCTCCGTGATTTTAATTCCATCTACCGGGTAGACCGTCAGATAATCCAGCTTCTTTGCCATCTCAACATCCCATGAGAACCCATTATTGGGATACAAGAACATGGCATATACAGGCTCGACTGTTTTCATTTTGCTCCTCCTTTCTGCGTTGCTAGACTTTAATGAGGTATTCCATTTTAATCGCCACTGGAGCTTCCGCGCTCTTTGCGGCTGCCTGAGAGCAGATAGCTATGTAATGGTCGTCGTTCTCTGCGAGTGGATAATCACGCGCATCTTCCATCGGCACGCCCAAGCAAACCCTTGACCACCAGACATAATCTCTTCCGCTAAGAATGCAGAGCCGCTCCGTGCAATCTTCGTACTGTTTCAGTTTCTCGTAGTAAGCGTCGTTCAAGGGCTGATTTACTACGCGCCACGCCTTCTGGAATCGCCGCGCTAATACTTTTCCAAGAAGCCCTTTAATTTGCTGCTCTTCCTGCGGCGATACTTCCGACATGCTCACACCGTACATATCCATCACAGAGATGTTCATGTCCTCGTTGTTCATCTGGAAATACTCCTGCTCTTTCTGATCCATATCAAACTCGCCCTTTGCCAGACTTAAAAGCGATTTCTCCCGGACGATGATGGTCGAATAATCGCGGGGAGAGACTGCAAGCAGCGCTGCCATATTGTCCGTCCTGCGCGGCATCACTTGACACAGATAGATAATCGCGCTGTTGAACTCCACTAAGTCCTCGATGTCGGCCATGCAAGCAATCACATCATCCGCTTCCTGGATTTGCTCTGGGGTCATACGCCTGGCGGGCGTGAGATACGTAGACGCGAACGTTTTCTTCGCTGCGTCACGCAGCTCAACGACCACGCTTGGGTATGGGCCGCGCCGTTTTGCTATGATGCCCGTGGCGCGGAACACATCGGTCTGATCTGTATAACCTTTTCTTTTGCGGGCGTTATAGATGCGATCCCAGTTGTAAATCGGGTGCTTTGTAATGACGTTTTTGTAGCCCGTCGTGCCCGCGATCGTAGTGAACTCTTCCCCGTTCGGAATCATGCGGTAGAATCTAAGTTTACCGTCCTCTTCCTTCACAAAGTATTTCTCTTCGTATGGAATCTGGTTCGGTCTCTTGGTCGGCATGCTCTTTCTTTCGCTCAACCAATCGCCTCCTCTGAAATAAAAGAACAGGTCGGAAACCTGTCGTTTTCGGTATGGGATTTAAAAAGGTAGGGGAGATGTTGTTCCTCCTAATCGGCTTCGCAATTTGAAAGGAGGAGGAAAATAGGAGGTTCACAGTACGCCATATCCGCTCATTCACACTTAGGACAAAAGGAGGATTTTTGAAGCCGATTAGTGACTATCGCAGCCGCCGATGTGTGAGAGGAACAACGATCTCCGACGCAAATCATTGCGCTTACCTACTGGTGGGCCTTGAAGGAATCGAACCTTCGTTTACCAGACTAAAGACCCATGTATTTGCCGCCTTCCCTAGCGACAGTGTTACTATAGCATGTCACTCCCTCTTGCAACAACGCTTTTTGAAAAATTTTCTCATTTACTATTGTCAAAACTATTTATGGGCAAACAGATGCCCCGCCTTGCGGCGGGGCTTAATTTGCTTCGGCTGTTATCTGTTGAACGCCCGACTGTACTCACTAAGGTAGTAGGCGTTCCTTTGCAGGGACTGGTACGTCTGAATATCGAGCATTTCCCGAATATCATCGTAACGCGCCTCTCCCCTCTTCTCTGCGTTTGCGATCCAGTACAAATTGTAAGTCGCAGCGGAAGCGATGGATAGCGGTGTGTACTGTTCCGTGCCTTTGTTCGAGCTGGCAATCACATAGGAGATTGCAGAGTTCATCCAGGCAGTAGAAGGCCGCCGGGCTAATGCACCCACATGCGTCGCGTTGCCCATCTTCTGCCATTCTATCGGGTTCCTTCTCAGGTAATACGGCGCGTCAATTTCTTCTGGCTTAAAGGACTTCAAGTATCCATCCATCAATCCTTCAACAGGCTCCCGCAGCTCCACATCGCCGATCTTTACGTCGAAAGTATTACTTAGCCGCATCCCTGTATTCCAGATGAGGCAGAGTGCCGGGTAGACAACTCCGTAACCTACCGAGTAATCATACCGCTTCATGTACTCAACGAACTGCTCGTCGCTCCCGATGTACTTGGCGTGCATGGTATCCAGCAGAGAGATGTTGTTTTGCGATACCCGGAATGCCCTGGGTAATTTACTGGGAACATCCTTCTCATTGAGGAAGTCGATGTATTTATTGATGCCGCGCACGACGTTCTCGAATTGCCCCGAAGTATCAAAAACGCATTTGCCGAGGACTTCAATCAGTTCGCCCGCGTTCATATCTTGCAAGGGCTTCTTAGCCATTTTCTCGATTTGCTCCACGATCTCCATCGTCTGGGTCACGGTGTGGTTCTCACGGGGACTTTTCATTTTTGCCTGGTTGAAAAATTCGAGTTGCATGGCATTCATACATGTGTTCCTCCATTAGAATAGTTGGGGCATGATGGGCCTCCTTCCTACCATGCCCCACGACCTTAGTATATTACCATAAATTACCCATGTCAATACCTTCTGGAAAATTTTCTCACTTTCTATTGCAAAATCTTTTCAAGGTCATTAGAAATAATGGTGTCCTCGAACGGGTAAAAGCGCGGGTCGCCTTCGTTGCCAAAATCATCTATGGCTACTACATCCAGTTCTCCGTTAGAAAAAGAAAGATACGCCGTGCCATGAGAAAGAGTTTGCCACGGATCGAACCAACAATTCACCTTACTGTCGTCAATAATAAAGCGGCCATTGACCAACATATCACGCAGCCCATCATTGCAGACGTAATCTTCCGGCGACTCCGCAGGATCATCCATCTCGGCCAGCAGATTATCCATCATAGTTTTCTCCGTAGCTAAGAATAACTTCCCCTCTTTAGAAAACACCAAATAGAGGGGAGGCTTTGTGAAAGCACAGCAGTATTCTTCCACGCTGTCCGGCCCGATACCGAAGGGAACATACTCAGACACCTTAAAAAACACATTCCCGTTCACGTTCCTCAACCACTCCAGAAAACCATCCCGACGCAGACTAAACTTCATCTCATTGTCCTCCTTAATCTTAATATCTAAGCTGCATCTTCCCTGAAAAGGGAGGTGGCGGGTTTTACCACCGCCACCATAATACAGCCTATGGCCTTTCATGTCAACAGTTTGTTTGCAGACTTTGGAACTTCTCTAAATCTAACAAACTTTATCCGTCACATTTAGTTGCTTTTGTTGAAGTCACATCGTCTCAAGTTTATCAATGTCGTCCTGAATCGCCTGGAGATGCTCCTGGATGTCCCGCAGGTATTCAGACGAGACCATGAGATTGATCCATCTATCCGACCCGCTAAAGTACATGTCCACGTTACCGAACTTCTCCTCCTCCACGTCGGCCATCTTGTTGTACTTCGGCAGGAACTCTTTGATTTGCTCCTTCATGCCTTCGTACTTTTGTGCGAACTCCACCATCTGGTCGATGATCGCCTTCATTCTGTCGAACTTTGCGGAGTCAAGGTGGATAATCATTCTGTCGGCCTGTGTCATTGTTTTGTTCCTCCTTATAAATTTATTGCAGTTTTAAGCGCATTTGTTTGCGCTTCTTACTATATTTGTTCTATATACGCTGGACATATCCTGCCATATTTTGAAATTAGAAAACAAAGGTAACAACAACCGCCCCGGTTGTGGAGCGGTCATGCTAGGCAATCAGATTGTACTTGTTAATCATCCGCTGAGCCGTTAGGATGTTTACTTCGTGGCACGGCACAGAAACCACATCATTCCCGCGCTTCCATATAATGTGGCCTCCTTTCATTCTCACCTTCTCAAACCCGTTCTGCTTGAGCAGCTTTTGAAAAGTCCTTGGGGTGTAAGTTGTCATTCCTTCGCATCTCTCCTTTCATTTGTAGTAGCTCCTTATTTTGTGCGGCATCCAACCAGAATCTTGCCATCTCATATTTGCTCTGGTCAATATAGATGGTAGAGAGTGCAGTTGCAGCCACATACCAACAGTAGTCTCGCCCGCCCTTGTGGAAGTCTCGTTTCCAGAGATCGGCTGACGTTTCGTTGCCGTCGTGCTCAAGGTAAACTCGAATCAAACTCGGATAACATCTAACGGTTATGACGTTGAGTTCAATCGGAAGTTCCTTGAGCACTTCGGCAAATACTTCCAGCATCATCATTTCTCGGCGTCTTCCCACGGAGAGTAATAGCCCGCCGTTCCAAACTTAATGATGCCTTCCTGATCTCCTTCGGGCGCAGGCCCATTGTTCCACTCACGGACGGACGCCAAATGATTGTTTTCGTCAGTGATTAAGACGGATAGCCGTGTATAGGGAACGTCCTTGTCGGCAAATTGCTTTGCTTCTTCTAACCCATCAACTATTGTTCTCTTTTTTGTTCCGTAATCGATAGTGAACTCATGTAATTTACCTTGACTCTTCAACTCCTCGATCCTTTTTGCATTTGCTCTCCACTTCTTATAGTTCCTCCCATAATCATCCGCGAATCTGCAAAACAACTTGTCATACTTATAGTGCGGATCAAAGGAGCTTATTAGTTGATGAATTGTCAGCTCAGTGGTGCGCATTTCTTGAGCCATTTCTGCTGCCGCCATTTCCATCATATATTTATAGCTGATGGACTGGTCTTGTTGAACGAATGCCACCATGTATTTGTCAAAATATCTTGAATCATATTTCCCTTTTTCCATCTCGTGACCAATGCGGGTTCTAATCTCTTGCTCTCTCTCTTCATCAATAGGCCACGTTTTCTTTATAAACTCCGAAGCTCTATTCTTTATCGCCTGTTCAATTTGCTCCTCGTCTGTGAGAGTAAGCCTCGGCAGAGGCGGGGCCTTCACGGAGTTCTCTGCTCTCATCTCCATTTTAGCATTTTGTTTTGCGTCCGAAAACCCGGATGCGATAAACGCTCCAAGAGCACCCAAGAAGCTCCATCCACCAGCCATTTACTTTCCCCTCCTTTTCGGCATTTGCCCTATTTCCTTCCACTCATCATCCGTCATGTAAAAGTATCCATCCTCATCCACATTGTCTGGAATATCTGCCGGATCGGGTTTGTCGATTGCCCATTCCAGCATCTTTTTGCGATATTCCTCGACCGCCTTTTCCACTCCCTTTTGAATCATCTGCTCCTTCAACGCTTCCTTTTCTTTATAACGGTCAGCTAGAATCTGTTGCTCAATATCAGCTGCTCTCTGCTTTCCCGTCTTAAACTCTGGGATCGTTCCATTCTGAGATAACCGCCCATATATCCCATAAACCAACAATCCAATACAAACAAGAAGCCCCAGGAGATACAGTGCATTCTCTCCGAACACGCCCTTTACAACGGTGATTATCCCGGCCAAGATTACAAGAGCCACAATGGCGATGATTATCGCAAATCCCGGCGTGAACAAGAACTCCGCAAGCACTTTCGAGAACTTCGGCTTCTGATCCATCATTATCCACCTCTTTCCCTTATTTTACCATTCCTATCCATCCCCGTCAAATGATTTCCACTTTGCATTTGTTCCGAACATCTTCGTTCAATACATAACCCAGCACTTTCTCCACATATTCATTTATATCATTCTCTCCTTTCGGAACAACAAACATCATCTCACACTCTCCAATATCGCCGCCAAAACTCACAGTAACTCGCAACGGATCATCAACCAGCCGTAAATCAGCAGTAGAACAAAACCACTTGTGATCCGATGCTGTAGTTCCGTTCGGCCACTGCACCAAAATATCATCATCTTCTTCTAACCAATCAATCACCTTCCCTACCGTTCCGACGGGAGGATACCACTCCTCAGCACTTTCCCTAAGTTTTCTCGCATTATTCCCGTAGAACATTACCTGATCTCCAACCCTAAACTTTCTTGCATTCTTCTTCATTTGCTTGCCTCCCTCTACATCTTTATCGGAAGAACCAGCGCAATTCCAGATGGCTTATCATCAGCAGAACCCATTGCAACCCTTATGCCGCCATACGGCGGAACAATTTGTACCAGCACTTCCTTATAATCCTTATTCTTCCTGAATGCTTTGAACGTCTCGTACAGGTAATTAATATTGAACTTCATCCATTTACTCTGGCCTCTGTTGTCTAAATGGACATCAATAAGATCGACTATTTTCTGATCCCAGTCCTCTTCTCTCGTAATGTTCTCGACCTTCATAGTGTCGCCGCTATCCGCAGCATAAACCGTGCATCCATCCTCACTTGTAATTGTAATATGGTCGTCGTACTTGAATCCGGGACGAACAGGCTGAATCAATGCAGTCCCATCTTCCGAACCTTCCAATGCCTTGAAATACAGCCTAGAGCATTTTGCTACATCCATTATTCTTACGCAGACTTCATCGCCCGTAACTTCAATGCGAATCATCATGAATCGTTGCATTGACGTTTTCTTCCCATTGTCTGCGAACGCCTTTGCATATTCCATCATCAAGTTGACATCCCAACCACGCAATACTGCTTTCATTTTTGTTCTCCTCCTTAATCCATCGCCCTACGAACAGCTTCCGAATAATCCTCATACACCCATGCCCGCTTGGCAGCCTCCGCCGGAGTCAAAAGTATTTTGCATACATATCCCTTCGACTGACCGTACTGGTCGCGGGGCAGATAGTAGTAAGTCCGCTTTTCTTCCATAATATCGTTCATGATTTTCCTCCTTAAATCAACGGATTATCTTCATTCTTGTACTTCACGAGCGTCTTTGTCCTAGACCAATTTGTTACGATCTCAATGTCCCATCCCCTTACTGCTCTGTTGTTGTACTTGTACCGGCCCATTATATAATCATCACCATGATCCAGAGCGTACTCATTCATGAGCGCTTCGCTGTTATCAACATCGCCCCAATCTTCTCTCTGGTATCGGCGCAAACAGTTATCAACAAACACCGCGAACGAGGAACTCTTTTGCATCCCCTCTGTTATCCGTTTCGTTTTGTAGAGCTTACCCAACTTAAACGTACTTGTCCACCTCCTCTATTTAACCCGGCAGCTTGTCCCCACATCTTAATGCAACCACATCAACCAGCTTCCCGTCGTTCACCATGTCGTTCAATTCCTTCCAACGGTGCATCACGACATCGTTGTACTCTGTGGATTCCAGCGGGACGATCTCAACACGAACATCCTCTCTGTCGGACAGGATGTAAGAGATGTGCCCGTCAATTTGCATGATGTACACCTTCATGGAATCTCCTCCTCAATTACGGGATAACGGTTTGCACTGATGATCTTTTCTGGATGCGCTATCATCTGGCAGATTGTTTTTGCGTCGGCGATTTGCCCGCTCGTTGTAACCACTTCTCCGTTCGTAGTTATGTGATAGATTTTCGATAGCGCTTTGAAGTAGAACTTAACTCCTTCCCGCACTCCAAGCGTCTTTTCCATGTTGCTCACAGAATGGTCTCCTCCCATTTTATTGCGGGGCGCTTCTCTCTTGCTCTATACTCCCACATGTCCTTGCGATTGGACAACATGGGGCACAGATAATAATGTCTCCGCCACTTCCTTAACTCTTTAAGAGCATCTGCCTCTGTCGGGCAGAACATCACATACGGATTCGATCCATCCTCAAATTGAATGTGCAAAACAATCAAATTGTTTCATCCTCCTCGTTTCTAATCTGTTCTCTTTTCTTCAAGACTAACGTTCATCGTATTGCATCCTCTTTAAGCTCATTTCCAAGACGACACTCGGCGGGAAACCTTTTGAGTCCACATACAACAAGTCAAAGACTTCCAATTCCAAATCCTTTAGGTTATTCAATTCATCGTCTAAGCACTTCGCGTCACCAAAGCAAATCCTTCTTCCATCAGTGCCACGGATAGTCACAACAATACGGGAACGATCCGCACAAAGTTCATCTGCCATTTTAAGAGCCTGCGTTATATTCATTCCATTGCCTCCTAAAATTCAATCTCCAGAGAGTCAATCTCGCCATTGTTATCCTTGTGGCATAATACGTTGTAGCAACCGTCACCAAATGCCGTTTCGCTGTAGAATCCTTCTTCAAATGTGTCGGTTTCATATGTGGATGCAAGATCGCAGAACTCCGCCCATTCTTCTTTTGTGTAATCGCGTTTGTTGTGGAAGAATCCAGCCATGCCGGAATCAACGCCAATCTCTCCAAACAACTCCATCTCTTTCTGCGGCGGAACATAGCCCATCCAGTAGATGCCCATTCTCATTACCCTTTTATCCTCGCCAACCCAAGCGACACATTCAAATGAACTTTCCTTGACCTTCACGTCATTGATTCTGCACCACACATCTCTGTCGTAACAAGGATCAGTAATATCAACCAATCCCTCGAAGTCATACCAGCCATACTTCTTTTTAGTCAGACGCTGCTTACTCATTTTCATATTCCTCCAATTCGCCGCTCACGTTGATGGTCAACGAAGCATTTCCATCAGGAGCATCAAAAGATTCAACCTCCAGCTCGCCGATTCTAGGTGGTATTTCATCCGCCTTGCTAAGCCAGATAACTCTCCCTTCATCAACATGCCAAATCTCCACATCGAAGTAGCTTTCAGTACACATCTTCACAAAATCATACAGAGTCATGGTAAATCCTCCCTATTCCAAATTACTTGTTTTGCTTTCTTTTTACTTTATCACATCGTCCAGTGTTTCCACATCAAAGTACGCATACGTCCTCTTCTTCCCCGTCGGATAATTCTTTGACAATTTGCTCACCAGGTAACATTCATGCTTTTTTCCACAAACATCAGTTACCATTACTGTTCCCTTCAATAGCCTCATTGTGGAGATGGTTTCACCGAAGAACTTTAGAGTGTCATGGTCGAAGTAATGGCCGTTCGGATGCTTCTCGTAATACATGTTTCGCAGCTCGTACACATCATTAGGTCGCTTCATTTTTTACGCCGCCTTCCTTCCTCTAAATGTCCAGCCATAAACCTTTGCGATTTCATCACCAAGTCGCCGAGTGTACCGAGTAACATCGGCCCGAGTGCATTTCCCGTAGTAGATTTTATCAAGGAAGTTATTGATTTGCGTCTCACTCAACCCATCTTTGAACGCCCTGTACAAGTAATAATTGCTTCCGTCATGATGCGCTCCATCCATTCTTAAATCCCCGAGATCATCTACATACCACGTCACGTAATCGCAAACATTATCGTACAGGCAATCCTTGATATTGCCGGAATCAATGATTCTGTAACCGTTTACTCGTCCGTGCCAGAGACCAAGGTCGCCCAGCACTATAATCGGCTGCGAGAGTTGAATGTCCAAATTCATCCGTTCCACATCGAGCATATCGTCGTTATCGCCAATCATGAACTCATAGAGCCGATCTTCATCACCCGTGTCCCAGTCCAATTCATTCGCCCTAATGTAGTCGATGTACTCCTCTCTGTAATCATCCGGGTCAAGGTAATCGTTAGTCCATACAAGCCTCTTGTGCTGATACATTACTTTGCCTCCTTCTTTTCCGTTTCAGGATCATGCCAATGCAAGCCCCTTCTCTCATACAGCGGAATCCAATGCGCTTCATAGAAGTCATAACCAGCCCCATCAATGCCGAAGAAGTAGCCAAATTCCTCACTCCTGTAAATGCGGAATCCGCACATCGACATAATCCGAATCCCATCATCCTCCTCAAGCCATTCATCATCAAGAGAATCACCGAAAGACCACATTGTCCCCCACATCGGAAGGGCTTCATCGTTTTCCAATTCCATATCGTCCATCGCAACTCTTACAGTCTTTCCGTTGTCTAGCTTTACGGAATACAAGTCACTCTCCGCATCGAACCCATTTACCTCCCCGCTTTCGCTCTCATTGTAAACATAAACCCTATCGCCAGCTGTAGGAATAGTAACTTCCGTCCAGTCGCACTCGTCCACCTCCATCAGCCTTTCGATCATCCCCTGCTGGACTACATTAAACTCCTTCACCCATTCACGAACAGCTTCTTCCTTTGTCATGCCCTTCCTCAACATTTATTCCAGCCCCTTTCAAATCAAAGAAAATCGATTTCATCTACTACCCAATATGGTTCTTCCTCGCAATCCACATCGAAGCCACCATCATAATCATCACCGCCGTAGCACTTAAAACCAAATACCAAATCATCCCCTTGTGATTCATAAAGTGCGTTAAGCAGCGTCGCAATCGCTGCCGCCATATCTTCTGTCTTGCAAATCAAACAATTCCCAGCACTGTACAAATCAGAATCTTCTTGGTAAAGGAGTCTGTTCACGAATATAGCGAACCAATCTACTTTGAACACACCGAGTCTTCCCACATCTACCATTTATCCCAGGCTCCTTTCAGTTCAATTCATTCATTCTACTGTCCCCACAATTTTCCGTTTGCACGCTTTCGGATATATAGCTATCCCTCCTTTGTTATACAGCGCGCTCCCGCTATCTCGTTGCTTAGTTTCATGAGGCGTCAACGTATAGGGCAAACTCATAAATGCAGCTTTGTTCATGCCGCAGAATGCCGTAATATGCCGCCCAGTCGTTGCGCTCCATCCACCCCAAAGTCGTCTGTAATTGCCGTTTTTATCCCGGCTAAGAATGGGGGTTCCGTAGCTGTACAGAACCCTCGTACCGTTATCCTTCTCCTTTACGATTGCCTTTTTGTAGTAACTCTTCCGGCCATCATTCGGCACCAACTCATATTCACGCATTTAATTTGCCTCCTTTTTCGTCAATTCCATCGTTCCACCAATCAACGTTTCCTTCCTTGCCGAACTCCTCCTCGTAAAGCTCGTGAATCACCCCATTTCCAAATTCATAGCGATAATCTTCCAGCTCCTCGAAGTCATACTTCCAAAGCAAATCTTCATACTCGCACTGAATGTCAAGCGGCAGAGAATCAATCACTCTGTCAATAGCTGAAACATAATCTTTTCCATAATCCCCGGTCTTATAATTCGCCCATTTGTCGTATGCTTTATCGTACTTATCATAGGCATTCCAAGAGTAGACGTTTCCGTATTTGCTATAACCGTAAGTAGACACCGCCTCCACATATTCGTACCTGGGGAACGTCTCCGCGTTGGCTTGATTTACCATGTTCACGGCTCTCTCAATCGTTTTGTTGAGGTCAGCCATGACAACATACTCATGCTGGGTATGGGCATTGTAGTACCCCGACGATAGATTTACTGCGGCCACGCCCATAATCGGTGCAATGATTGAGATGTCAGTGAAGCTCCCGAAAGCAGTCGTGAACCCGTTCTCCGTTACCCAATCTTCAAAGTCCTTGTTGTCGCAGTCATAATAGACTGCATCGTCTACCCCTCTCCGATCAATCTCAATAATCGCCTTCACGTCGTCCAGCTCTGTCGGCAGCTTCTTGTTCATAAAATCGTCTGCAAACTTATTCGCGCCGCCGCCACCTATTTCTTCATCGCAAGTGAACAGCAGCCACGGCTTCCGTTCGGCCTTTTCACGGATTTGCATCAAGGCATAGACCCCGCACCGATCATCGCCGCCGATTCCCTGCGGGGACATAATAATCTCGCCCCATTCGCTCATACACACATCCTTCACGTTCTCTTTATGAACCGTGTCCAGGTGGGCCACGAGAAGCACAGGGGCCTCGCCTCTTACCAGAACGTACTTCCCCTTCTCGTGTTGCTCATCATCCTTGTACGTCCTCACCAAAAGGTTGAACAATTTTGTTTGCGGTTTGCGTGCCAATTCAACAAAGCTAGTCATGATTTAATGCCTCCTTTAAGCGATTCTCTCCTCGGTTTCGTGATCCGGCATGCAGTCCGGGCAGTAATACTTGACTTCGCCCGTCTGCGGGTCAACGAACATGTTCTCATCGCACTTGAGAACGTATTCGTGGCAATCAGAGCATTCTTCGCATTCACGCTTTACACAGTAGTCGCACATGTACTGAATCCGCCCGCAATCATCGTGAACCGCGTTCAAGTCGTCAGAACGGAGCAGCTCCCCACAATGGTCACAAGCAGCGTAATAGCGCTCAACGCAATCTGGGCAAACCCTTACTTCATAACCACGGCAGTCATAAGCGACAAGCACCTCGCCGTTATCGATCCACTCGCCGCACTCTTCGCAACAAGTAAAGAGACTGTCTCTACAATCATCGCAGTAATAGTATCCGTTAATGCAAGTGACATTGTTCTCATGATGCCATTCTCCGCACCGCTCGCAGTAGAGGTAATGGTCATCCAGGCAGTCTTCGCAAACCTGAACCACATTACCATACTCATCACGAACCCATATCAAATCGTCTTCGTTGTGGACGGTGCATCCGCAAGCGTCGCAATGATAACTCCCGCCGCAATCGCTACAAAGCAGCCCATCGTCTTCGTCGGTTTCTTTGCCGCAATCAATGCACAGGCCACGAGCGCCGACGATCAGCACGGGTTCACTACCCATCGGCTCGGGAAGCGTTGCCCCAGACCGAACAGAGACCTTCCCCGCGAAATTGTTGTAAATCCAATCGGGATACCCGCCGAAGCCAATGCCCTGCTCTACCAAAGACTTAAAATCCCCTTCGTAAGAGGGCTTAGTCGTCCACAGATTAGGCATATCCTCTAGCTCGCTAATCTCCTTCTGCACCAAATGACGGTACAGTTTGCTATCCTCTCCCTCAGCGCCGGAAAGCCCGCCGCACTTCTGGTACATCCTGCTTTGCAGAAGCACACCGCTGCCAGGGTTATACGCGAAGATTTGCCGCGTCGTTTTGCGATTGTTCAGAGTTTCCGCGTCGGTAGGATCGTCAACCGTGAACACGATAAACGACACCTCGTCACGGGCATACCCGGAACAGCCGTTGTTGTAGGAGAAGTCCCCGTTGAAAGAATGGCAGCTTGTCAGGGTCTGCCCGCGATCATCGTCCTTCGGGTTGCTCATGGTCAAGAAATGGGCCGGGTTAATGGAAACAAACAGCTTGAAGTCGATTTGCTTTGAAACAAGCTCGTCAGCGAGAGCAGCATACTTCCGTTGAAAGTCGCTCCCTGCCGTCTCATCAACCAAGCCAAGAGCCTTGCAGATAGAGCGGAACACTTTGCTCAGTTTGCGCCCCTCTACATAAGCGCCAGGCGCAACCTCGTTCATCACCGCAATAGCGCGATCTCGGAAGAAGTTATCTTCCCTATTCTCTTTTATAGAAAAGAAGTCAATAATCAAATCCATCTGCGAGAAAGTGATTTGACCATAAGCGAAAGCCAATTGAAGGATACTTCGTGCCAATTGGCGAATCGTTTGGGCGTCTGCGTCGTGCGTTCTCGTCCCGTTAATCACAATTGCGCCCAGCTCCTCGTTCCACACGGGCGATTTACGGAACAGCTCCCTCAGCGCCATCTTCGACTTTGCATTATCCCGCGCAAGCCTCTGAATGAAGGCATCGCTGGCGTCCGCGCCATAGGTGCGGTCAGTATGCGCGTAGTAGTCCTTCAACGCCTGGCGAATGTTGATCTCGTTCTGTTCCACGACCTGCTCGAAAGTGTACATAGTTTGCCTCCTTAAATTTTTGATTTTGTTCGGGAACTTCTCGGAATGGTTAATAGGGTATCACTCAAACCTGTTTGCACCAATAGTTTTTGAAATTTTCTAACTATGGTCAAAAAAATAGAGCTTCTGCGCGGTCATGCAACCCTCCTCTTCTCTTTAACTTCTAGTCCGTACTTGTCCGCTGCCCGCAAGATTGCATCCTCCAGCATGGCAGTCATGGCCGTAATAGCGCCACGGCACTCCCTATGCTGCAAGCGGGCAACGCTCGCCGTCACCGTCGGCCCCCAGTTGTCCTCATGCGTCCAGCCCATGCCATCCTTCATGGCTTCCACCACGGGCTTCTTGTACCCATACTTGCCCACGATAGCGGCCAGGCAGGACAGCACCGTCCCCGAATAGCCGCCGATCTGTTCGTCCCAGCCCAAGTCCTCGATCAAAGAAAACACCACGTCAAGCCGTTCTTCCCCTTGATTTGCGATCAACTTCATGGCCCTGCTCGTAGAGTTCAAATAGCGAGGCTTCCTCAAGGCGCGAACATTCGAGATTTGCACGCCGTGCTTCTCGCAAATCCTTCGCAAGGCAAGCGCTCTTGGATCGTTGTAGACGATCTCCGCCTTGTACTTATCATAGGCGCTCATACTGGTCTTGTTGTCATTTTGCCCGGCGAAAATCCGCGCCTCGTCCTCCTGCGTGTACCCCACATAGAGCCTGCACACAAGGGCATCCTTCCCGATCATTTTTGCTGCAAGGACAGTGTTCTGCCCGTCCATCACGAAAAACTCACCGCCCCGGAAAGAAACCATGGGCGGGTTGCACTTCTCGTCGCTCCATTCGCGGGCGATCTTTGCCACTTTGCTGCCCGGCGTCCGCTGATACTCCGGGTCTACCTGTAACAGGGTCAGAGGGATTTCCAGGAACTTATTCGTCCCGACGATAGTCGCGTTGCGGACAAGAGCTTCGGCCATAGTGGATTCAAGATTAACGATTTTCTGCATAATGATCCTCCTTTAATTTGCGTCCATGTGTTTTTTGAGTTTGCAGGGGTACAAAAAAAGCCCGCCCACATTTACGTGAACGAGCAGTCCGTCTAGGTTCAATTTACTTTTGGTCTACATGATTTTGTTGTCGTCCTGGTCTATGATTGTATCCTCCTCAGAAAACAGATTTGCAATAGGCACACGCCTCCTCCGTTTTCATTTTACCGTTTGTTCGGATTTAATTTGCGTCCATTAGGTATGAACGCTATACTTCAAGCCCAGCCTCCCCTTCGTGAGAGTCTTCGAGAAAATCAAACCCCCATTCATAGGGTAGCCGGATTTAGAGGTGAAGTAGAAATCCTCCGTCCCATCCGCATACAGGGTCACCACGTCCCCATGCCACTGGAAGCAGTCACGCATAGCTTTGCTGAAAGCCCTCCTCCAGTCAGAGCAGGTCTGGATACAGTGAAGCAGATTCTTCGTCCGCTCGTCGTCATGGAACACGACCCGAGGAGCCTCAGCGCGGCCAGTATACAGGTACTTCACCGTCTTGCCGTTAAGCCAGTCCAGAACGATCTCCAGAGGAATAGTAAATTCCTGCTTCCTGCCCTTCAAGTGGTTGTTGGGCGCGCTCCAGTCCAGGTCAAGCCAAAGCATCTCAAAGGCATAGTCATCCCCGCGATTCCTCACCTCCATAAAGTTGTTCATGTCCCTATCGTATCCCTGAATGATCTCATCGTTCAGAATCATCTTGGCCAAAATGGGCGAAACGTAGAAGCGATTGCTCTTGCCCTCGTTGTCAACCGTCCACAGGAAATGCAAGTCCCCGCTCTGCTCCAGGTGCACAAGAATAGCTTTGTTGTAAATTGCGCGGCTATACTTCCCGCGGCTGTTCAGTTTTCCCATAGTGATCCTCCTTGCTTTGATTTGTTCGCGTCCATATGGGCGCAGTTGTCCCCTTTAGTTCGTTTACGCTAACTCTAGCGCACAAAGTAGTCCTCAATATAGATGATCTTCTCCCGAACGGGAACAGGGTTCACCTGGGCCTTTTTATTCTGCCGCCAAAGGGCATCGGCCTCCCTGGACGAACGAATGGGGCGCTTGTCCTCGCGCCTGTACAGCTCCGGGTTGCGAATCTTCAACATGGCATAGTCCTCCCGATGGTCTAAATGGGCGCACTTGTAGCGCCTTGTTTGTTAGGGCTGTTCCGCGTTTACGCGGTCTTGATTTGCTTCTGCGCCTCCGCTGCGAGCGCGTAGAAAGTCCGTTTCATCTCGGCGTACTCCGCCTTTACGTCAGGATCGAAGCGCAACTCAAGGGCGTAATGCTTGCGGTATGCGCCCATCTTGTTATTCAAGGCATAAAGATTACGTTCTAACTCTTGCATTGTCATGGTTGTAGCCTCCTTGTTTTTGGGTACAAAAATAAAGCCCGTGTTTACGGGCTTTTTGTTCGGGATTTATCGCGTCTACATAGGAATGGCTTTTTCAATTTGCGCGCACGGGTTGCGCAGCTATGGGCAAGTGCTCATAAAAATAGCGTGGATCGTTTTGCTAGTCCTATTGCGTCAACGCCTGGGCAGCGTGCTTTGCTTTTATCGCGTCAACGTGAAGCCAGAAAGTGCCTAGTATTCGCGCGCGTACAGAAAACAGTCCAGCGGCAAAGTCTGTAAAAATGGGCGCGAAAAAAGACCGGGGATTTATTCCCCGGTCTTTATATTCCGCTCGCCGTTTTTCGCGTCGGCGTCAGTTTAGCCCCTTAATGGCCCTATATAATAGATCGTCCATCAGCCCGGCAGCGCTTTTTGCGCCCTTGAAAAGGCGCTTTGTAACGTCGTCCTTTGTCGTCGCCCGCGTAAACAAGCCCGCGCAAAATTCCTTGCACGCCGTCGCGCTAACATCCAGATGGCCCGCCTTCCCATATGTCGAAAACAGCTTGCCTTCCGGCGCAAACTTTTTCAGGAAATTTTCCTGCGCGGCTCGTGCCTGTTTCCATGCAGTCTGATTGACTGTCACTTCGTTTTCAAAATGTGAAGTCATGGCCGCCGTAGCCGTATTGATAATGGCCTGCACGTCATCCGCGAAACCGTCAGAGAGATAACGCATTGAACGCGCCGTAGAAAGGTTATGAAGTGCCAGGGCATAAAGCCCGCGATACTCACCATTCAAGCGCGGTTCGGCGCCATTTTCCCTGTTCGCGTTCGCGGGGTCGATGATCCGCAGAATCGTTTCATAGTTGGCGGCGACGGCGGCAAACTCGATCTTTGCCTTTTCAAGGGCACGGGCCGCCCGGTCGTCGTCTTCCTTCATGGCCTTCTTGATGGCCTTGAAACCCTCGGCGGACTTTTCCGCGCCGTACTTTTCCGCATGTTCGGCGGCATAGATGGCGCGCCTCGTGTCGTCCACGTCCCATCCGGCCAACTTGACCAGGGCGGTAGCGGTCTTTTCCTTGGCGGTCGTCTTCTCGTCCAGCGACGCCTTACAAGAGATAGCGTAGACGACATCCTCACGGGACAGCTTTTCCGCCTTCACGGCGTCGGAAATAACATACTTAACAGACATTATATAGCCTCCTTTGTGCTTGCAATCACTTGCAAGCCGTGATACAATGTTCTTGCAGGCCCGGGCGCGTCTCCTTTGTCGCCCGGCTCCCTGCCCCCTCCGTGCGTTTCCTAGTGTCGCGGAGGGTGTTTTTTTGGCGTTGCGTGCGGTGTGGTTCTTCCATCCGGCGCTCATCGCGTCGGGCCGCCCGGTTTCGCCTATACTCAGTACTTCGCCTTCCGTTTTCCATCGCGCCCAGCACAATTTCCAACTTCTGCGGGGCAATCTGCTTCTTGCAAGTCGCCCGCCCTTTCCAGGGGTTTCGCTGCGCTTATCAAGGTGTAATAGTGTTTGGCGTCCTGCGCCATCCATGGAGGGGAGCCTGCTCCCTTGTGTTACACGGGGTATTTTTTCATCCCTTTTGGGACTCTGTACCCCTTTGGTATGTATAAAGTATACCAGAAATATATATACCTGTCAAGCCCTTTTGCCATTTTCCAAAGTAAAGTTAATGTAAACTACATATTAAAAACATCGATTATGCATGACGCACAATATACAAGGCGCGACAGGGATCGCGTATATTTTATAGAGCGTTACGTTTTATCATCAATGTTCTAATTTTAATAACTATTTCCCAAAACGCGAATAGCTCTAAATGGCCGCGCAAGCCCAAGAAAGAAAGAGCAAGAATGGCGCGAAAAGCCTATTTTTAGGCATTCCACAAAATTATAAAAAACTTGCAGTCACAATTAAAAATGCCTCTTTTTTGTATAATCTGTATAATAATATAAAAAATAGAGATAGCGTATACTTTATCAAAACATAGTAGGCCTTTTGAACAAAGCCCTGCCTATATGGGGAGCGGGGTACTTTACATTAAAATTTTTCAATATGTATAGCTTTAGCTCCTAGCACGTCTTCATCACTCTGAGCCTTCATTTTCCACCCTATTCCTTGCATTTTCCACACGACCCCCTTCTCCCCTTCCTTTTTAAGTTTCTCATACCTGCTCTGGGTCGTGTTCCCGCCCCCGTTTATTCCAGAATAAAACTGCCAAGCACACTTAATAACACACATTCTTATTAGCTTTCTGGGGTACATGAGCACTATGCTGAAACCGGGCAGTTTTATATTAAGTTTATGTTAATAGAACTTATGCTTTATAAAATATTTTTCTTCGAGAAATCAAGAACTATTATGTTGATTCACCAATCTGGTTATGCACCGGGCTACTCTCTTTATTCACTGAGACTCAACATACCAACCTCTCGCCCAGAATATATTTAACAATAAAAGTTGAGAAATTCCCTCATTTTCTATTGCAATCATTTCCAGCGGAGAGTATACTGATACCATAAGCTGAACCCAACGGAGAGCAGAAGCAAAAGGAGGCTCATACAATGACAATGACCATGAGTAATGAATACGCGCATGTAGATACTGGCAAGGTGCTTCTGCACCCCTCCCTACTCCGCTGGCAGGACGCTCAAGATGATGAAGATGAAAGCATCCCTGTACTGGCCTATACAACAGTAGAGAGAAAGGTATACGAGCAGCACGACTCTGAACCCATAAGGGATAAAGAAGATATAACTCGTATAGTGGACTATTACCTAGAGCGTGGGCAGTACAGGAAGCTGATGATGTTCATCATAGCCATCAATACTGGTATGCGTTTCGTTGATCTTAGAACATTGACCTTCGGAGACTTTCTGGACGAAACTGGTCATTTTAAGAAGAAGTTCATATACGTAGCGATAAAGACAGCGGCAAAGCGTGAGCAGCACGGCCACCAGCAGAACCTGGAGGTATACGTGAACAAAGCTGTAAGAGAAGCCATCAGGCTCTACTGGCGGACGCTGGGCGACCAGCCGCTGAGTCTGAATGATCCTATCTTCGTGAATGAAGGTAGGAATGGCCGCGGAAACGCATTGAACCAGGAGGGCTATAGAAGGCATCTCCACAGCTTAATAAACTCTCTTGGTATAGGTATAAGGTGCGGCACGCACACTACCAGAAAGACGTTTGCATACCATGTAGCTACTTCTATGGTAGATGCTGCGCGGCGCACTAGGACGATGGATAATCTTATCCTCTTACAGCAGATGCTAGGCCATGCTTCCATGAAGACTACGTGCAAGTACATAGGTATAGCATCTGAGGAGATCGAAGCTATATACCTGAATCTGAACCTTGGATTAGATGCTCTACAGAGGTATACAGCTTCCTTAAAGGAAGATGATAAGCTAGTGAACGAGGTGTATTAAGCCCATACCAACCTATAATATAGCAGGTGGTACGTTAGAAGTAGATGGCTTAATGTGGAGAAAATCAAGGGCGGCCGGGACTACGTGTTAGGAAATTTTCCTGATGAAAATTCCCGTTTCTCCCCGTTCTCCTTCTACGCCTAATGAGAAGTACGCTGGCTTGAAGCAGAACCTTCAATATATATATACTGTCGTTCTCTCCGCCAGGCTAACAGGTATAGGGAACTCACCGTCTCATCCACTCTCGCCGGAATGTATATACTAGGCCGTTCGTTCCCTTATATATAAAAATCCTCGTCCGGTCCCTCTGCCATTTTCAATGTAGATTGTATGAGCCATGCCGATAGGCAGAGTGACCGTCTTCCCTTATGTAGTGAATTGGTCAGCTACCTTGACCACTTTCCCTTTGGATTGTATGGGCCAGAAGCGGTAGCTTCCTATTATGTTTGTATGAGCCATTTTATCTATATTCTTGTATGTAGCGTATAGCTTATGCGCTCCGTCCGCCTCTCCCCAACCGCTCCCGGAGCGCACAGCTATACAGAGTGCCTATTTTTAAAGAGGGTGTTTTAATGATGGAAAGTATGGGTACTTGATATAAAGTCCGCTTCGCGGTCTTGTATACAAGGGAGTATGTTTAATATTCTATTACATAATAGTATATTATATATATTGGTGAAACTAAGGAACTTTTTCACTTGTATTATTTATAAGAACACATTGAGTTTTTCTCGGGGAGTCAATGGAGATTTTGAAAGTTCTCAATTATAAAACAGAAATTTCAAGGGGGTGCTTTATATTATTTTGTAGTTTTGCTGTGTACTAAGCCGGGAAAGATGATGGGCAAATCTGCATAGAGGCCCATAGATTCTCGGTAAAAATAACTTCCAGAAAGGAGTATTCATGGAGAAGATAACTGTAAAAATTTGTGACACAATCATGGGCGGCGGCAAAACACAAGCGGCGATCAGTTACATGAACGCCCCGGAGAACCGGGACAAGAACTTCCTGTACATCACCCCATTTTTGACCGAGGTGGAGAGGATCGTAAAGGCTTGCCCAGCGCGACGCTTCGTTCAGCCCTCTTCACATGATGGGCCGGACGGAAAGAAGGGGTCGCTCAAAAGGCTGTTGGCCCGAAAGCGCTGTATAGCCAGCACTCACCAGCTACTGCGGCAGGCAGATCAGGAGACCACTCAGCTATTGAAGGACGGGAACTACACTCTGATAATGGACGAGACCATGAGTGCCGTTGATTTATACCCCCTTCACAAGGACGACGTGGGCGTTCTGATTAAGAGTGGCATGGGTGAGTTGGTGAACAAGCAGCTCTTTTGGAAGGACGCTGAATACGGGGGGCTTGTTTACAGGGATTTAAAGAGGGACTTGGATAACGGTTGCTTCATTTATGTGGAGGACTACACTTATATCTGGAACGTTTCCCCTTACTTCTTAACAGCATGTAACGAGGTCATTGTTCTTACCTACATGTTCCGCTCTTCCATCCTCCGGGGGTACTTAGACATCCTTCATGCTGAGTATGAGTACATTGGAACTAAGCGTGTTGGTGACGGAGAGTATGTGTTCGCCGAACCGGGCTGGATGCCGGAGTACGTGAAAGATTTGAAAAACAAGATTCACATTGTGGAGGGCGTTACAAACAACATTGCCAGTAACAGGAATGCTAAAAATGCGGTAAATGAGCCGAAGAAGAAATTCGCGTTGTCAAGCTCTTGGTACTTGAAGGACACTTTAAGTGGTGGCAAAGGCATCAAGAAGCTAAAGGGCACAATTTCGTACTTGTATAACACTCTTACTATAGTTCCTAGTAAAGCGCGCATGTGGACTACCTTTAAGGAGTATCAGACCAAGTTGGAAGGCGGGGGTTACAAGAAGGGCTTTGTAGCTTGCACGGCGCGGGCGACGAACGATTTCTCAGACAGGACTGATCTTGCGTATCTTGTTAATATCTTTATGAACCCAAACATCAAGAAGTATTTCTATAGTATGGGCATTGAGATTGACGAGGATGAGTACGCGCTCTCCGAGATGATTCAGTGGATATGGCGGTCGGCCATTCGGCGCGGCGAGGACATCCGCATCTACATCCCATCGGAGCGCATGAGAAATCTGCTAAAGGGCTGGCTGGATAGCTTCTAAGGGAAATCTTTATTTTTTTACCCCATCTTAGAAAATTTCAAAAACTATTGTTGCTTATAGGTATGAAATGGTATTCTATGGGTACACCAACGACCAGAAAGGAGATTCGGAACATGAGGAGCAATACGGACAAAGGCGCACAGTACAGGTGCAGCGACTGCTTGGACGCGAAGAGGTGCTTTGACAAGAGTAGGTGTCTCTTCTTCTCTAGGACGGACGAGGACATAAACCGGGCTGATATGGTAGAGGCCATGATGAAGCGCCGCACACCCATGGATGGTGATAGGTATGAGCTGCTGGACACTGGTAATTTCTACGAAGAAGAACCCGTGGAAGTTACTATGGAAAACACTCGCCGCTCGTATGTGAACTGCTCTCTTGATGATTTAGATGCTGGCCGCTCCATCTGCGTCGGTAGCAAGGACATGGTTCAGGAGATCATCAACTTCCAACCGAACATTAAGGTCGTTGAGCGCGGGGGGATGTACTACATAACCAAGATGCAAAAGAAGCGCGTCAGTGCATGACACGAGGCAAGATGAAGTTCTTTGAACACGCCAGGAATGTGGCGAGGATGTCCACCTTCCCCCGCGTGCATGTTGGAGCTGTAATAGTGTATGGGAGCAAGATTCTGTCCTGCGGGTTCAATCAGACAAAGACTCACCCCTTACAGGCCAGATTCAACGCTATGCGGCACTTCGAGAACCAGGACAATGTACAGCACTCGATCCATGCGGAGATGGCCGCTCTATCCTCCATATGGGATGCGGACTTGGACTGGAGCAAGGTCGAGGTGTTCGTCTATCGCCTCCGGGGAGACAGGCCACACGGGTATGCCCGCCCGTGCAAGGCTTGTATGACCGCCATTCGGGAGAAGGGTATCCGGGATGTGTACTATACCGGGGACGATGGGTTCATATATGAGAGACTGGACGAGCTAAAGGAGGTTGTGTAAGTGGCGTCTTTTCCGATTTGCACGCACGGGTTGTACAAGTCAATAATGCCCGCTGTAAAGACTTGGGTGGTGCAGCCCAGTGTGGTTGAGAATTGGCTGAACAACTGCATGTTTCCGTTGTGTTCAGGGTGTAACGATGCGATGAAGAAGGTGTACGTCAACACCGCCCTGGTGAACCATGACCAGCCGCGTTCTTCCTGCGGGGTGTCTACTGTAATGGTTATCTGCGGCAAGTGCGGAACGGTGCTGTTCGTGAGTGTCGGGGCTATGTATAAGGCGGCGCACGGTATCGCGGAACGCCCAGAGCTTGGGGATGGCGAGACTCTGACTTATATTCTGGAGTATGAGAGCATGGTTGAGAATGGGCGGCTTGAGTCCAAGAGCTGGTACAAGTTGGTGGATAGGAAGCCCATGCAGGAGATGCTAAACATTATTGAGTAAGGAGGTGATGGTGTGCGCGGCGATTTGAGAGAAACTTCGTTTGACTACATTGTCGGGGATGAAAAGGCTGTTGCATGGTCGTCTGAGCCGAAGGTGATGCGTCTCCTCCACTCTCTGCACCAGCGGTTCCCGAACGATGTAGAGATCGTGAAAGTTCAGGACGAGAAAGACGGGAGCGAATGGTCTGTGAGTGCTCTTGTCCCAGTCAGCTGGATCAAGCTCTCCCCGCCCAGGAAGAGGAACATGACGGACGAAGAGAAGCAGAGAGCGGCGGAGCGGCTAAAAGAGGCACGGGCAAAGCGCGCCCGGCAGAAGTAGCAGCGGGCACGGAACAGGGAAGTGAGGTGGATGCGGCATCGCGCTAGACAAGCAGGTCAACATTTACGCGGTTGACACGAGCGCCTTCTACACCGACGAAGAGAAGGAGTTGGAGGACGCGCTGAACAAGGCAAGAGCAGAGCGCAATTCTCTGGTTAAGGAAGCCTTGGTCATTCGGAAGTACCATGCGGGGGAACTCACAGAAAAGAAGGCCATGAATCAGCTCCATGCCTTATACAAGGATAAAGATGAGGAGCTTCGGCCTACGGCGGTTCCCAGTGAAGCTCGGCTAGGTGTTATCAAGCTGGAGAAACAATGCTGCGTGGTCAAGATAGCAAGCCTAAAGGAGCAGCTCTTACAGCTACTCAAGCGGCATGAAGGGGTACGGGAGCTTCGCCCGGAGGAGTTAAATGTACAGCACATAGTATCGGTGTTCGATTCTGCGTTGACACGTGCGCTTAAAATGGACATCAATGGGCTTTATAACGACATCATTATCGTCAAAACCTACTTTTTCGACGTGTTCAAGAACATCGTTGAGGATGGGTTCACCTACCAAGGTGACAGATATGTGCTGTTGACAGCCTCGGCGGGGCAAATCAGAACGAAGAAATCCGTCTTTATTAAGGAGAAAAGACTGCAAGAAGTACAGGATGTTATCAGCTGTGGGCTGTCTGTGGACGATATAAACGCTCACGGCGGCGTTAATGTCAATAAGTACCTTGCTTATCTGGCCTTGAGCAACAGCGCGACGGACGTTATCCCGTGGTTTGACATCGACAGGTGCATCGTGGTGGACGATTTGGAGACTACTGTGACCAGCATGGTGGACTTCGTGGACGAGAAAACCTATACAGTGCATCGGCAAGAGATGTCCTTCCCTATCACTCATACGGACGGGTGCGGGATGATACTCCCTTCTGCATCGAAGAAGAACTTCATGATCCGCTTGCCATGGATAAAGGGCTTGCTGGCAGTGTTTCCGTTCGATAAGTTCATAAATCAGGCAAATATGTACAAAAACGACGGAAATAGTGCAAAAATCAAGGATATTTATGGCGAAACGCACGATATTTTGGCAGAAAATATCAATATTATTTTCACCAAAAGCCAGTTCAAGATGTGGAAATACTATTCCAGTTGGGATGAGTATAAGGAGAAGTTCAAGCGTTTCGGCTGCACGGCGGGCATGTGTAACGAGGAAGATGATAAGATACAGGACGCCAAGATCAACTACCAGATGCTCCAGACGCTCACAGACCTGCGGGAGGACGAGCTGGAGCACATTGTAGGCAAAACGGCGTACAAAATCTCCTCCATCTCTTCCGACCGGGAGACCATGTTGCGTGTGTTCGGCGCGACCACGAAGAACCAGCACAAAAACTACTTTCAACAGTGCCTTCTCCTCTATCCCGAACTTCTACAGGATGAGTATTGCCGAGACATGCTCCGCAGCATCAAGGGGAGTCTGGAGAAAGAAGCCTGGTCTGGCCGGGTGGATGTGTATGGGAAGTACACCTTTGTCGTGCCGGACATGTTCGCTTTCTGCCAGCACCTGTTCTGTGGCGAGGCCATCCCTACCGGGCTGCTAAAGAATGGCGAAGTGTACTGCCGCCTGTTCCGTGCCCCGGAGCTTGACTGCTTGAGAAGTCCCCATCTGTACCGGGAGCATGCCATCCGAACGAATGTCGCCCCGGAGAAGCCGGAGATGGCGGAGTGGTTCTGCACGGATGCTATCTATACTAGCATCGAGGACAACATTAGCAAGATTCTCATGTTCGACTGTGACGGTGATAAGCTGCTGGTGTGTGCCGATAAGGTTCTCGTACAGGCGGCGAAGCGCAACATGGAGGGCATTGTTCCGCTGTACTACGAGATGGCGAAGGCTGGCTCTATGCCCCTTACCCCTACCGTTATGTATAACGGCATGATCGCGGCATATACGGGCGGGAACATCGGCCAGATAAGCAACGACATCACGAAGGTGTGGAACAACCCGGAGCCAGACCTTGAAGTCATTAAGCTCCTGTGCATGGAGAACAACTTCACAATCGACTATGCCAAGACCTTGTATAAGCCCGTCCGCCCGCCGGAAGCCGAGAAAAGGATAACGGAAGCTACGCGGCGGCAGCTCCCCCACTACTTCATCTGGGCAAAAGATAAGCGTGAAGACCAGGTGGCCCCGCCGGGGACTGGATGCGTGGACAAGATACTGGACATGATCCCGAAGGGTAGGTTGCGCTTTGACCAGAAGAAGAACGGGAAACTCAACTACCACCTGCTTATGCAGAACTGGCGGCTCGATATGGAAGAAGAGAAGGCTAAGGAAGTTCTTGCCGCCTATAAGGGTGCTGTCGCAGACATTGGCACGGTGATGTACTTCTCTGAAGATCAGCAGGACAATAGCAACTACATTCTTGGTCAACTCAGGGACAAGCTGACCGCTATTGCTCCTATGGAGTACGTTACTGATGTGCTGGTAAAGCATCTCTTCCACCAAAAACATACCCCGCGCAAGGTGGTTTTCTGGAATCTGTGCGGAGAGCAGGTCTTGAAGAACTTGCAGGCCAATATCTCGACCAAGACCTTCTACTGTGTGAGCTGCGGGAAGCGTGTGGTGCGCAGGCATCCGAACCAGACGCGCTGCGACCAGTGTGCCGCCGATAGAAGGAAGGCGTACAATGCGGAGAAACAGCGGGAATACCGTAGAAAAAAGCGAGAATCATGTACCCCGTTGAGTCAATGAGATTTCCGTTGACTCAATGGAATTTCCATTCACTTCCCGAACAAAATTGATATTGAAATAAAAGGCCCAAAAATGCTTGAATTATCGGAATTTCTTGGCCCTGCCTAGCTAAAACGCAATTAGGGGAAACCCCTTGTTTAAAGCTATGAAAGGAGCACGGATTTTCCGTGACATGCCTATGAGCAAGAAGCCTTACAAGTCTGATGTAGAGAGCTTAATGGACGAACTGCTGGCCGATGCGCGGTATGCCGAGTTTGACCCGGAAGGCGTTTCTTCCTTCCTCGACCCTTATCTGCTGACGTATTACGCGCTGCGACAGGATCGCATGCTTTGGCTAGGCGGCGAGGTGGACGATGATTGGTGCGAGTTCGCCAAGATTATTCTCCTGTGGAACAAGTATGATGAGGATGCCCACATCGCTGTCAAAGACAGAATACCCATTAAGTTGCTGATACATAGTGATGGCGGCGACCTTGGTGTGAACAATGTGCTGACGAACATGATCCGTGTAAGCCGCACTCCTGTGTGGGGTGTCAACATGGGCCAGGCGTACAGCGCCGCCGCGTGTATTTACCTATCTTGCCACAAACGCTTGGCTATGCCTAACTCTCGCTTCCTGCTGCATAGCGGGGGGGTCGAGAATATGTCCGGCTCCTATGAAGAGGTTATGGCCTTTGCGTCGAACTACAAGTCGCAGATTGCTGATATTACAGAGCTTATCATTGAGCGAAGCAATGCCTCCAGAGAGTATGTGGAAGACCACATGCGCGCTGACTGGTTCCTTTCTGCTCAAGAAGCGATTGATCTTGGCATCTGTGACAAGCTGATTACAGATGTGCGCGACCTTCTATAAGGAGGGCTTCTAACGAGGAAAAGAGTTGAGCATGAAGCGCCACCTGAAACGCTAGAACAACACATGAATTACGGGCTGGTGCTGGATGATGAACAGCGCCACTTCCGGGATGCTATATGGGACTCCCGCAAGAAGATCGTGCTGTGTGACAGTGCGGCGGGCACGGGCAAGACTACCATCGCGGTAGCCACCGCCTGTCTCCTGTACCACTACCACCTCTACGATGGCTGTTACTATATTGTGACTAACTACTCTGAGAGGCTGGGGTATCTTCCCGGTGACTTGACATCCAAGGAACAGCCCTACATGACCCCGTTGTATGACGCATTGGCTAAGATACGAGAAGAGGACTGCGTGGTTCGGCCCGGCACGGACGGCCCGAAGGAAGGCTTCATCTATGCTTCTACGGACGCTTACGTGCTTGGCGTGAACTGGGATCACAAGGTCGTTATTATTGACGAGGCACAGTGCCTGACAAAGAGCGCTCTTAAGGCGCTGCTTACACGGTGTTCCGATACCTGTAAGGTGATTGTCATTGGCTCCACTCTGCAAGTGCAGGGCATAAGCAAAGAGGCTTCCGGCTTCGCTGACTGCATCAAGCACTTTGCGGAGAAGGATTGGGCCGCCGTCTGTCATTTGACAAGGAATTATCGAGGAGAAGTATCTGCTTGGGCAGATAAGATGTAAGGAGTAACGGAATGGCTAAGAAATCACGCAAGACAAGTTTTTCGCACGCTGTTATCGACGTGGATGCCGGGACGATAACCGAGATCACCGCCGATAATGAGCATGAGTATCAGATCGACGAAGTGCTTCGGGAATGGGATGGTGTAGAGAACATCCGCTTCTCTATCAGCATGGACGAGGACTTTTGATGCAGAAAGTAGATAGGATGCCTAATGAGACGTATGAGGACTACTTTGTGCGTCTGTTCGATGGGAAAGCGGAGTATGGGCTTACATGCCAGGACATCGCCGCTCTGTTGAACAAGGAGTTCCACCAGAACTTTGATGCCAGCACCTACCGTAAGGAGTTCCGGGCTTTCGACCGGGGCCGTGCCTACGAGAGGAAGAGGAAGGCCGCGCCTGTAACAATTCTGGCGCTGTCTGACTTCCACTATCCGTATGCCCGCCCGGCGGCGGACTTCACGCTCTACAACGGCTTGGTGGACGTGCTGGTTCTGAACGGCGACATCATCGACTGCCAATCTATCTCGTCCTTTGATAAGGTATATAGGTTGAGCCAGATGGAGGAAATCATTGGCGGCAGGCAGTACCTCGTGGACTTGATTAGTGTGATACAGCCCAAGCGAGTGGTGTTCACTTACGGGAATCACGAGATACGCTTCCAGAACTACCTGGCGAAGAATCTGGATTCTGACGTGCTGGAGCTGATGCCCTCCACTCCTCTGGACTTGATCGTTACGGATGGTTTTACCCATTACAACAAGAAGAACATGACCAAGACTCAATATGAGCCGCTGGAGTCCATGTTCCCGAACATCGACATCGAGTATAACGGTAGTTGGTGGGTGCAGATCGGCAAGACGATTTTCTGTCACCCGCTGGCATACAAGAGCGGGATGCTGAAAACAGCAGAAGCAGCGGTCTATTACTTCCATAACCAAGGCATTAGCTTTGATACGGTCGTGATGGCGCACACGCACAAGATCGGCCAGTACAAGCTGGGCAACGTCCATTTGTACGAGCAAGGCTGTTGCTGCGATGTGGATGCCCTGCATTATGCTGACGGCAAACTGCAAGCCCCACAACAAAAAGGGTTCCTTCTCTTATCTCAGGAGCTGGATGGCTCACTGATTGTCGAGAAGACCCGGATCATAGAAGATTAAAGGAATATTTGAAGAAAAAAGGAGTACAGGATGCTAACTAAGAGCGACATCGTTGACAAGGTTTCCAAAAAGACTGACGTAGCGCGGGTGTACGTGCGCGAGTTCATGAAGGCTCTCGAAGAGGTGGTTCTTGAATCCGCCGCACAGCGCGAACCCATTCAGTGGGTCGGCTTGTTCAGCCTTAACTTTAAGGAGCGGCAGCCTCACCTGTTCCACAACATTGTGACCGGGAAGACCGAGATGAGCCACGCTACCATTTCCGCGTCCATGAAGCCTTCTCTCAAGCTACAGGAGGCTTGCAAGACTGGCGCGATTGACGATAAGGAGACTGTCACCGATGAAAATTAAGCGCAGCACTGTTGTTGATGCTATCACCCGATCCAGGGAGGAAGAACCCGATAAGACCGTGGTTCTCATCCTGCCTGCGAACGAAGTCCCCGGCTACATGCGCAAGCTGATCGGGGCGAAGTATGACTTAAACTATATCCAGTACGACCCGCTGGAGTACCCGTATGAGTACATGGTAACGGTGTTCCGCGACAATACTGTCGCCATCGAGAACATCTACGATGATAAGGACAATCCCTACGACCTGGTGTGTGACGGTGACATCCACTACATCCACCCCGATTGCCGTAGTAAGGTCTGGGGCGACACCTGTTGCAAGCACGACTACTTCGACGATTTGTACTTCGAGGATTGATCTAGCACTTATCTTTCGGGACTCCCCCATCGTGGGGAGTCCTGCTTTCGGCTTATAAAGGAAGGCGTTGCTTGTGTGTAACTACGTTGGCGCGAGTTCTAACCCTTTCATTTTCCCGGAGAGGACTGGTTCGCAAGTACAGCGTTCCATCTCCATTATTCTCTTTCCCGCTGAATGGGAGCCTGCTCTAATAGGTGGGTATCTGCCCCGGTGTGTGTAACGTCGGGCGGGCACACTAATAATGTAAGATTTTGAAACAGAGGCGGGCCAGCATGTCCCTGGTGGACGGCTGGCCCATTCTTATACAACAAGGTATAACGGAACATAGATTTATGGAAGCGAGGTGGTTGTATGGCCTCTAGTGCTAATAGCCGACTCGTTTGGTGTACGGTTGAGAGAGTAGGAAGAATCAGCCCGGAGAATAAGGAGAAGTACGAGAGATACTTTAAAGCGTGCAGGAAGGTCAACAAGTTCAAGACTACCTATACAGTATACTACGGTATCCTTAAGCAGTTCATGTGCTTTCTTGCGATCTACCACGATAACATTGATGTTTACTCCGACGACTTCATGTTGAACGGCGCGGACATCATGACGGACTTCTTGGATTTTTGCCAAGATACCCTACACAACCATACCAGTGCGATCAATACTAAGGTAGCCGCTGTAAAATCCTTCTTCAACTGGTCTGTGGAGAAGGGCTATATTCAGAAGTCCCCGTTTGAGATGCGGGAAATCAAGCTGCACTACCCGAAGGAAGCCGGGCCAATAAGCCCCTCTTATTATCTTACAGAAGAACAAGTAGCGAAAATTAGATACAACCTGGAGGTTGACGAGAACTTCGACATGCAGGATCAGCTCCTGTTCGAGCTGGCATATGACAGTGCGAACTGCATCGGGGTTCTGGAGTCTCTATCCTTGGAGAAGCTGGACATGGAGAACAGTATGTTCGTCGGCATCAAGGAGAAGCGCGGCAAGGTGATTGACGTGGTATTCTCTGAAAAGACCGCCGAGCTGTTGAAGAAGTGGATGAGTCTTAGGAAGAATGGGTTTGACTATCTGACCATTGATTCACCCTTCATTACCTACTACGGCAAGAAGTACGTGCCCATGGCCCGTGGAGCCATACATCGGCGTATCCGAAAGTATGGCAAGACAATAGGGATAGACAACTTACGGTCGGAGTCTCTGCGCAAGTCTCGCTTATCTAACATCTTCGCCGTGACGGGAGATATGCTCACCGAACAACAGCGGAAGAAGATGGAAAAGGAACAGCTTGCGGTCGCGCCCGGCGGCGATACTCAAGGTTTTGTGGATGCTATCGAGCAGAAGATGGACATCCGCGACCGGGTGGCGAAGCTCAGAAAAGAGCGGGAGAAAGCTGGTGAGATGAATGGCGACAAGGCGTGATCCTAAAGTAGCCTTTGTAAGCAACGATAATGTGAAGGGAACCCCGGAAATCCGGCGCTCTGAAACGTATCGGCGCGGCCCCTTCGTTTGCACCGCCTGCGGGACACCGTACCCTGACTTAGCAAAAAATTTCGCCCCCTCCCCTTCCCCCATGTGGGCGCACAATTCTGGCAGGATTCCAATCTGTAATAACTGCTTGGACAGCCTATACAACCAGTATCGCCGTTTGCTTGGGGACGAGGAAGAAGCGATTCGCCGCGTCTGTATGCACTTCGATTGGTACGTGCTGGAGGACGCTATATTGGCTACGCGAAGCATCGAGGCTACGAAGTCGCGCATCCGCGAGTATCTCTCAAAACTCCGCCGCTCCGCGCACAAACAGGATACTTACGATACCTATCTCTACGAGAAGTCCGAGGAAGCCATTCTGGACGAGAAGGACTACCAGGCGGCGCACGAAGTTGGCGACATCGAAGTCTCCAAGGATGTGGTGAAGTTCTGGGGTCTAGGCTTTACCCCGAGCGACTACGAGTTCTTGGAGGGGCGATATGCAGAGTGGCGCAGCAGGTATGTGATTACCGGGCTTGCCCGCGAGTCTCTGGTGAAGGACATCTGCGTGTTTGACTTGCTGAGACAAAAGGCAATGCAGGCGGGAGATACCGACCGCTACTCGAAGCTGACCGTAGAGTACAACCGGGCTATTGATAATGCGGGGCTTACCCCGAAGCAGGAAGAGGCATATAACAAGTCGCAGGAAATGCCGCTTGGAGCTATGCTCAAACGCTTCGAGACAGAGAAGCCAGTGCCGAAACCCGACCCGGAATGGGAGGATGTGGACGGCATCATGCACATTATCCTTACCTATTTTATAGGGCATCTTTGTCACATGCTTAATTTGAAGAACAGATATGAGGCCAGGTACGTCCAGGAGATGGAGAAGTACCGCGTCGCCCTGCAAATGCCGCAGGACTCTGACGCGGAGGATATCTTTGATCGGTTGATGGAGAACAACTACAAGGGCGTGCAGCTGTCCAGCGGGAGTGAGAAGAATGTCACTTAGTGGTATCACGACTCCCGGCAAGTACGAGAAAATCATGGAGGGCGTTGGCGTGTGGGGCGCTTATTATCGGGCGAACCCTAACCGCCTGGTCAAGGACTACTTCGGTATCCATTGGCTCTCCCCTTTCCAGCAGATTCTCCTCTGTTTCTTTCTCCGCTTCACCTATGCTATGGTTATCGCAAGCCGTGGTATGGGTAAGACACTGATAATGGCCGTTGCTATCTGCGTGAAGTGCGTCCTCTACCCTGACTGCCGCGTGGTTATTGCCGCTGGCAACCGTGGGCAGAGCTTGAACGTGCTAAAGAAGATCGTGGAAGATTTGATGCCCGCGTCCGAAAATCTGCGTAACGAGATCACGGAGTTTAGGACAACGGTGTCCGATGCTCATATCTACTGGCGCAGCGGCGCGGTCGTTGAGGTCGTCACCGCCAGGGACAGCGCCCGGTCGGCCCGTGCTAATTGGCTGATCTGCGATGAGTTCGTTCAAATTCCACAAGTCATTATAAGCAGCGTTCTTAGGAAGTTCAAGGCGGGCAAGCGCCGCCCCGGCTTCCTGGACAAAGAGGAATATCGAAACTATCCCGTAGAGCCTAACAGTGAATCATACATCTCGTCTGCTTACCTAAAGGCCCATTACAGCTGGGGTAAGTTTAAGTCTTACTTCAAGTCCATGGCGAAGGGCGAGGACTACATCTGCTGCGGTCTCCCCTACCAGCTCCCTGTTCGGGCGGGCTACTACCCAAAGGAACAGATAGCGGAAGAGATGCAGGAGTCCGACTTCGACCCCATCTCTTGGAGCATGGAAATGGACAGCATGTTCTTAGGCGAAGTGGCGAACGCTTATTTCAACTACAATGCCATGAATGTGAATCGTACCATGGAGCTTCCCGTGTACCCCCGAAGTGTATACCAGATGTTGGGCGACCCCAAGATCAAGTATAGGAACAAAGAGGTAGACGAGATTCGCATTTTGGCGATGGACGTTGCTGTTATGGGCGGTAACAAGAACGACAACACCTGCTACTCCATCTTGTCTCTAAAGCCGAACAAGTACAGTCAGTACGTGCGACGGCTCATCTACTTAGAGACGCGGAACGGCGGGCACTCCGAGGATCAGGCTATTCGCCTGCGCCAGCTCTTTGATGATTTTGAGTCCGACTACATCGTGCTCGATACTCAGGGCGTTGGTTTGGGCGTGTACGACCAGCTTACACGAGAGCTGTTTGACCCGGAGCGGAACTTGATCTACCAGCCGATAACGTGCATGAACGACCCCGAGATGGCGGCGCGGTGCAAGGACGATAACGCCCTGCCCGTGATTTACAGTGTGAAGGCTACGCCTCAGTGGAACTCCGACGCGGCTGTGTCCATGAAGGACTGTCTGACAAGGGGCTTACTCAAGCTGCTTATCAGCGAGATCGACGCGGCAGACATCTGGTCGGAGAACAAGAACTACATGTTCCTTGACCCCCAGCAGCAGGCGCTTATTAAGATGCCTTACCACCAGACAACACTTCTCGTCAGTGAGATGATAAACCTCTCCTTCGAGCTGGTGAACGGAAAAATTCGTATCTTCGAGGGGAATGGACGAAAGGATAGGTATTCGTCCGTCTCCTACGGCAATGCCTTTGCTAATGAGTTAGAGAGGACTAACCTGCGCACACCGAAAAGCAGGAATGACGAAATTCAAACGGCATTTCGCACCCCAGACTTTCATAGAAGAACAGGAGGTCTTGTGAGAAGATGGCGTTAGAGGAAGAAAAAAGCCAGATGAACCTGGATGAATTTCTCCAGACGTATGCCGCAGACCTTCGGAAACAGTGGCTGCGGAATTTAGAGAAGAATGGCGGCGGCTCGTCCGTCTCCTTCTCCAGGTACACCCAAGACCAGATATACCAGTATCTCCAGTCTCCGCAGTCAAACGAGACAAACCTGCGGAACACGAGCATTTATTTCTACAGTACTTCTAGCCATTATCGCAGGCTTATCGACTATTACGCCACGATGATGGTATGGGACTATATCGTTGTCCCCTATAAGTATGACCCCACCAAGATCAAGGCCGAACAGCTCAAGAAGCAGTACGTGAAAGCTATCGCCTCTGTGGAGACGATGAACTTGAAGAACGAACTCAAGAAAGCGCTTACGATTGCTTTGCGCGAGGGCGTGGCGTACTGCATGATCTGGACGAACAGCGATAGTTGGTGGCTCCAGCGCATCAACCCTGACATTTGCGTTCTAAGCTCCGTGGAGAACGGCGCGTGGAACTTTGCCGTGGATTGCAGCCGCATTAAAGAGGAAGACTTGAACCAGTACCCAGAAGCTATGACCACCATGTGGAACGAGTACCGCAGGACTGGCACTAAGTACCAAGAAGTCCCTGCGGCAGTTAGCTTCTGTCTAAAGGCCGATGAGACCACCTCTTACAGCCTTCCTCCGTTTGCGGCCACCATTCCACTGCTCTACTACATTGAGACAGCGAAGGAATTACAGGAGATCGGCGACGAGCTGAACAACTACAAGCTGATTAGTCTGACGCTCCCCACCGATAAGGACGGCAAGCCCTCCATCGACTATAACGTCGCGCTCAAGTATTATGAACACTTCGTCGGAAACATCCCGCCCCGTATCGGCGTTGGTATGACCCCCATGAAGATGGAGTCCGTGGACTTTGAGCGTTCCGGCTCCACGGTCGATGTAGACTCCGTGGCGCGCACCGAGGAGCAGTATTGGGCCGCGTCCGGCACGAGCAGCCTGCTGTTTGGCAGCGCGAAGAACTCATCCTCGTCCGGCTTGAAGTTATCCATCACATCGGATGAAGCACTGGCCTTTGGGTGGGCGTCCCAGTGTGAGCGGCTTATTAACCGTTACCTGCTTACCCTGTCCGGGACAGTGAAGTTCAAGATCACCATCCTCCCCGTGACCGTGTTTAACCGCTTCGACATGGTGAACATGTATAAGGAAGCGGCAACATACGGTATCGCCCGGTCAGCTTATGGCGCGGCGCTTGGATTCCATCCCGCTGATGTGGCGGCGCTTGAGGTGATTGATTCGGAAGTCCTGTCTCTGAATGAGCTGACACCCTTGACGAGTACCCATACGCAGTCCTCCACTAGCGATACTGGTGGCAGGCCCACGAATGAGTCTAAGGGCGAAGGGTTGACCGAGGCTGGAGAACAGACCAAAGAAGATGATGAAAATGCCAATAGATAAGGCGACATCACCATTCGTTTACACGAATGTAGATGATACAGAGACAAGAAGGGCACTGGAGGCTTTGGGCTACAAGAAGGTCGCTGGACAAGAATCCGGCGATCTTATTATGTATGCGGCTCCAAGCTCCCCGGTTTACACGGCGATGGAGAAGCAGCGACTATTGCAAGCGCTCCGCCGCTGTGCTGTCTCATCCACTATGTTCATTTAGGAGGTGAGACAAGATGCTTCAAGCTCTCACATCGTACCCCATTGAGACCTACACAGTAGACAAGAGTTATGATTCTACCCGGTTTCTAAAGCTCCGCCTCGAAGTGTGCCACGATGGGGCCAATCGGAAAAATACCTATTTCGACGCAAGCGTTATTAAGAAGGCTATGGGTTCTATTGCCTATGCGCCCATACTCGCCAATGTCGTGTACGACAAGGACGGTAATCCTAAATTCGGCTCTCATGATATGCACTTGGAGCCTGACAAGATGAACGACGACGAGTACCGGGCGATTTATGATGAAACACCTATTGGGTTTGTGCCCGCCGACAATAACGCCGAACTGGTCGAAAAAGATGGACGGAAGTATCTCGCGGTAGACGCTTATGTGTGGCGCGGTTACTCCAACTACGCAGAAGACCTTCTGGAAGAGAACGAGTCCGTCCAGCTCTCTATGGAAATCACGATGCACAAGTATACCTTTGATGATAAGGAAGGCTTCTACAGGATCGAGGACTTCTCTTTCAAGGGCATTACGCTGCTAGGTGATGATCGCACTCCTGGCATGGAAGGCGCGAACGCGACTGTGGTATCAGAGTATGACTTCGACGCCTTTGTTGACGAGATGCAGGCCGAGATGAATAGCATCTCCCATGCGAATATGCAGAAGAAGGAGGAACCTACAATCGAACTTCCTGTGGAAAATGCGGAAATCGTGGAGACCAACGAGCTAGAGCAGGCGGATGAACAGCCTCAAGAGCAGGCCCAGGGGCAAGAAGCGGAGATGAGCTTCGAGCTGACGAACACCGTTCGTGATGGCTTGGAAGAGGCAGTCCACGCTATTGACCCCGAAGATCGTTGGCACTATTACCTGATGGATTTTGACCCCGCTAAGTCGGAGGTTTACTTCATTGACCAACGTGGCCGCAAGATGTACGCCGCGCCTTATACCCTATCTGGCGAAGTGTATTCTGTGGACACGGCTGCGAAGCGCCGCGTGAAGGTAGCTTATGTGGATTATGCTGATGGCTTCGACCCCGTGAACTACGTGTTCGACGCTATCTGTAACCACTTTGAGTCTGCTCTCTCCGACGAGAAAGACAAGTATGACAATTATGTGGCTTCTCACCAGACCGATGATGCTGCTGTGAAGGAGCTAAAAGATTTTAGGGAAGCTCGCCTAAAGGCTGACCACGAAGCCAGTATGGATGCTGTATTGGCCCAGTTCGAGGATTTGACCGAGAACGAAGAGTTCGCGTCTCTGCGCGAGACCGCTTATTCTTTCGAGTCTCCCGAGGAACTTGAGCTGCGCTGCTATGCTATCCGGGGCAAGATGGCGAAGCCTGCCGCGCCCGCCCAGAAGAAGGTCGTTGCGAAACAGCAGCTGCCCGAAACAGAAGCGGACGATGTTCCCTATGGCGGTCTGCTTGATAAGTACCGCCAATAATACTCTGATATTGGAGGAAACAATATGCCTTACGCACAAGTTCGTACTGATAACCTGACTGGCATTTATGACGGTTCCAAGGTTCTAAGCGCTGTATACACCGAGGACATCGAGGACGGCAACGTTGTTGTCGTGAAGAAGCTGGCCGAGGGTGAGCGCGAGATTTACGAGGCTGAGAAGCCCGTTGCTAACTCCCCCATGGGCACTATCGCTCTAGTCGCTGGCGTCGAGCTAATGTATGAGAGCGGCACTCACAATCTGGACGAGTACATCAATAAGAAGGGCGTACCCTTCCGCGTGTACCTTCTGGAAAATGGTGACGTGTTCTCCGTGACCGCCGAGGCTCTGGATGGCGACGCTCCCACCACCGCCAACACCGATAAGGTCGAGCTACAGGCTGGCACTAAGCTAAAGGTCGTGAAGTCCGGCACCGCTAGTTCCACCGTGATTGGCGACGTTATTGCTATTGAGCAGGTTGGCACTAAGAAGTATTACGTGATCCGCGTGAACGCTTCTGTGGCTGCTGGCGAGTAAGTATAGCAATACGACATATTCGTAAAGGAGCAATTACATAATGGACAAGAAGCAAATTCTTAGCATCGCCCGCGATGCTACTCGTAATACCCTAGCGGGCAATTATTCCATCTCTGATGCTTCCACCGCTCTGCGCGAGGAACTAAAGGCCGCTAATGGTGGCAGCACCATCATCGACCGCCGCGCTCTGCGCGCTAATCCCGCCCTGTACGACATCGTTGAAGACCTAATCACCGTTATCACCACCGAGGGCGTGCGCGGCGACGAGTTCTTCATGAACTTCGTGGATGAGCGCAACCTGGCTCTTGGCGACAAGAACGAGTTCGTCGTTCCCCAGAACTCTACCTTCGTTGTGGCTAAGATGGCTGACGGTATTAGCACTCCCCGCAGGCAGCGCATCGGCGAGGCCACCAAGATTTCCGTGCCTACCTATATCCATGCTCTGCGCATCTACGAAGAGTTCAGCCGCTTCATGGCTGGCCGTATCGACTGGAATGAGCTAGTGGATAAGGTTGCCGCCGCTATGCTGTCCGCTCGTTACGAGGACATCTACACCACCTTCACTGGTATTACCAGCTCTACCATCGGTCTGAGCGAAACCTATGTGAAGAGCGGTACTTACTCCGAGGATACCCTCATGGAGCTTATCGACCATGTGGAAGCCGCCAACAACGCTCCCGCCATCGTGCTAGGCACTAAGGCCGCTCTGCGCAAGGCGACCACCGCTGTTGTGGCCGAGGCTGCTCGTACCGACGTGTACAACATGGGCTACTACGGCAAGATCAACGGCACTGACGCCATGTTCATCAACCAGCGTCATAAGGCTGGCACTGAGGAGTTCCTGTTCAACAACAAGGAGCTGTATGTTGTGTCCGGCAATGACAAGTTCATCAAGCAGGTTCTGGAGGGCGACACTGTTATCGTGGAGCACGATTACACCGACCATCCCGACATGACTATGGACTACTTCATGTCCCAGAAGTGGGGTACTGCTCTGGTTCTGGCTGGCAAGATCGGTAAGTACACCCTGTCCTAAGCGATATAGGATATGACAGATTCCACCACGCCTCTGGGCATCGTCTTTCAGACAGTTCAGGCGCAACCCGGTGGAACTTTCAAGAATTAGTGGTAGGTTGCCTGGGCACGGCCCAGGCAACCCCACATGGAATTAAGGAGATATTATTATGAGCGAAACCAACACAAAGAGTAAGAATCCTAAAGCGGCTCCCGGAGCGAAGTCTACTAAGCCCAAGCCAGCCGCCGCGCCGAAGACTACTGCGGAAGCGCCCGCACAGGCTCCAGTCGCAAAGGCAACGGAGAGAAAGAAACTGCCCCATGTTGACGATAAAGAATATGTCGATGTCGTCTCTGGCTACGCGGGCGGCCTAGTCTACGTTTCCTATAACACGCGGAACAAAATCGAGTGGGCCAGGTGTGGCGATGTGAATCCCATGACGGTCGAGGAACTGCGCGAGATGAGGAACACTCAGCGCGCCTTCTTTGAGAATCATTGGGTATACCTGGTTGGCGAGAATGCCGACGCGGTTATCTCCTACCTGCAACTGGATAAGTATGGGGTTGGCTCCCAGCAGCACGAGAAGATGGAGAACATCTTCCATGCTACCCCCGAAGAAGTTGAGGCCATGAAGGGTTCCTTTACGCAAGCGGAGCTGGAGAACATCGCGCATCGCGCTTTTGGCCTGATGCAGGATGGTGCTATTGACAGTAACCGCATGATTGACGCTCTGGAATTGCTGACTGGATATGACCTGCGCGGCGAGCTTGAATAACCGACAGAGGATGATGGATAGTGGCAACACCGTTTTCTGACGTGTATACCGCTGCGTTGCTGAAATTTTCGGAGTCTGACTTGTATAACCTGGACGAGCTTGACCGCGAGGATATTCTGTTCGGCTATCTGAAAAGTGCTGTTGCGGACTTCATGCCCGTGTGCTATCAGGACTTGACGTTTGACGAGGAAGAACCTGCCTTCACGGTAGACTTGACCTTGGAGGAAGTTGAGATTCTTGCTTTGGGGATGGCTCTCAAGTGGCTGAACAACAAGCTGTTGTACAGCGATGCTCTTGCGAACCATCTATCCACCAAGGATTATGTCTACAACTCCCCCGCCAACCTGATCTCCAGCATTACCTCTCTGCGCAATCGGCTGATGGATGAGTACAACCACAAGATCATTGACTACAGCTATCGGTACAGTGACATCGACGAGCTGCGGTCTACGAGGTGAGCGGATGAAGAGATTGACTCCATATATTCGCTACTTGACTGGTTCCATCTACCAGCTATTGCCGCTTAAAGAGGAGGCCGACGCGGGAAAGCCTGTGTCGTGGAAGGAGCGCGCCCGGAGCATCTGCTTGGACATGACGGGAGCGCAGAACTCCTTCCCTGTGCTGGCTAACGATACGGACTTCTTATCTTGCAATAACCGCCTTTGGGGCATTGTGGTACAGGACGTTGACCACGCTGATTTCCGCCGCGAGATATTAGGCATCCTTCATAAGCTGAACTGTATTGAGAAACGGTACGGTGATGCGAATGGTTAATTGGGGGATGTTCGAGAGGCGGAACAAGCTGCACGGCTCCAGCAGTCTGGAGCGGAAAATCAACGACGCCCGCGAAGAGTTCAACCGTGAGTACAAGTTGCACCCCGCCTATCACGACTGTCTGGTCGGAAACAGGAAGATTGGTGCGCTTCTGTACAACACCGTAGATATGGACATCATGACGTTCGATGCCCCGTTCGGGTCAGAGATCGTCCTGGGCGACCTAGTTGTTGTTGACGGCCTGCACTGGCTGGTTACAGAGATGCGGTTTCCAGATAAGATAACCGTTCACGGGAAAATCGAACAGTGCAACAGGCAGATTGCTTGGCAGAATCCCAAGACCGGGGAGATCATCCGGCGCTGGTGTACTGCTGATAAGCCGTACTACCGCAACCTTGAGTTCACCAGAGAAGTTACTGTCTCTAACCGTGAGTTTAAGATTCAGGTGCAGTTTGACGAGGAGACTTCCCTTATCGACATCGACAAACGCTTTATGTTTGAGGTGATCGACGGGAAGCCCAAGGTGTATAAGGTCACTTCCGTTGACGTGCTGACTACCACTTACGAGGAGTTAGACCGTGGGTTTATCACATGGAACGTGACGCAGGACTTGTACGACGAAGATGTGGACAACGTAGAGTTGGGCATCTGCGATTACAAGCCTTCTACTTCACCTTTGCCTCCTCCCCCGCATCATCTTGCGGCACAGGTTCTTGGCAATGATACGATGCGTTCGGGCGGCCCCGCCGCAGAATATGTCGTTGATTACGATAAGTCCAAGATCGTGGGCACGGTCGTCCCTCATTGGCGCGTCGTTGACGATGGAGGTATCGACTCGTTGAAGCTGGCCGATGAAGGCGAGAAATGCACCGTGTCGGTACAGTACGCGGCACTTGAAGATGCTGGCAAAGCCTTTACGATAGAGTTCTCCGATGAAAACGGCCTCGTAGCTACCTGCACGAAAACTGTAAGGGTGGTGGGCTGGTACTAATGGTGAACGCTAGTATGAAAACCGTTTCCAAGGATAAGATGGAGTTCATCCGGCGCATGGCCGAGGATGAAGGTCTGGCTAAGTGCTTGCTTAGTAATCAGCCGAACTTCCTTGACTACGAGATCAAAGAGGGCGACCTCGACAAATTACCTTGGAAACATATATTCCCATGCAAATACATCATGGACACACAAGAGATTCGGCAGAGCTACATAACCATGGAGTTCCGCTATGAGAAGTCCTACTCTTCTCCGATATGGCGGATCGGTTCTTTTACGATCTATGCTCTCTGTCACCGTGAGCTGGCCCGTACCGACTATGGTATGACCAGAACGGATTATATGATCGACAGAATAGATAACCTGCTGTTCCAGAGCAAGAACGACACATGGCTAGGTAGACTGGAGTTTCAAGGTTCCTCCGACATTATACTGGATGAGCGCGGCCTGTTCGTTGGCACGTATGTGACCTACCGTGCGACAGAAGCGCATGATACGATGGTGCGTTAGAGGAACTAGATGATTGATATTACTTCTGCCGACATGCAGCTAAAGCTGCTGACGAGCCTACCCATATATGTTCAGGATATTCCTGTGCTCCACATTTCACTGAATCATATAGCAGACATGGGCTATAGACGATATAACGAGCTTCTGCACATACTCAGTATGCAGTATATGCAGGTAAAAAGCTCGGACGGGAGCAAGGAAACACAGATAGATGCTTTCGATTATTTGCTATTAGCGGCGTACAGAAACAAGGAAATGCGTGAGATTATTTACTCCGCGTTCGAGCTGTTCACAGGATGCCGCCCGGCAGTAAACAGACAAGATGGATGTTTCGACTTCCCCGGCACGAAGTTCCAGCGCATCACCAAGGAGATGTACGCGGACTTTCAGCTCGTGCTCAAGGAGCGAAACGGGATACGGCCCGATGATGAGGTAGACGAGAACCCGCTTAACGAGAAGGCTAGACAGCTTTTGGCGCGCCGCCGCGAACTGCGCGAGAAGGTACGTAAGGCAAAGAGGAATAAGGAAGGTTCCGATATTACTCTTGCCGACCTAGTGTCGATTCTGGCCGGGGGGTTAAAGATGCCTCTCCATGAGATCATGGAATACGATATGTACCAATTCAATAATCAGTTTAACCGTCTACGCATATTCAAGGATTACGACGTGAACGTGCAAGCCCTGCTTGCCGGAGCGAAGAAGGAAGATGTAAATCTCCAGTATTGGATAAGCAAGATAGACACTGGTGAGGCTGATAGCTAGTCCTCCGATAAGCGGAGGGCTATTTATTTTGTCCTTTTATAGGAGTGATATAGATGAGCCTAAATACCAAGTTCGGTGCGAAGGAAGTCATGGACGTTACTCTGTACGATATGCAGACTGGCGATCCTTTTATTTCTTTCGATACGCTAAAGACTTCTAGCATTTCCGTCACCGCTGAAAAGGTGTATGCCCGAGGCGGTCGCGGTAACGTGAAGCTCATTACCTGGGAGCTGAATAAGGAAGCTACCCTTACCATTGAGGATGCTCTGATCTCTCCCCGCTCTCTGGAGCTAGTCACTGGTATGGCCGTTGCGAAGGGCCAGCAGACCCTGCACGTCCGTCAGAAGACTGAGTTCGATACCTCCAAGGAGCCTGTGGTTGACAAGGGTCTGAACTTTCCCCTGGTCTGCTCCAGCGCTGGTGTAATTAACCTGGCTTGGACTCCCATTGAGACCGCCGCGAACATCCGCGTGTACCTGGCCGACGACGACGCTGGTACTCGTGTTGACATGGTTGGCGCGTCCCTGGCCGAGAAGCAGCTGACCCTTGGTGAGACTGGTATTGCTACCGCTGGCGGCAAAAAGGTTGTCGTGTACTACACCCGTAAGTCCTCCGAGAACACCGAGGTGTATACCGTCACCGCCGATAAGTTCGCTGGTACTTACAAGCTAGTTGGCGAGACCGTGATTCGTAACCTGAACACTGGTAAGGACGAACCCTTCCAGGTCATCATCCCCAACCTCAAGTGGACTTCCGACCTTGAGCTGGGCTTCGCCGCCGAGGGCGATCCTGTTACCACCACCTTCGAGTGCGAGATTCTGCGCGCCGCCGATTCCAGCACCATGATCCAGATGATTAAGTACGAGTATTAAGCCGTGCTTGTGAGGAAGCGGGGGTTCACTCCCCCGCTTACCACATAATAACAATAGGAGAATGGTAAAATGCAGGAATATCAGGTTCTGGTAAAGGACGCTTCCGTGGGGACTCTTTGGAATGACGTTACCGTGGAGAGTGAAGGCAAGACCTTCTCTGTGGTTGTTTCCAAGGACGTGGACGTTCTCCCCATGATCGGTAAGTTCTATACTATGGCTACCGTGAATGGCGAGTTTCGGTTCAACCCCCCGAAGGCTTCCCGCAATAAAATCAAGACGTTTGTTGAGCCGCTCTCTTGAGCGGCTCTCTTACACATACATTGAAATAAAAAGTGGTGTAAAGTATAGGACGAGAACTAAGACTGACAGCACCGATACCGCCCAGTGTGAACCACTACTTGGCGTACCGGGCAATCATAACCAAGGGCGGCAAACCAATGGCTATGAGTTACGAGACTGATGTAGCTAAAAAATTTAAGGCTCAATTTTCTAGCTATGTGCTACAAGAGATAGAGAATCAAGGGTATGATGCCGAAGTGAACGCGACGCAGCACTTCTACTGCGACTGTATCTTCTACTTCGACCGCATGGACAAAGACCCGAACAACTACTATAAGCTCCTATGGGACTCTATAACCAGCACGCAGAAAATCTGGATGGATGATAACGTTGTCGCAGAGCGATGCCAAGGCATCTTCTATGACCGGGAGAATCCTCGTATTGAGATATGGATACATCCAGTTGAGTATGTAGGCGTGTTTAAGGATGGAGAAGCTCTCTCTGCATTTTTGGATCGCTGTAAGACCTGTCGCCGATATGTGCGCAACTGTAGTCTGTTGAGAAATGCCAGGCTCGGAGTAATACAGAGAGACATTGATATGGATAACGGTGGGTGCGTGAAGTACCGCCAGTACAAATAACTTAAGGGAGAATAGAATATGAGCAATATTAAGCACATGTACAAGAAGCCGGAAGTCCTAGTTTCTGACGAACTCATCTCCGCTTCCGACGCTGAGATCACCGCCGCTATTCCTAATGTTGAGGCGGGCACTATCATCTACAATGTCGGGCAGACTGTTGTGAAGCAGATGTCCTTGGATGGCAAGTGGGTTCCCGTTGCTTCCGGCGCGGGCAAAGACGGTAAGAGTGCCTACGAACTTGCCAAGGAACAAAATCCAGAGATTGGCGACCTAGACTCTTGGCTCGCTTCCTTAAAGGGCGAAAAAGGAGAAAAGGGCACGGACGGAAAAGCTGGCGCGGATGGCAAGGCTGGTGCAAGTATTACATCTATTGTTCTGAAAACTAATGCCGAAGGCCAAGTGGTTTCTGGCACGGCCACGTTGAGTGATAAGTCATCCGTGACCATTACTGTGACTTCGGAAGCTGAATAAAGCCGTACGGCGCTGCCGCGCCGTGTGATTTTGGTCAAAACCCATTTAGTAGCGAAGCAAATAATTTTCAAAAAAATACCTCTTGCAATTCAACCATAGGCTGCATATAATAGAATCTATGGTATAGTAGCTCTCTCAAACGAAGGAGGTGTTGAATGTGGCTACTTCTTCAATCACTAAGCAGTTTGTTGCAAAAGACATGAAAGCATTTGAAAAACTGCTGTCTGAGATAGAAAAACAGCCCGAAAGAAAAGTCTCCGTCAAAGAGAGCACCTCTTTGAATAAGGGGCGAGAAGCATTAAAACGGTTTTCACTTCGCTAAGGGATTTGCTTGATAAAAGCCAAGGAGACCCACGATTTAAGGAAGCATTGCAAAACGCATTGCTTTCTTTTCGTTGTGTTTTAGATGCCGATATTGAAAATTTTCTTCATGAAAAAGTGTTTGAGTTCTTTGACCGTAAATTATGTTCTGTTTACTTTTTTCTTAACGAAGATGATTTCAATCGCGGCAAGTTGAAAATCGAGGCATATTTCACCCTCTCACATAAGAGCATCATTGCATCCGATAACGATTTAAGTAAATCAAAAATACAGAAAGTCACTGGATTTAAATCCTCCAGAACACTTGACTTTGTTTTAATTGGACATCTCGGAAAGAACATTGAAAGAAACAAGTCTGGGAAACTTATTAAATCGAAAATCAATGGACATGAGATTTTAGATCGTGCTTTTGAGGTTATTTCTTCTGCGGCGGACTTGATTCCATGTCGTTGTGCTCTTATTGAATGTAGCAATGATCCTAACGTTAAACGCTTTTACGAGAGCTATGGGTTTAGCTTTTTCCAAATGGATGGGATTCATAACCAATACACGAAGTTACTTTAACTTAAATAGTATCTCTTAAAATCATCAAGATAAGCATTGCGGCGCTGCCGCGTTGCGTGATTGTGTTGCAGAAACCCGCGAGGACTGCGACCGGGGGAGCCTCTGCGGAGGCTCCTTCAACTGCTTATAAAAAATTTTCAAAACATGTTGGTGAACGTGGTTCCTGTTTGCTATACTTGTTACGTCGTCGGGTGGACACAAGAAGGTGTTTGAGTGGCGACAAAGGTGTGTGGTGGCGGAATAAGACGCTAAGAAGGATAGGCTATTCGCGTCCGCATTGAGCGGACGCCCGTGGAAAGAGCCGTGCAGAGTGAAATTCTCTGTCCACACACAACATGTTCCCATAGCTCAAATGGCAGAGCTGGCTCGTAGGGCTGAGTGTTGGTTCAAGTCCGGCTGGGGACGAGCGCAGGATCGCAACCTTCCGTGAAAGCCGGACGGGTCAAGACCGATAGAAGTTGGTGGGTTCTGTGTTTTATAAAGTCGTAGCTCGCAGATAAGAAAGTCCGCCCGCTTGTGAATCTGCGATACGCAAATCTACGCCCGAATACAATGCTGGGCGCGGTGTAGTCAATCGGGGTATGTGTTCGCGGACGCATACTTGCCGTGCCCGGCATATATAATAGGAAGGAATTACGGAATGAAGAACAAGAAGTTTGGCGTGACGGCTATTAAAAACTACATTAAGTCGTATAAGACTAGGGTTGATGCAATTACCGGGGAAGAACTTGAAGAGCGTAATGAAGTCAAGTACATGATCGGCGACGCTACCTACTCTTTCCATGTTACTCCTATTATCTCTGTGGAGAAGTTTGGAGAGGTCGTGCGAAGTGTCGCCAACAGCGCTTTCTCTGTGGCGGATGGAACAAAGGTGTATGCTCCTTACTTCCAGGACTATTTTTTCCGCATCGCGGTTATTGAAGCGTATACTGACTTAGTTTCGCTTAACGACCTGGATCAGGACACCATTGTGCATCTGATTTACGGGACACCGCTTTGGAGAGATGTATGCAAGAGAATCAATCCTGCTCAGTTCGAGGACTTGGAGAGAGCTATTCATCGGAAAGTGGAGTACGATAAGAGCGTGCTGATTGCAGATGCTGACCGTCGCATCAACAGCATGATGGAACAGCTAGGCAACGCGCTGAACGCGCTGGATGCTGTTACAGCTACCATGCGCCCGGTTGAGACATCAAAGCTGCTCGACCTTGCCGATAAGCTGAACAACATGGATGAAGCTAAGGTAGCTCGTGCGGTGCTGGACTACCAGAGAAGTGAAGAGGCCTCTGCTGATAATGAAGCCGCCGACGCGCACGATGATGCCGCCGACGCGCTCAAGAGCAAGGATGATGTAGTGGTTCCCTTCTCCCCCGCCGTCGATGATGATGAGTTGGAAGAACTAGACCCAGATAGCTTACCTTACGAGTTCTGATAGTTGTTTTATGGGAACACGTTCAGCTTGCGACTAGCTTGTGGTCAGGTTTGAAAATGTGTTAGGATATTTTCTCAAACAACTTTTCCAACGCTCTTGTCTTTTCAGGCTGTTTTGGATATGATGTAATGGATATAACGGCTTTTGACTTTTGGAAAAGGAGATCGTTATGCTTAAAGCTATTGATGTCGCAAAGTATTTCTTGAATAAAGATGATGGAACGTTGTTTAATAATAGACTTGTGGGGCGGGCCGAAAGAAAATTCTATGAGGGCAATGCAAGGCTCAACAAATATCTGCATATTGCTCAGAATCTTTATATTGCTCGATACGGAAGTAAGCTATTTGAAGATGATCTATATGCTTACGATAATGGAGCAGTTGTTCCGTCTGTTCAAGAGAATTATCTAGCGATAAAGTCTCGTTATGTTGGTAAAACGCTTCCCACCAATGAAAGAGATTTTCTCGATAAAGTTTATCAAGCACTGCACAGTGCGTCTCTTGAAGAACTTATTGAAATCTCTCATGAAGATGGGGAGTGGGAACGGAAAAGTGGCTTTTACAAAAAAGAAGACCAAAGAATGGATTCGTTGAAAAATGTTGACGAATATCGTGAGCAGTACAAGGATATGTTGATAATACTTGACAGGATGGGTTGAATGAGTGAACTAAAACCTGGTCAGGTTATCTGGATCCAAGCTCGCTTTAATAATTCTGGGGCAATATCAGCGACAGAGCACCCCTATATTGTCATTAACTACAATGAAGAAATGGGATACTATGAGGTCGCCCAGTTTGATTCTCTGGAAGGTAAAGAGTACAAGGCTTTGAGACTATCCAACAAAGTTGTTTACTCTAACAACCCAAACGAGGCTGTAATATCAAAAGACAGTTTTGTCCAGATGGACAATAAGTTTATGATAGAAGAGTATCCTGAATTAGTCAAATACAGGACAACCGAAGATACTCTTAGCGAATCAAAATTTGAAGACCTTGTTGAGTCATACAATAAATACCAGAGGAGCCATCAAATTGATGAGGACAAAATTGTTTATATGTCCAAAGATGAAATTGAGGCTCTGAACCCATAATAATCAACTAAAACTAAGGAGGTGTGGACGTGAAAAAGACAGTGGGCGGCGTGATGAAGTCTCTGAACAAGATGGTTCAGCAGATTTTGAAAGATCAGGTCGCACCGTATGCAATCAGTGCGCTTGAGAAACAGGCACAGGAAGACGTGTACGATGTGTATCAGCCAAAGATGTATCAGCGTCGCAACACTCTGGTGCAAGACGAGTATTACAAGGCTACTGTGGTCGGCACTTCCTTGACGGTGAAAAATATCGCAAAGACTACGGACGGAAAACACCTGGTCTCCAGCGTCGTTGTCCGGGGCGGCCCATACGACTATGTGTTCCCCTACAACGGTGTGCGGCGTCCATTTGTTGAGAATACGGCGAAGAAGATTATGGATAATGGCGATGTCGCCCGTATATTGAGACAGAATCTCCCTCCTGAACTCGTCGGATAGTCGCGGATACAGATAAGGAGCGCAGATAGAGGAAAGCATTGATGTTTCCCATAAATCTGCTATAATAGAGAAAATGGCAAATGATAGGGGAACGACAGTGCAGTCTATCGGCAAAATTGATGTGGGAAAATATAGGTGTATAACGCCAAACATCATAACCGACGAAGTGATTATCACAGATGAACGGATCGCTCATATTAGAGAGAGGCATCCTGGAGACTACGAAAGATTCTACTCATATCTTCCACAAATTATTGCTGATCCTGATTATATCATCAAAGATAAGAGACCGCATACAGCGATAGTATTGAAGTGGATTGATGAGAAAAATGAGAGATTCTTTCTGGCTTTGCGGCTTGTTACTCCAGAAGATAGCCCGGAGTTTAAGAACTCGATTCTGACATTTTTGAAAGTTCGTGTGAAAGAGTGGAATCGGTTGATTAGCAATAAGATTGTTCTTTACAGAAAAGAATAGCCGTGCTATAATGAGCATAGGATAAGGAAGGACTTTGAGGTGGTAGATTTCGTACCGACCACACGCCGATGGCATGACAGGGGCAACCCGAGGGATGCAGGAGACAGGTACGCCTGCCAAAGTCCAAGTGCGGGGTCGCTAAACGGCGACCCCTTTCCTTCTCCAGCTGAATTGCGCGGTTATGGTAAACAGGAAAGATTGGCGCTTTGAGGTGGTAAATTTCGTGGCGACCACACGCCGCTGGTATGACAAGGGAAACCTGAGAGATGCAGGAGAATGCCACGCCTGCCAAAGCACCTATCATAAGTCCAAAGCGCGGCAGAAACATTTTTAAATTTTTTCTTCCGTATATTGTTTTTGGCGGTTGTCTATGCTATACTGTCTACAGGCTAAAGACAGTCATACTCCAAACAGAGAATGGCCAAGCGAAACCCCCGGTGTTGCAGCACCGGGGGTTTCTACTCTATTTCAGTGGTAGAGCATCCACAGGTTGATTACCGGCCAATCACACTGTCCAGCCATTTGCAAATGAAATAAGAAATCACATTTGCCATAACAGTGCAAATTAAAGACAGAAAAAATTCCAAACAGAGAATACCTCCTTCCTGTTTCCAGTATAGGGGTGGCAACAGGACAAGTATAGCACGGAACTAGTGTTCGCGCTACAAAAAATGACATCTTTTGACTCTGTGGATCAGTATAGCATTAGCGACAGATTGGTAAACCAATAAAATATTTCCCCCTCTATAAGAGCGGATGAATCCGTAGTATAATGAGAGATGAATCAAACCGCGAAAGGAGGAACAGGATGTGAGAGACGTGTATGAGTATGCGAAGTATTTCATAAAAAATGGGGCCGATACGACTCCGAACACATACGACGGGAACATGAAATTACAGAAGTTACTCATGCTGGCTGATTTGGCGAACATAGCAGAACATGGCGTTCCTTTGTTCAATGAGCCAGTTCTTGCTTTTAGAAACGGATGTGTGGTTGAAAAAGTACGGTTGCGCTACAAGAACGATTATGATAGTTTCAAGCGTGATAGTGATTCATTTGATTCTGATTTCTCTGAGCAGGAATATGAAATTCTCAACTTGATAATCAACGTTTTTGGTAAGGTTTCGGCACGAGAGTTATCCAAAATCAACCATACTCTTGAATCTTGGAAAGTCGCATACGCAGCTGGTCTGCGTGCAGATAGCTTTCATGATAAGAAGCGCTCCGTCGTTGATATGATGTCCCAGGCGGATGATATTGCCCGTATGCGTGACGTTATTCGGGCTTACCGTCAATCGTCCAGAGATACAATGGCGCACGAAGTTATCAATGGCGTGACCTTTTATTATGAAGGCTTTAAAATGTCCGATGAAGTAATAGAGCAATTGGAAGGCTTTTCGTTGGATGCAGAAGATGATTCATACAGCGTATATATGGACAACGGAGAGCTGGTGATTTATTGATGGAGTACGTCGAGGGGCAGGGACTTCTCGGTAGAGTGAGGTTTCGTGATGGAGCGACTCCGAGGTATGATAGACCATATCTGGTAGTGAACGTTTCCGACACACATATAGAAGTCCTCAACATATCATCTACGCATGGTAAAGAGAAGAAACTGTTGTATCCGACGAATTTTGAGTTGGTTCATTACAATCCTCTTTTTGAATCCGTCATTTGTAAAACTGGATTCTCTTACTAGGATTGATAAAATAGAATGCGACCGCTTTCACCTATTGAGTGGTGGGGCGAGGCTAAACGATAATGATTTAAACGCGATCAAGAGACGAATTTTGCGTTAAGCGTAGGTCTTGATGATGTGTCGGGCGCGTATTGCCCGCAACACTCAGATATTTCGACTAACGAGAATGCGTCATTTTATTTAGAACATTCAGCGCCATGGGATAACCCATGGTTCTTTTTTTGCCCATTTTGGGCGGGGATGTCCACGATGATTTAAGCGAGGATGATGAAATGGTGTACTCCAATCAATACACCGCCCTGAATGAGGTTTGCGTGAATAAGCGTGGTGAAACCATTGGCAGATGATATTACCCTACTAATTCCAGTACGACTGAACGAAGGGCAGATAGCTACCCAGCTTTCCGAGATACAAGGAAAACTTACTCAGGCTCCTGTAAAGATACCTATTACTCTTGATACCAGTGGTATGGCGCAGACCATATCTGTTCAAGTGCAGGGCGCGACCGACCAGCTTGCGGCTTCTCTTTCAAAACAGATGGATCAACTCTCCGAGTTGCAGGCCAAGCTCATCGTCGAGCAGAACAGGATAGCCACTGGCGGTCAAGATAACGGAACGCTCAAGGTTCTCCAAGCACAAGTAAAGGCCTTAAACGAGGGAATCTCCGCTTCTGCCCGTGCCATGCAACAGGTAAACAAGAGTGCGGCTGATGCGGCCAAGCATGAAGCTAGTGCCCAGAAGCAGGCTCTGGATGTAGCGAAGCAGAAGGAAGCTCTGTACAAGAGGATCGCCAATCTGCAAGAGCGGATCACTAAGTCCGGCTCTACTACCGAGAAAGCGACCACCGCCCGGCAGAGCCTAAACGACTTGCAGACTGCTGTAAGCGGCAATACAACCCTGGCTGACATAGATGAAAGTTCCAGGAAGATACATGACTTCGGCAACACTGTTGTTGAGATAGAGCAGGAAGCAAAGGCCGCTACTCAAGCCACGACACAGGCCATTAAGGATCAGGCTGAGAAACTTGAAGCAGCGAAGAAGAGCATGCAGGCCCAGCGCTCCAAACTGTCTCCTTATCTGGATGTGTCTGAGGAGGCTAGGAAGCGCGACAGTGCTATTAAGGGATGGCAGACCTTTACTTCTAGGGATAATCTGTCCGACACGCAGCTCAAGAAGGCGCTGACCGAGGAGCAGAATAGCGCTGTTACTACTGCGAGAATCGTTGCGCAGGCAGAAGAACAAAAGCGTCAGACACGGCAGGCCAGCACGAATATTGCCAAGGAACAGAAGCAGGTTATCTCTGACCTCAATAAGGTCGAAGAGAAGGTAAGTAAACTCCCAGATTCTCTTACCTCCCAGAGCGCCGTTCTGAATCAGTTACAGAACGTTAGGACGGCGCTACAACAGCCCGTTACGGATAGTACGGCTCTGTCTGGATATGCAGATACGATTCGTCAAGCCAATCTGGAAGCGAATAAGCTCGCGCAGACAGAGAAAGAGACGAATAAGGTTCTGTCTGAACGGGCGGCCCTACAGAAGAAAATCGTTTCCGAGAAGGCGGCAGTAGCTCCTTACGCGGAAAAGAACGAAGGCGCGGCCACTACTCTGGCTGGCCTTGAGCAATTGGAGAAGGATGCTCAGACTGAGGCTTTCTCTATTGCGGAGCTAAAGACTAGGCTTGGCGAGCTTTCTGTTGAGAGAGCGAAGAACGTCAAAGCGGCAAAAGACCAGGAAGCTCAAAGCAAGCAGGATGCTAAGGCCCATGAGCAAGAGTCTAAAGATGTAAACAAACTATCCACATCTCTAAAGACGCTGAACGCGCAGCTCAATACGGTTCGCAAGAGTTCGGGAATTGCCGAGGCTGGAGACATTGCTATAAACTCTGGCAACTTTGCTTTAGGGCAACAACTTGAGATTTACCAGAAGCAACTTAAGAACGTTGTTGGGCGGTTTGATGTTAATACAGAAGGTCTTAATATCAATCGCCTTATGGGGCTTTCGGGCGAGGACAGGACTTCCCTGGTCAATCAAGCAGAAAGCGTTTCGTCGGCAATCAAGAAGGCTCTTAAATCTGGAAACGACGCTATTGGTAAACAGACAGAGGCATGGAAAGAAGCCGCTGATGCTTATAGCAAGTACAAGCTAGACCTAAAGACGTTCTCTCGCCAGAACACTGGTATAAACGCAGACCGTGCTCAGACCATAGCCTTCAACAATCTGTTGAGTCAAGCTCAGGACTACCACAATAACTTCGCGGCTAACTTCCAGCGGATGCCGGAGCTAAACGAGAAGTATTTGCAGTTTGTTGAACGGTTGCGCGATCCTTCCAAATGGGAAGGCGGTGAGAAGCAGGCCCGTGCCTACTATACCACGCTCCGCAAAGAGGCTCAGACCGCAGGCGTTGAAGTAGAAAGCCTAAGCACCCAGCTCAATAAGCTGTGGACGAGCCACGTAGGCCAAGCTCTGACAGTCGCTGCTTGGTCGCTAATGACCCATTCTCTGCGGCAAGTGTACGATAACGTAGCGGCAGTAGATAAGGCCATGACCGAGCTAAAGAAGGTCACGGACGAGACATCTGCCACCTACGATAAGTTCCTGGATAATGCCTCTGTTCGAGCGAAGAAGCTAGGTGCTACGCTGGCTGATACCGTGCAGGCCACAGCGGATTTCGCCCGCCTTGGCTATTCCCTAAAGGACGCCGAGAGCATTTCCGATACCGCTATTCTGTATAAGAACGTCGGTGACGGAATTGAGAGCGTGTCCGACGCATCCGAAGTCGTTATCTCTGCGATGAAGGCTTTCGGTGTTGAAGCCCAGAACTCCATTTCCATTGTCGATAAGCTAAACGAAGTTGGCAACAACTACGCTATTAGCTCTAAGGGAGTCGGCGATGCCTTACTGCGAAGCGGCTCTGCTCTTGCCGCGTCTGGTAATACCTTAGAGGAATCCATCGGCTTAATCGTTGCTATGAACAACGTTATGCAAGACCCCGATGTTGTGGGTACTGCACTGAAAACGTTGAGTATGAGACTGCGGAACACTGCTGGTGAACTCGAAGCTCTGAATGAGGATGCTACGGGCGCGGCAGAGAGCATAACCAAACTGCAAACCCAGATTCTGAATCTGACCAATGGCAAGGTCAATATCATGGCAGACAATAATACGTTCAAGTCTACCTACGATATTGTTGTTGAGCTGTCCCAGGTTTGGAATAGTTTGACGGATAAGGCACAGGCCGATATTACTAGGCTCGTCGCTGGTGTCCGTCAAGGTAACGCTTTCGCTTCGCTAATGACGAACATGGCTGGCGAAGGCGGCGGAATGGCAGCAGCAGAAACCGCTTCCAATGCTATGGGTTCTGCAATGAAGGAGAACGAAGCATACCTGAACTCCATCGAAGGTACGATGGCTCAGTTCAATGCTTCTTTTGAGACGTTCTCCTCGAACCTGCTTGACACCACGGCTGTTAAGAGCTTCATTAACGCAGGCAAAGGGCTTCTTGATGTTCTGAATGCCATAGTGAAAACCGTTGGTGTTGTGCCAACAACGACCTTGTTTACGGTTATCGGCAAAGGCATAAAAGGCGTATTCAAGAATAAGGCTTATGACACTGTTGGCTATGCTTTGAAGAAGTATAGTAGCGGTGACTTAAAGAAAACATTCTCTTCTCTTGGTGATGTAGGAAACGGCAGTTTCCTCGAATTGCAGCATGAAGGTGCATTCCAGAATAAAGAATTTGCGGAACTCATTTCTCAAATGTCCGTTTATGATGAGAAAACTAGAAACGCGATTCTAAGCACCAACCTGTTTAGTAAAGCCCAGCGGAATATGATAAATACCGCCGTGCAGGCCGTACAGACAAACAAGATATTTAATGCTTCTTTGTTTGATATGACCTCTGATAAATTCAAGGAATTATCTGCGAAGGATCAGTCTGTATTAAAGGGCTTTGTCACCAAGAATATCGGGTATGATAAATACTATTCCAGCTTTGCGGAAATCAGTAATTTAAAGGGATTCGACTACCTAAGTGAAGATGCAAAAGGATTCGTTAAAGAAACCGTTGAAGCGCAGGGGCAAGTTGGAAAATTAAAGGATCAGTTGGAATCTTTTGATCGGCTCAATGGCGGATTTGCGATGCTTGGCTCCTCATTGAAAAGTATATTCCTTGACCCTGCCACTTATATCATGATGACCATCGCTGCATTTAAAATGTTATATGATTGGATAAATAAAACCATAAAGTCCAATCAGGAACTCATAGAGGAAATGCAGGATGCTACTGAAAAGGCAAAAGAGTACGAATCAGAGATTTCCGAATTACAAGAAAAAAGCAAGGCTAATCAAGAAGAGTTATCTGATAAAAGCCTTTCTCAATCGCGCATTGATTATCTGCAAAAGGAAAATACGCTGCTCAATGAACAGATTGATTTTCTTAAGCGGCTAAAATCAGAAGAGGAAGGCCTCTCCGAAAAAAGAGCTAAACAGTTCGCCAACAATGAAGGAAGGCTAACTGGTTGGCAACGGGTTGTTGAGGCCAACCGACAAGATGGCTTTTGGAGTGGCGGATTACCAGAGTTTTTCAATACTCTAACAGCTCTATCCGATGCTGATGAGAACTTTGCAGTAAATCATCCAGGAGAGTCATTTTGGAAAAGTTTATTAAGTCCTTTTACTCTTGGTATTTCTAACCTTTTCTGGGGAGAAGAGAGCGCGTATGATGTTGATGCCCGCATTGAGCGATATAACGATATTGCAAATCGCCAGGATAATCATACATCATATTACAAATACAAGAGTTATATGGGCAACGGGCTTTCTTCCGTTGAAAACTACCATGCTTGGCAACTATATCTCCAAAATAAAACCGACGAACAACTCGACGAGTGGTTGGAAGATAATGCGGAGTATGCCCAAAATGCCATGGACGCTATGCTGGTTCTTGAAAAGAATCCGCATGCGAATGAAACGGAGATTGCGAATCTACGAAAGATAATCAACACATATGCACAAGCGCAGATTCGTGACTTAGGTATCTCTACTTTTGAAGAGTTTATGGGTTCCGGCATATCTTCTGATAGTGCTTCTGGCTTATCTGCTTTTGCCAAAGAATATAGCGAAGCATTGGCTTCCGAAGATGAGAAAGCGATAGCTGAATTAACGACTAGATTCCAAACCGAGTTCAACAGCACCTACAACTTCATGCAGGTTGTTGGATACACAATTGATGATCTAGTTAATAAACTGCAAGAGCTGGAAGATGCTGGCTCCGATGTTGTTATCCGTGTCACTGCGGAAGGATTCCAGAGCACCATAGATAAAGTAAACTCTTTGCAAGATGTTCTGGAACAGATAACCAATAAAGAGTTTTCTGTTGACGATGCAATTCAATACGCTCTTGAGAATAACCGCGCCGATTACCTGGAAGATATTGACTTTAAAAACGGAGATTTAAGCAAGTTCTATCAGCATCTGCGTGAAGAACAAAAGGCAGAATCGGATCAGCTTATTGAGGATATTACTCACGATATTGAGCTTTATGAAGAGAAGTTAGCTGAGTATGAAAAGGGGCCGACAAAGGAATATCTGGATAAGTCCATGCAGGGCGAAGGGCTAACAGAAAGCGAAGCTAGATATCGCTGGGAGCAAGATAAAAATGATTATCAGAAGGAGCTAGATGTTGCAAAAGCACGGCTCGATGCCGCGCAGTATCAGGCTTATTCTGCGTCCTCATCACAACTTGCAACCCGTAATTACGCGGAATCTCTAAAGGCTCCGATTCAAAATGCTATTGATTCACTGAATCAGGGTACTTTCGACACATTCCCGATTGATGATCTCCTAAGTAAATTCCCGCAACTTCTTGGCGCAATTCAGCAGTATAACGCAGGAATTATCTCCGCCGAGGATTTGACGAGGCAATTCTCTACCGTTTTAGGGCAGATAAATGCACAGTCTTTTGAATCGGCCATTAACGGAGTTATTGACGCTGTTAATGAATATGGAGCCAATTCTTCGCAGGTCTATGATGCGTTCGCAGAATTAGAGGCAATTATTCCTGGCGTCACAGCTCTGTTCTACGATGATGCTGGGGCTATTAACGAGCAAGGTTTAGCTTCCCTGCAATCTGCCGACAGTCTGTATGTGTTCATCAGCTCCATGATGCAGGCGAACATCGCGGCCGCGCAAGCGAATTATGACAACCTTAACAGTCAGTTGCAACGAGTTTCCGAGTTGGCGAACGATGCTGCTTTCAATTTGCAGTATATGGCTGCTTCTGCGGCTTTGACTGATGCTAAAAAGCAATATGCTGAGTTCCAGGAAACTTGGAAGAACATGCAATCCAACCTTGCGAAAACCTTCAAAGGTTCTGGAGGTGGAGGCGGCGGTGCTGGCAGTGCAGCCAAGTCCGAAGCAGATAAAGTCCGCGACGAGTTCAACAAGCTCTACAAAGACCTGCAATTCAAGCGCGATGTCAATATCATTGACCAAAAGACCTACCTTGACCAGCTAGACGCGCTCAACAGACAATACTTCGCCAACAGTGAAGAGTACCTGGACGACTATCAGCGTTACTACAAAGAAGTCTACCAAGGCATGATTAGCTGGTGGGAAGATGCTCTAAGCGCCACTCTTCGTGCTGTCAACTACGTTATCGACAAACAAATCGAAGCGCTAGAAGATCAGAAGAAACAGCTCCAGAAAGAGAACGAAGAGCGCGAACGTGCCCTTGAGCTTGAGCGGTTACAGCTTGCCCTTGAAACTGCTCGACGCAACAAGAGTATGCGTGTCTACTACGCTGATCGAGGCTGGGTCTGGGAAGCCGACCAGAACGCCATCAAGCAAGCCGAAGAGGACATCCGTCAATTTGAATTTGATGAACAAATTAGGCACATTGACGAGATGATCGACAAATGGGAAGAGTACAAGAAGATGTGGCAGGACGTTGTGGACGAGTACCACTTCCAACAGGATAAGCTCCTAGCAGACCAGATGCTAGGCGCTGACTGGGAGTCGAAAATCCTCGACCAACGTCTTGATGTTCTCCAAACGTTTGCCGACCAGTATGCCGCTCTTTGGGACTACATGCAGAGTGCGGCATGGGCTGCGGCCAACTCCATTAACGCTGCTATGGCCAGTATTGGCGGAAGCGGTGGTGGCGGTGGAGGAGGCGGCGGAGGCGGAAGCAGTTCTTCGGAGGTATGGGAGGACGACGGAACTTATAGACGGGCTGTTAATTCTGCTCTCAAGAACGCAGGACAGATTGACAAGGCTTTGGAAGAGTATGAGAGCTTATCCGATAAAAACAAGCAAGCTCTTAGCGAGGCCGCGAGTCATGGGAATGTCGTTACTTCTGGTTCTGGAGATCGTACTCTTACTCCGGCCCAGGAAGCCGAGAATAAAAAGAAAGCGGCTGAAAGTGCTAAAGCAGCCGCAGAGTCGTATCTTGAATCGAAGAAAAAGAAATCGGCTGGAGGAGGCGCGGCTGGCGGCTCCTTTTCAGCTTTCGCCCGTGGTACTAAAAAGGCTCCCGGCGGCCCCGCCATTATCAACGATGATGTTCGCATCAAGAATGGCTCCGCCGCTGAAATTGTAGACCTTCCCGAAGGCAGCGCTGTTTATCCTTACCAGCTCACCAAGATTCTTGATACCTCTATCCGCAATGGCGACATGACGGATGTACAAGAAGTGTCCGATGCCATCAAGAATGGTGGTATGCTTCCTGTTGATTCTGTCAAGGCAATCGCTGGTGGCGGCATCCGCTCTCTGTTCGATGATGGAGACTTCCTAGACAGAATCGTTGATTCTATGCGGGAGATTCTATCCGACATTTCCGACTCCTCCCCCATCGGCTGGTTGCGCGGAAAGGTCAATCCCACGAATCAGGCTTCTATGCTTGCAGAGATAGACAACTCCATGACCGTTGGTGACATCAACATCAATGTTACCAGCCCGACTTCTACGGAGACGCCCACTCTCATTAAGAACGAGATCGAGCATCTGTTCGATGTTAAGCTCCGCAAGGCGCGGCAACGCACTGGCGGCATGATCCCCCTCTTGAGTCAATTCTAGGTATAGAAAATGGGGCCGAGAAATCGGCCCCTTCCATTGCCTGATTTTAGAATCAAAGCCCCAGCTTCTTAGCAGCTTGCTCTGGAGTAATGCCCGCTTCCTTTGCCTTGGCAATAATATCCTTGTAAGTAATAGCGGGTTCAGTGAGGGAGCGCTTCTTCTCTTCTAGGTCGATAATCTCTTGTTTCTTCTTGGCGATCATGTCGTCAATTCTCTTTAGTCTTTCTTCCTTTGTGATGTTTGCCATACAGAATCATCTCCTTCGTTGTTGGTATGGTCTACGACTATTATATATGCTATTCCTTGTCGCGTCAAGAATATTAGCTAGATTGGAGGTCGAAGTCTATGTGTGTTGCCTTAGAAAAAGAACAAGCGGTGGCTGGGTTCATTAACTGCCACGAGGACGGATTGGAGTTCACCGTGCAGGACGTTTACAGCTACATTCGGTCTTTATGGAATGCTGGTTGTGGCCCTGTTAGACTTAACTTCACACAGCACGAGCTGGAGTTCTTTCTGAACCGTTGCGCAGGCATCTGCTTGCAGAAAATTCCAAGCGGGTACAAGATAGATAAGTCCCTGTTGAGCGATGAGATGTCCGAGAAGGAGCGCGAGTTTCTTCATGGCAATAAAGAGTTGGCAAAGAGCTTCGACTTGTTCTGCCGACTGCAAGTAGACTTGAGAACTCCGACTATGCTTCTTGATGAAATGGGCTTCCGCTTTCTTCACACATAATGTTGCAAAAATGATTGACGCTGCCTAGATTATGATATATAATAAAGGAGCAGGGAGAAACTTGCTGGTAACAAGTTCTCCCCGCTGTGGAATCCTAACGGTTGCCAGAACACACATTAGTTAATGGTTAGTGAAGAATCTCCACGCCCCACGAGCCGCCTGGGTCTAGCAGACGGCCCACTTCTTTTTTAAAAACAAGTAGCAAGTTTGAATTAGCATATAGACAATGCTTACAAACAGGTACGCATTTTGAAGTGTTATGTGCATCACCTCCTTTGGGATTATTTCCCGCGAGGGCAATACACGAGCCTTTTTCTGCTCTCGCAGGATAAAGGCAACCGTCTTTTAACCGCCGTCCGTCTACCATTTCTGGTACGCGCTAAGAATCGACGGCGGATTCCATTACAAAATTATACATTTTCTGCGCGGCTATGTCAACATTTGACAATAAAGGCTCCCGGTTCGTCCGGGAGTCTTGTTTTGTTTCTGGAGAGAATTACATGAAGCAATATCTACCGTACCATACGCGGTAATATCGCTTATTCAAAATCACGGCAGATATTGTTTTGTGAGGTGATTTATCTGTGATCTATACACCAGCCAATGCGTCCCCGCGCTCATCGGCTATTGATGCTTCTCTCGACAATACGTTTGAGTTTTTATTCCAAGGAGACGCGCTGTATCGCTATTACATCGTAGTCTACAATAACGATACGTCTGAAAGGGTGTATACGTCCAAGACCGTCTCGAATGCGGATGGGACTCCTCTTGCTTATAACGGTGAAATAGTAACCGCAACGGTTCCTGCCAACTCTTTCATCAACGACAGAAACTACATCTGGCAGGTCGTCATGTTTGAGGACTTGCCGTCTATGATGGTGGCGTCCGGCGTTGTTCAAAAGAGCGATAACAACACGACCACGACATTCAAGATTCGCAACCATCCGCAGTTGGAAGTCGGCATGTTCATTACCATCAACTTCGTGGACTACGAGATTTCCGGCTACAACTACGACTCTGGCGAAGTCACGGTCAAGACTGCACTCCCCGCCGTCCCGGCAGAGAACACCGCCTACAAGATCATGACGAACTTCATTGCCTCCCCTTCTTTCTTCTTCCGGGCACTAAAAACTCCTAAAGTAACTCTGACTGCACCTTCTTCTCTCACCTCTCGTGTGCAAAAGTTCGTCGGCACGTACACCCAGGAGCAGCACGTCCCCGTTCGGTATCACCAGTTCAGTTTGTATGCTGTGGGTACAGAGCGACTGATTATTACTACAGGCCGAGTGTATAGCTCAAGGCTCGAATGGGAGTACGATGGGTTCACCCCTGATACGACCTATAGACTGGAACTGCTGGTAGAGAGCCAGGCCGGGCAGGAATGTTCCGACGTGAAAGAGTTCGCCACGGCATACCCCTATCCTGACTTGACCGCGCCGCCCATTGTGGAACTGAACGAGGACGATAACAGTGCCCGTATCACATGGCGAGACGACATGCAGTCCGTCGGTATCACGACCGGGGAATGCGAACTCGTACAAGATTTTCCGTTTAAGGGGACAAACAGCGCGTGGCTAAAGTCCGGGGAGCTGTATTATGACCAGATTGCCCGCCGCCCGCTGTATGTAGAAGAAGATTCTTTCACCGTGTTCTTGAGTACGTGCCTGGCCGACAAGTTTGATGGCGATATTATTGCCCTTGACTCAGACGACCAAGAGAAGGCTTTCTGCCTGAGGCTACATGATTACAAATTCATGTATCGAATGAAAGACCAAGAGAAGCAGGTTGGCGCTATCTATGACGTGTTCGAGGATATGATTGGCCCGACCAAAGCCATAGATGATGTGTGCTACGTCTGGAATAATGACATCCCATTCGACTTTAAGACTGCGGATGGCGGTGAAATGTATTGGCGCGAGAACACCACTGACCTTTCTGGTATGCAATGGAAGTTCGTCCTGATGCCTACCGACTGCAAGGTCAAGAGAATCATCTATTCCAAACTGACCCCATAGGAGGTGAAGTCGATTGATAAGTAAAGTGCGCATGTTCGCCGAACAGAAGATAGACTACATGATGCTTCTGAATAGGGTAGCTAATGATTCGGAGATTAAAACGTCGGAAGACCCATATTGGTTGCCCGAATGGGAACAGATTCCCGGCACAAGAATCGTGGCCGATTACACCGACAGCTTGAACTCCAGTATCATTAAGGGCTTGACAGATGAAATCGTCGGTTGGATCATCTACCGCCGCAAGAAGGATGAACAGGTCTATCACAAGGTAGGCGAGATTGATGCCGACCGTTTCTTCATTATCGACCACCTCGTCGCTAGTGACAACACGTATGCCTGGACGATTGTTCCTAAGACCGAAACGAAGATTGGTATCTCTATGGAATCTGAAATGACATACGTGGACTGGGAATATTGGACGGTCACGGCCATCAAGGAGATTGAGCCGAACGTCTATCTGGCCGATAGGGTTTGGCAGTTGCAGATGGATGTGGAAGCTGCGGCGCTGACGCAGAACAGGAATGTGGTTGTTGCAAGCACTCTTTCCCGCTACCCGAAAATCGTTGTCGGCGAGAACAACTTCATGACGCAGAACATCACCGCCAAGCTGGGCCGTATCAATAAGTTCAACGGCAAGCTGGAAGATGATATTGAAGGTCTGCAAGAGTGGTATGAATGGATCGCGCAGGGTGGTTATGCTATCATCAAAGACCCGAAGGGCCATATCTTTGGTGCTATTCTGACAGATAGCGCGACCAGCATCGACTACAGGATTCTTGATAAGCCTTCCACCGTCCAGTTCTCGTACACAGAGACGTTCAGCGTGGACGACATAAGTGTGTACGAGCTGTAAAAGGATGGAAGATATTTGAACTATTACGATAAGTATTGCGATGAATATATAAGGGCGGTCAAGCGCCCCGTTATCTTCCCCGTAGTAAAGATCGAGATTCTGGACTGGAACGAGAATGTTCTTGGCGAGGTATATGCCAGCCTTGATGCAGAGAACGAGAACACTATTACGATTGAAGCCCGGCAGGGCGTGAGACGCTATTGCACATTGACTGTGCTTGACGATAAAGGTGATTACTTCCCCGACGCTTATACGCGCTCCTTCTGGATTAATAGGAAGTTTCGTGTATATGTAGGCGTAGTGGACAAATGGTACACCCGCGAGTCCGGCGTTGTACTTTACGAGTCCGATTCTATGGCATGGGTCGAGTACGTGAAAGACGGCGACCTTGCTTATAGACACGGCGCGATGTTGCACGAGGATACTTACTATTTCTCGCAAGGAATATTTATCTGCACCAGCGCCACCGTGACCAGAGAGAGTTCCAAAATCACTGTAACAATCAACGGTGTGGACAAATTTGGACTGTTCACCGCAGACACCAATTACTTCTCGCTGGATGGCACTTATGTTGTGCCCGTGGACACGCCCATCTACAACATGATTAAGGATGTGCTTGCAACGGAGAACGGTGCTTTTGGTGTCGCTGACCCGGTAAGCCCTATCCTCTCTCACTCCCATATCAACGAGGTCATGCCGTATGAGTTGAAGCGCTCATCTAACGGCGCTATGGGTGACATCTTGACGGAAATTGGGATGATTCTTGGCGCGGACATTTTCTATACGCCTGATGGGCACTTGACGATACAAGATGGTACTCTTGACCACTTGTACAGCGGTAAGGCTCCCATCTACGAGTTCTCCGACAGCGAGCTTGAGTACGTCTCCTCCAGCACGTTCTATGACTTCGCCAATGCGTATAACGCGGTGAAGGTAACGGGAACGAACATGGAAGAGAACGGCTATCACTCCTACACCGCCGAGAATAATAACCCAGAATCTGATACCCGCATAGAGCTGATTGGCCGGAAGATATATCCTTACGAGAGCGACTCCGTGTACAACGATGATCGTGCGAAGGACTTGGCCGAGTACATTCTGAACCGTATGGCAATTGTGCAAAAGACTATGGACTTCCAATGTACCCTTATCCCCCATCTGGATGTGGATACGGTCGTGACCATCACGGACAGAAAGCTCAAGTACAACAAGGCCAGGTTCATCATCCAGTCTATTGAGATGCCCCTGCGCCCCGGCGAGTTCATGCAAATCTCTGCATCTAACACGGCGCAGCTTCCTTACTACGAGGGCACAGCTTCCACTTCTAGTGAGCTGACAGTGAATCCCACTTGATAAGAGGAAATATCTGTGATTAAAGATCAAGACTTGAGTAACATTCGGGCTATTCTTGCCAAAGAGGTTCCTGATTACAAGTCCGCGATGCACATTAAGCCTGCGGTCGTAATTGGAGCTGTTGGCACGGGCGTTCATTATATGGTTCGCTTCTTGGACAACGAGGATGAAACGCCCATGACGTTTATGAACAAGACTGGAACTACCTTGACCCCAAGAGATACGGTGTATGTGGCTTACCCCGGAGACAGACTGTCCGGCGGGTTTATCTTCATGCGTTTTGGCACAGAAGGTGCTCCTCCCCTCTCTACTCCGAAGCACACTGTTACTTATAGGCATGATATTACAACGGAAACGGTGTACGATATGCCAGACCCATTGACGTATGAGTATTACGAGAGCTATGCGTTCCAGGCAGCTTCTGCCCCCAGGCGCAACTCTTACAATCTCTGCGACTATTGGGTAGACCAAAACGGTGTGCAATATAAGGTTAGCTCTTGGTGTACGATGCCGGATCATGACATCACTCTAACGGCCCACTGGTATTCCTACACACCGCGTCCCGTTCAGGGCATCCCAGTCTACACTTAATGTACCGTGAGGTGGTACACGTTTGAGCCAAGTTAATCCAAACAGGAAAAGAATACGTGACCTGCGGGAAGCAGAACAAGTCTCGCAGGACAATTATCTTATCGTGGATGGACAGGGACAAGAGTCTCTAAAAATCAAAATATCCAATTTCCTACAGTCTGTTTTCTACAACATTACGGTCGCATTGAAAACGGCCGTGGAGCAAGTCAGGAAAATCGGCGAAGATGTTGACGGCATCAAATCTACTGTGGAAGAGATGCAGTCTTCCGTTCGGCAGGATACGGAAACCACGCAGAAAAATACCGAGACCGTCATTGAGAAAACTGACGAAGTTAAGGGCATGTATGAGGAGGCTGCTGACCTAAAGGCCGCCGCTGAGACTGCCAAACAAGCTGTTGAGACTGCCGAGAAAGTGCAGGAAGCCGAGGACGTTCGTATTGAGAATGAGAACGAGCGCATCGCAGCGGAAGAAGCCAGGAAGAAGGCAGAAGAAGCCCGTGCCGTCGCCGAAAGAGATAGGGCTATTGCAGAAGAAGCGAGGGGACTCGCCGAGGATACCCGTGAGCTAAACGAAACGGGCAGGGTGGACGCAGAAGCTAATCGCGGAGAAGTCTTTGACGTTACTATAGATGCTGCTGAAAAGGCTACCGAGAGAGCTAACGTTGCCGCGCAAGCCTGCGAAGATATTGAAAAACAGGTTGGTGCTGTTCGATACAATCTACCGCAGAATCTCACTGATGAAGAGAAACTGCAAGCAAAAACGAACATCGGTCTTGAGAAGGTAGACAATACTCCCGACAGTGAGAAGGACGTTCAAAGCGCGTCAAAGCTGACTACTCCCGTGAACATTAACGGTGTCCCGTTTGATGGCTCCGAGGACGTAAAGGTTGCAGATGATACAAAGGTTGCCAAGGCCGGGGACACTAT
>CANQPP010000002.1 GCA_947625765.1 uncultured Clostridia bacterium
CCCCACCCGCCCAAAAATTTATATTTTATAAAGATATGCGTTTGCGCACCTGCCGGGCGATGAACAGCGCCAAAGTCAGCTTGACGAGGTCCGGGACGATGAAGGGAAACACGCACCAGCCCAGGGCCGCCCACAGGCCGACCGCCTCGCCGCCCTGGGCGTAGACGACCATGAACCAGGCCGTGCCGAACGCGTAGCAGACCGCAAGCCCCAAAACCAGCGCGGCCGCCTCCGTCCAGAGCTTCCGCCCGGGCAGCTTCTCCCACAGCCAGTAGATCGCGCCGATCAGGAGGAAGCCAATCATATACCCGCCCGTGTTGCCCAGCAGCGCGCCGGGCCCCGCGTGGAACTCCGCGAACACGGGCACGCCGACCAGCCCCAACGCCAGATACACCGCCACGGCCGCGGTCCCGCGTCCCCCTCCCAACAGGGAGAGCACGCAGAACACCGCGAACGTCTGCATCGTGAACGGCACGACGCTGGGGATGCTGATCCAGGAGCACAGCGCGATCAGCACCGCCGCCAGGGCGATGTAGGCTAGGTCGCGCGTCTTTCTTCCCCTCTGTCCGTTTCTCTGGTTTGCCATCTTCATCCTCCTAGAAGACGCACATGCCGTCCCGCGCCACCACGATGTTGGCCTGGGAGTACCGGCTCATGTACCGCTGGTACTCCTCGTGGGAGAACGTCTGCACCTGGTTGATGTGGGTGACGAAGATGCGCGCGTCTGCCTTCAGGGCGTTCACGGCCATGAGGTTCTCCACCTGCTCCACCAGGTTCTCAGCGCTCATGTGGCCGTTGTCCTTCTCCGCATGGAGGCTGCCCAGCGTGCCCTCGTGGATGAGCATGTCCGCCGCCTGTCCGCGCAGGGCTTCCAGGTTCTCCTTGGAATACAGCCCGGTGTCGCAGGCGTAGAGCAGCTTGCCCTTTTCTCCCCGGTCGAACAGGTAGTTGATCGCCTTCTCCCCCTCGTGGGCCCTGTGGTTGGTCTCGATGGCGAAAACGCGCATCCCGGCCGCCTCGAACCATTGATAGGGCTTGACGGCGTGGAACTCCAGCCTGCCCATCTCCTCCAGCTGCGTCATGGCGTTCAGGCCCACCGCCTTCACGGCCTCGCGGTAGCGGTCCAGCCAGGCCAGGCCCTTTTCGGACACGTAGAAGCGCACGGGGAAATGGCCAAGCCGGGAATTGGCCATGGTCATGGCCTCGATGTTGGCGATGGAGAAATGGTCCTCGTGGGTGTGGGTGATGAACACGTCCTGCACCTGCGCCAGCGACGCATTGTACTCCTGCGAGGCGGCGAACACGTCCGGCCCGAAGTCAACCATGGTGGTCTCGTTCATCAAAAGAGCGCTGCGCTTCCTCGGGATCGCGCCCTCGCGGCGCGCCCGCTGGCAGACCTCACAGTCGCAGTAGGGGTTGGGGAACAGCTCCGCGGCCCCGGTGCCCAAAAACAGCATGCCGATCTCCTCCTGTGTATTATTTTTCCAGCTCGTCCACGATCTCGACGCCGCGGCTGGTGCCGATGCGGGAAGCGCCCGCGCGGATCATCTCCAGGGCGCTCGCCAGCGTGCGGATGCCGCCTGCGGCCTTGATGCCGATCTCGTCGCCCACCTGTTTTTTCATCAGGCGCACGTCCTCCACCGTCGCGCCGCCCGTGCCAAAGCCCGTGGAGGTCTTGATGAAGTCGGGCCGAATTTTGAGCGCCAGCTCGCAGAGCCGCTTCTTCTCGTCGTCGCTTAGGAAACAGTTCTCGAAGATCACCTTCACCGGGATGCCCTTCTCGTGGCAGGCGTCGGTGATGCGGCGCATCTCCTCCTCCACCTTCGCCCAGTCCCCGGACTTGACGGCCGACACGTTCGTCACGTAGTCCACCTCGCCCGCGCCCTTGGCGATGGCGTCCAGGGCCTCGAACACCTTCACCTCCGTGGTGCACTGGCCCAGGGGGAAGGAGATGGCCGCGTCTACCAGCACGCCGCTGCCCTCCAGCCACTTTTTGCACATAGGGATCGGCGCGTTGTTTATTGCCACGGTCTTAAAGCCGTATCGGGCGGCGGTCTCGCAGTGCAGCCGCAGGGCCTCGTAGCTCGCCTCGGGCTTGAGCAGCGTCTGGTCGATCAGCCGCGCCAGCGTCTTTTTCGTCAGTTGGGTCATGGGGTCAAGCGCCTCCTTGCCGAGCCTCTTCGCTCATCTTTTGCCCAGTATACCACAGACGCGCCCGCCTCCGCCACAAAAATCGGCCTCTCATCCCGCATGGCGGAAAATCGCTTCTTTCTCGTGTCTTTTTGCCCATGTTTCGGTTTGACGTTTTCGTGATTTATCGGTATAATATTTTCGCAGACTTATCTATGTAAGTCCCAAAAGCTCCGCTTTTGCTGCGGCGTTCGCCGCAGGCTCGATATCGACGGCGCGCCAAAAATACCCTTGCAGGCAAACATTTTTGCTCGCGGTATACTGTTAAAGATAGAACGACCAGCCCCGAAAATGCGCAGGAGGTGCATATTTACACCCATGGCACGATTTACCTTGACCGGCTTTGCGGACGAGATCTCGCCCCTGCTGGACGAACAGATGCGCGTTTTGAACGCCCTTTCCATCTCCTACATGGAGCCCCGAACGGTGGACAACAAAAACATCGCGGACTTTACCCCCGCGGAGGCGAAGGTCATCCACCAAAGGCTCTGTGACCACGGCATCGGCATCTCCGCCTTGGGCTCGCCCATCGGCAAGATCCCGATCGAGGAGGACTTTGCTCCCCACCTGGACAAGTTCAAGAACCTGCTGGATGTGGCGCACGAGCTTGAGGCAGGCGCCATCCGCATCTTCAGCTTCTACACCCCGCAGGAGCAGGACCCCTGGAAGTACGAGGACGAGGTCCTCTCCCGCCTCTCCGCCCTGGTGGATGCGGCCAGGGACAGCGGCGTGCATCTCCTGCACGAGAACGAGAAGGCCATCTTCGGCGACACCCCCGAGCGCTGCCTGCGCATCCACGAGACGTTCCCCAGCATCGGCTGCACCTTCGATCCCTCCAACTACGTGCAGTGCGGCGTGGACACCAAAAAGGCCTTCGAGCTGCTCCTGCCCCACATCCGCTACATGCACATGAAGGATTCCGTGCGCGTGACGGACGGCGTGTTCCGCGACCACGGCTTTGAGAACGTGTCCGACGCCCACAGGCCCGTCGGCCAGGGCGACGGGCAGGTGCCCTACATACTCTCCCGGCTGCAGGAGAGCGGCTACGAGGGCTTCCTCTCCATCGAGCCGCACCTGAGCGCCGATCCCGCCTTCGGCTCCACCGGCGAGGAGAAGTTCACCGTCGCCGCCAACGCCCTGCGCGGGTGCCTGAAACAGATAGGAGCGTGAATCCCCGACCATGCCCAAGTACGGTGCCTATGACAAAAACGACGGCTTCAGCTATGCGCTGGGCCTGTTCCCCTCCATGGAGCTGCTCGCCGCCCGGCCGGACAAGCTCAAGTGCCTGCTGGTGCAGGACCTAAGCTCCGAGTCCGAGGGCGTGCAGAAGCTCATCTCCCTGTGCAGGGAGCGCGGCGTGGAGGTCGAGGAAGCGCCCAAGGCGCTCGCCCGCATCTCCGGCAAGGAGAACTGCTTCGCCGCCCTGGTGTTCGACAAGTACGAAAGCCCGCTGGTGGCCGCCGAGGACCACGTGCTGCTCTACTCCCCCTCGGACACCGGCAACGTGGGCTCCATCCTGCGCAGCGCCGTGGCCTTCGGCTATAAGAACGTGGCCATCATCCGGCCCGGCGTGGACCCATTCGACCCGCGGGTGATCCGCGCCTCCATGGGCGCGGCCTTCCGGCTGAACATCGAGGCGTTCGACAGCTTCGACGACTACCGTGCCCGCTTCTCCGACGCCATCCGGCCCTACTACCTGTTCCGCCTGCGCAACGCAAAGCCCTTATCCACCATTCGCCGCAAGTCCCCCGCGCCGCTTACCCTGGTCTTCGGCAACGAGGCCTCGGGCCTTCCCAAGGAGCTTGAGAACTTCGGCCGCGGCGTGCTGATCGAGCAGGCCCCCACGGTGGATTCCCTGAACCTGTCCGTGGCCGCGGGCATCGGCCTGTACGCCTTCCGCAAGAGCGAATAAAGCGCCGTAAGGACGGCCGTATGCGCGTCCTTATACATAAATAAGACCCACCATAAGGAGGTACCGTTTCATGAAAAAGGTACGCTGCGGCGTCGTGGGGCTCGGCCAGATCGGCCCCATGCACTGCGAATCCATCTCCCAGATCGAGAACGCTCAGTTGGTCTGCGTCTGCGACCTGGAGGAGGAAAAGGCCAAGAAGTACGCGGAAATGTATGCCTGCGACTACACGCTGTCCTTTGACGAGATGATCGCCCGCGACGACATCGACCTGGTCCACGTCTGCCTGCCCAGCGGCATGCACGCCGAGTTCGGCTGCAAGGCGGCCAAGGCCGGCAAGAACGTGATCGTGGAAAAGCCCATCGACGTCTCCCTGGAGGCCGCCGACCGGCTCATCTCCACCTGCCGCGCCTGCAACGTCAAGCTCTCCTGCATCTCCCAGCACCGCTTCGACCCCGACATCGACTACTTAAAGAAGGCCATCGACCGGGGCGAGCTGGGCCGCATCACCTTCGGCGGCAGCCACACCAAGTGGTACCGCTCCCAGGAATACTACGACTCCGGCGACTGGCGCGGCACCTGGGCGCTGGACGGCGGCGGGGCGCTGATGAACCAGAGCGTCCATTACGTGGACATGGTGCAGTACCTCTGCGGCCCCGTGGCGGAGATCCAGGCGCAGACCGCCATGCTCGCCCATGAGCGCATCGAGGTCGAGGACGTGGCCGTTGCCACCTTAAAGTTCAAGTCCGGCGCTTTGGGCCTTCTGGAAGGCAACACCACCGCCTATCCCGGCTTCTGCACCCGTCTGGACATCTACGGCACCAAGGGCGGCGTCGTAATCGAGAACGACCAGGTCAAGGAGTGGCGCGTGGACGACTGTCCCGGCCCCGGCCAGCAGTCCGAGGGCGGCCCCAAGGGCGCTTCCTCCGCCGTCATCTACGGCAAGTCCCACACCCGCCAGATCGCGGACGTGGTCAACGCCATCTTGGAGGACCGCGACCCGCTGGTCACCGGCGAGGAGGCCCGCAATCCCCTGGCGATCGTCCTGGCCGTGTACGAGTCCGCCCGGGCCGGAAAGGTGGTCAAGCTCTGATGGACAAGATCATCCGCACCGCGGTCATCGGCTGCGGCGGCATCTCGCAGGTGCACGTGGACGTGCTTTCCCGTCTGGAAAACGTGCGGATCGTCTCCGTCTGCGACGTGATCGAGGAGCGCGCCCGGGCCCGCGCCAAGCAGGCCGGCATCGACCGCTACACGCTGGACTGGCACGATTACATTTCCGACCCGGATATCGACGTGGTGCACCTGTGCACGCCCCACTACCTGCACGCGCCCATGGCCATCGCCCTGCTCAAAGCGGGCAAGCGCGTTTTGACGGAAAAGCCCATCGCCTCCGAGGTGGCCGACGCCGAGGAGATGATCCGCGTCTCCGACGGCAGGCTGGGCGTGGTGTTCCAGAACCGCTACAACGAGTCCACCCAGTACATCAAGCACGCCGTGGAGGACGGCCGCTTCGGCCGTCTGCTGGGCCTGCGCGGCTCCGTGTTCTGGCACCGCACGCCGGAGTATTACACCTCCTCCGGCTGGCGCGGCCGCTGGGCCACCGAGGGCGGCGGCGTGCTCATCAACCAGAGCATCCACACGCTGGACCTGCTCCTCTACCTGGGCGGCAAGGCGGTCTCCGTCAAGGGCAGCGCCTCCTGCGACCTGCTCTACGACACCATCGAGGTCGAGGACTCCGCCCACTGCCTGCTGCGCTTTGAGAGTGGCATCTACGGCAGCTTCTACGCCACCACCACCTACTGCGACGACATGCCCGTGGAGGTGGAGGCCAAGTTCGAGAAGGCCACGCTGCACCTCTACGGCGAGACGCTGCTGGAGGTCAAAGACGGCAGGACCACCTGCATCTGCACCTCCCAGGCCTCCGGCGAGAAGGCCTACTGGGGCACCGGCCACGCCGCGCTCATCCGCGACTACTACAGGTCCGTGCAGGAAGGCAAGCCCTTCTGGATCGACGGCGAGTCCGCGATCCCGGCGCTGAAGGCGCTAAAGGGCGTGTACGAGTCCACCCGCACCGGCAAGCCCGTGCTGCTGTAAGGGAGCCACTTCATTTCTTCCGCGAACGACCGCCCGCGGGGCGCTTTTTCACCATCCCCGCGGGCCGTTTTTGTGGGCTTACAACATCCATATAAACCTGACAGGGAGGGAAAGACCGATGAGAGATTTTGTGTACTGCGCGCCCACCCGCGTGGTGTTCGGCAGGGGCGTGGAAAAGCAGGTCGGCGAGCTGCTCAAGGAGTTCGGGGCCACGCGCGTGCTGCTGCAATACGGCGGCGGCTCCGTCAAGCGCAGCGGCCTTTACGACACGGTGGTGAACGCCGTGCGCGCCTGCGGCATCGAGCTGTACGAAAAGGGCGGCGTGCAGCCCAACCCCCGGCTCTCCTTCGTGAAGGAGGCCATCGAGCTGTGCCGCGAGAAGCAGGTGGACTTCCTGCTGGCCATCGGCGGCGGCTCTGCCATCGACTCCACCAAGGCCACGGCCGTGGGCGTTCCCTATGAGGGCGACGTGTGGGACTTCTACTGCGGCAAGGCGAAGCCCAGGACGGCCCTGCCCGTGGGCGTGGTGCTCACCTTCCCCGCCGCGGGCTCGGAGGGCAGCAACTCCTCCGTCATCACCAACGTGGAGGCCGGCGGCATCAAGCGCGGCCTGGGCTGCGACCTCACCCGCCCCGCCTTCGCGCTCTACGACCCGGAGCTGACCTACACGCTGCCGCCCTACCAGACGGCGGCGGGCGCCTGCGACATCATGGCCCACACCATGGAGCGCTACTTCACCAACGAGAAGGACGTGGACTTCTCCGACAGGCTCTGCGAGGCGCTGCTGCGCACCATCATCCGCCAAACGCCCGTGTGCTTAAAGGACCCCACCAACTACGAGGCCCGCGCGGAGATGATGTGGGCCTCCACCGTGGCGCACAACGACTTCCTGACCAACTTCCGCCTGGGCGACTGGGCCAGCCACCAGCTGAGCCACGAGCTCTCCGGCGCCTACGATTCCACCCACGGCGCGGCGCTGGCGGTGATCTTCCCCGCCTGGATGAAGTACGTCTACAAGCACGACGTCAAGCGCTTCTGCCGCTTCGCCGTGAACGTGATGGGCGTGGAGCCGGACTTCTTCCACGAGGAGGAAACGGCCCTGAAGGGCATCCGCGCCCTCGAGGACTTCTACCGCTCCATCGGCATGCCCGTGACGCTCAAGGAGCTGGGCGTGCCCGAGACCGGCCTGCGCGCCCTGGCCGAGAAGGTCAAGCGCAACCCCGACGGCACCGTGGGCCAGTTCGTCAAGCTGGATACCGAGGACTGCCTGGCCATCTACGAGCTGGCCAAGGGCACCGACTGAACATCGCTGAAACCAAAAGCAGGGAGGCGGACATTTTAAATGTCCGCCTCCCTGTCTGCGTATTCCACAGAAAAGTCCGCCTTAACGGATGCCCATTTCTTTCTCCACGGACTCCATCAGGCCCTTGATGTAGCCCACGGCAAAGAGGTTCCCCGCCAGGCCGTAGCTGGGCTTGGAGTTGTCCTCGCCCACCATCGTGGGCACGTGGTCGGGCCGGGCGATGCCGTCGAAGCCCACCTCGTAGTAGGCGCGCATCGCCTCGTACATATCGGTGATGCCGTCGTCGTGGAAGCTCTCGTTGAAGTGGTAACGGTCCCCCTGCACGTCGCGGAAGTGGACGAAGAAGATCTTCTTCTGCTTTCCGAAGCGGCGGATGGCCGCGGGCACGTCCTCGCCCATGGTGGCAAAGCAGCCCTGGCAGAAGGTCATGCCGTTGCGGGGGCTGTCATAGAGCTCGAACACCTTCTGGAAGGCGTCGGCGCTGGTCAGTATGCGGGAGATGCCCATCAGCTCGTCCACGGGCGGGTCGTCCGGGTGCAGGGCCAGATCCACATCGGCCTCCTCGCACACCGGGATCACTTCCTTTAAGAAGCCTTCCAGCGTGCCCCAGAGCCGCTCCTTGCTGATCTTTCCGGCCCAGGTGTCCGGCGCGTTTTCCACATCGTGGATGTCGAAGCCGGTCACGGTCGCGCCGCCCCGGCTCACGATGGCCGTGTGGGTGCGGAACCAGTTGAGCACCGGCATCCAGTTGTAGCAGACCGTGCGGATGCCCAGTTTTCCGCAGTTGCGCAGGAACTCCTTGAAATTCTCCAGCTCCTCCTCCGCGCCGGGCAGCCCCAGCTTCACCTTGTCCAGCGCGGGCGGCCCCTCGATGATCGCCAGCTCCAGCCCCGCATCCGCGTAGGCGTTCTTCATCGCCAACAGGTTGCGGTAGGAATGCGTCGGGAAGTCCGCGTACCTGGACGCGCCGCTGATCACGTAGCGCAGGCCCATCTGCTTCTGCAGATCGACCTTCGCCCGGTCGAAGCCCCCAAAGTAAGCCAAGCCCAGTTTCATCGTTCCGTGCCCCCTTGTTCTTCTTTGTATTTGGAAATGCCGTGGCGAAGGCCATGCAGTTGCACAGCCTTCGCCAGGCCTATCCCAGTATTACTTGTTGTAAACGCGGGGCTCGGACTCGACGGGCACATCCTCGATCATGGAGTTGAGCTCGTCCAGAACGGGCTGCACCTTGTCCTGCATGGAAGCGATCCAATCGTTCCACAGCTGGGGCAGTTCCTCCTTGGAGGCGGTGGTGATCAGCTCGATCATCTTGTCGGAGACCTCGGTCGTGAAGTTGCCGGACTTGTTCTTGTTTTCCGCGGACAGGTAGGAGGACTCATAGTCGAAGCTGCGCATGAATCCGTTGTCACGCAGGAACGCGAACTTTTCGTTGGTGTCGTCGATGTAGTTCTGCGGGTAGTTGACCTTAGGCGCATCCTCAGCGGAGATCGCCGCGCCGCCGTACCAGTTGAACCAGGAGCGGCTGTTGTCGGGATACGGATCGGCCTGGGTGCCGGGCAGCACCGTAGACTCGGGCCACAGGCACTTGACGGTGCCGTCCTCAGCCAGCTCCCAATCGGTGCCTTCGATGCCGTAGGCGCGGAAGTAGATGCCTTCCTTGGACAGCATCCAATCGAGCATATCCATCCAGCGGGTCATCTTGGCCTCGCCGATGTTGGCGCTCATGATCACAGCGCCCCAGTAGCACTGGCTCTGCTTGCACCACAGAGTGCCGTCAGGGCCGATGACCTTGGCCAGCGCGCCGGCTTCGTTCTCATCGATGTCGGGGAAGTTCTCCTTGAGGGCCTTGCGCACGGAGTACACGCGGTCCACGGTGAAGTTGTTGAAGTCGCTGCCCATCAGGCCGGCCTTGTAGCTTTCGTCGGGAGTCTGGCCCAGAGGATTGTCCGGCCAGATGATGCCCTGGTCATACAGGTCCTTGGCCACCAGCAGGCCTTCCAGCGTCTCGGGGCGGGCGGCGGTCCACTCATACTTGCCATCCTTGGGAGAGAACGCGCCGTATCCGTACTGGTTAGAGGTCTGGTATACGCCGAAGGCGTTGGGGAAGTAGAACAGCTCGGTGCCCATGCCGATGGTCTTGCCCGCGCCGTTCTCGCCGGGATCCTGCTCGATGAAGGCCTTGTTCAGCTCGACCCACTCATCCCAGGTGTAGATGTCGTCCTCCTGGTAGAGGTTCAGCTTCTTGGCCCAGTCACGGCGATACATCCAGCTCATGCCGGACATGAAGTTGTACTCGGGGTTGTCGCGCAGCATGGTGTGGGCATACCACTTGCCATCGATGGTCATCAGCTCGTCGCCGACGTTGTTCTCCAGCTGGTAGTAGGCAGCCAGGTTGGGCCACTTGGCTTCCAGCTCGTCCATGGAGGGATACGCCTGGAACATGCCCTGGTTTACCCAGTTAGCATACTCCGCGAACATGCTCTCGTCAAGGTCCATCCACATAAGGTCGGGCATGTCGCCGGAGGACACCCACAGGCGGGCCTTTTCGTGCCTCTCGTTGAACGTCAGGGGGATCAGCTCGATCTCCACGTTGAACTTCTGCTGGAAGTAATCCCACAGCGCAGTGCCGGGGACCGCTTCGGCGTTCTGAACGTTCGAGGAGATGCTGAGCTTCTCGGAGAAGTCGGGCGTGTAGCCGGTCTCCTCCTGGGTCTCGGGAGCTACGGGCTGCTCCTGTTCGGGCTGGGTCTCAGCCTCGTTTCCGCTCTCGGTCGCGTTCTGGTCATTTGCCGGCGGCGTGGTCTGCTGTGCAGGGGCCGAACTGCAGCCCGCGATCCACAGCATGCACAGAGCCAGCAGGCAGGCCAGCGCTCTTGTCAGCTTCTTGCTCATGGTCTTTCCTCCTTAAAACAAATTTGGTTCTTGTATCCAGATCCGAGCCTGGTTGGTCCGGAGAGGATCCTTCTTAGTGCGTCTCAGCCCTTGACCGCGCCAACGGTCAAGCCGGAGACGAAATACTTTTGCAGGAAGGGGTACAACACCATCACCGGGAACATGGTCACGATCACGGCGGCCATCTTGATGCCGTCGCCGAAGGGAGTGATGCCCGCCTCCTGCATGGATTCAGAGGCCTGGATGGATTGCGAGTTCTGCACGATCTGGCGCAGGACCAGCTGCAGGGGCATCTTGGATGCGCTCTTGATATACAGCAGGCCGTTGTACCACTCGTTCCAGCGCTCCACGCCGTAGTAGATGACGAAGGTGATCACCATCGGCAGGGCCAGAGGCAGCACCACGCGGAACATGATGATGAGGTCGTTGGCGCCATCGATCTTAGCCGACTCCTCCACCTCTTCGGGGATGGACTGGAAAAACTTGCGCATCACCATCAGGTAGGAGATGGATACGCCGCTGGGCAGGATCATCGCCCAAAGCGTGTTCATCAGCCCCACGTCCTTGATCATCATGTACGTCGGGATCAGGCCGCCGGAGAAGTACATGGTGAACATGATGAAGGCGATCACGAACTTCTTGCCCGGGAAGCTGTGGTTCAGCGCGTAGGCCATCGTCACCGTCAGGAACACGTTGTAGGCCGTGCCGATCAGCGTGATCTGGATGGTGGTGATCATGCCGGACCAGATCGCCTTGTTCTCGAACACATACTGGTAACTGGACTTATCCAGCGCCTTCGGCCAGAGCATAAACGGTTCGCGGATATACACCGCCTGGGGCGTGATGGAGATCAGGACCGAGTTATAGAACGGATAAAACACCAGCAGCGAGAAAAACACGAGGAACGCCATGATCCATACGTCCGTGAAGGTCATGCGGTTGAGCTTGCTTTTTCCCGCGTGCAGGGCCCCTTGGCCCCTTGCCTGTGCCGTCATGCCGTTTCCCTCCTTCTCAGAACAAGCCTTCGCCGTTGAACTTGCGGGAGACGAACTCCGCAGTGAGCATGAGCACCGCGTTGACCACGCCCTTGAACATGCCGACGGCCGTGGAAACGCCATAGTCCGGCGCTTTCTCAAATGTGATGCGGTAGATGTAGGTATCCAGTATGTCGCCGACCTCGTAGACCGCCGGGTTGTAGAGGTTCAGCACCTGCATGTAGCCGGCGTCCATGATCGAGCCGATGCGCAGGATGAAGGTGGCGGTAACGATGGTGGCAATGCCGGGCCAGGTGATGTAGCGCACCTTGTGCCAGCGGTTGGCGCCGTCTATGGTCGCGGCTTCATACAGCGAAGGGTCGATGGAGGTGATGGTGGCCATATATAGGATGGCGTTCCACCCGCTCTCCTTCCACATCAGTGAAAAGATCAACAGCCATCGGAAGACCGCCTTGTTCATCAGGAAGTTGACCTTTTCCCCGCCCATGGCCACGATGATGTTGTTCACCATGCCGTTGTTGCCCAGCAGGTTGGCGATGATGGACGAAAGGATGACCCAGGAGAGGAAATGCGGGAAGGTGAGCACGATCTGCATCACGCGCTTGGGTCCCGCCTGCCGCACCTCGTTGAAGAGGATGGCCAGTATGATGGGGAACGGGAATACGAACAGAAGCTGCATCCCCGCGATCACAAGGGTGTTGCGCAGGCTGTTCCAGAAGTCCGCCTCCGCGAACAGGAAGCGGAATTTCTCCCAGCCCACCCAAGGGCTCCCAGTGACGCCCAGATTGGCCGTGAATTCCTTCCAGGCCAACTGGATTCCGTACATGGGCACGTAACGGAACATGGCGAAGAACAGCACGCCGGGCAGCAGCAGCAGATACATATATCGGCTGTCCCAGATGTTCTTGAGCAAACGCCTTCTACGCTGCGCGGGCGTCATCCTAAGTCCCACGGTCCTCGCTTGCGCCATGACGCGATCACTCCTTTTCCGTCGTGGGCTGCACGAAGCTTCGTCCAGCCTTGTATCAAAATCTTATCACGGAAAATCGTACTCAACTATGGAGAATCCTACGTCAAAAGTGGACAAATCTACGGAGTCGCCGCATCCGCTCCCCATGCTGATTTGCATCCCCGGCCTGCAAAAACCTTTGAAAATCTTTTTCATCCTGCAAAAATGCCCCTTTTATTTTGCACGTCCTTTTGTTATGATAAAATCAGCAGGACGGAACGGAGGTCGAGCAAGGCATGTACAGCACGATGGTCGTGGATGATGAAAAGTGGGCGCTGCGCGGCATCTGCCGCACCTTTCCCTGGGAGCAGTACGGCTTTTCGGAGCCCATCGCGCTGAGCGATCCCGAAGAAGCCCTGCATAGCATCCTTTTGTCGCCGCCGGACGTGGTGTTTGTGGACATACGCATGCCCGGCATGTCGGGGCTGGACCTGATGTCCCAGGCCAGGGCCAACCGGGTGGCCTCCGAGTTTGTCGTGCTCTCGGGGCTGCAGGACTTTGAATACGCCCGCTCCGCCATCCAGTTTGCGGCCTTTGATTATATCCTCAAGCCCCTGCACACGGATGCGGCGACGGACCTGCTCGTCCGCCTCAAGACGCACCTAGATGGTCTGGCGCGCTCGCCGCGGGCCAATGCGGATCTATCTTCCGTCCATGCACGGCAGGTCGCCTCCGTCCTCCCCGGCAGCGAGGCCCCCGAAGAAGCCGACGCCTTCACCCGCCTGGTGCGCTACATCGACGAGAACCTCTCCGAGCCCCTGCAGCTCAAGGAGATCGCCGCCCGCTTCTACCTTTCGCCCAATTACGCATCCAGCCTGTTCCGTGCCCGCATGGACACGACCTTCAGCGCCTACTTGAACCAGCAGCGCATCGAAAAGGCGTGCACGCTGCTGCGCGGCACGCACATGACCGTGGAGGAGATCGCCCGCAGCTGCGGCTATGCGGATGCCCAATACTTCTCCCGCGTGTTCCGGCAGACCACTGGTTTGACGCCCATGCAGTACCGAAAGGGAGACCGCTGAGCCATGCGCCGGGGCAGCATCACACAGCGCGTAACGCTGGTCTTGGTCCTGGGCCTGGTCGCTCTGCTGGCCATTCTGGTCTTTTATATCCTGGACACGAGCGCGGCAGCACGGGAGGAGAGCCGTTCTTCGGCTCTGGCGCTCTCCGATGCCGTGACGCAGAGCTGCAGCGACAAGACCACGTCCATCATAAAGATGGCCTCTTCCCTGGCACAGAATTCCTATGTAGAGGCGTACTTCTCCTCCGAGGGCATCACCGACCGGGTCAGCAGCCTGCGCATCTTCAACAGCTTTGCCCTCAATGCCATCTCCGATACGCCGGACATACTAGCCGTGGGCCTGATCGACCTGGACGGCAGCTCTGTGACGCTGGGCTCCCTGTTGGACGCCACTCTTCTTGGCCGCCTCAAGACTTCCTATCCCGTTCTCACCGAGGAGGATCCCTTTCTCCCGTTCTTTACGGACACCATCCGTTTGAGCGGCCGCGTGCCCTACTATGCCTATATCCTTCCCATTTACGATGTCAACAGTCCCGTGCCCATGACGCGCATCGCGTCCCTGGTCGTTCTCTGCGACCAGCGAAGGCTCCAGTCCCTGGTTGATCAGCCCTTGACCGACCCCTTCTGCGACGTGCGGCTCTACAACGGCGACGGCCATCCGATGGCAACGCGAGACACTGCGCTCGTCCGCAGCATCTCCAAGTTAGAGACAGTCACGCATGACATTGGGGATAGCGGCTGGCAGATCACCTATTATCTGGACTTCTCCGCCTTCCGCTGGCAGGGACTTTCCCTGAACCTCATCCTTCTGGCCGTGCTGGTCTGCACGGCGATCCTGCTCAGCATGGGCCTCATCCTACGTGCGAGCGTGGCACGGCCCGTAGACGCCATCATCGAAAAGATCCGAGACGGCAAGGACCTGAGCCAGATGGGCCTGCACTTCGGCAGCGAGCTGGACATCATCGTGGACACCATACAAACGACGTTCGCAGACCTGGAGCGGTCAGCCCAGGAGCGCCTGCAAAACCAGACGAAGATGTTCGCCATCCAGCTGCACCTGCGGGAGAGCGAGCTTTCCGCCCTGCAGAGCCAGATCAATCACCATTTTCTGTACAACACTTTAGAGTGCATGCGCTCCATCGGGATGTATTATGGAAGTCCCGAGATCGTCTCCATCTCCACCGCCATGGCCGACATCTTCCGCTATTCCATAAAAGGCTCGCCTATGGTGCCCCTGCGCACGGAGCTGGACGTGATAAACAAATACCTGACCATCATCAACGTGCGTTTCGACGACCGCTTCACCGCCCAGATCGACTGCACGCCGGAAACGCTCGACTGCATCATCCCCAAGATGATCCTGCAGCCGCTGGTGGAAAACGCCATCTACTACGGTCTGGAGCCCAAGAAGGGTCCCGGCAGCCTGACGCTGCGCGCCCGTCTGCACAATGCGCAGCTGATCCTCTTGGTCGAGGACGATGGCGTGGGCATGGAGCAGGAAGAGCTGGAAGCTCTGCGCGCCTCTCTTTCCTCCGACGATCCTCCCTTGAGCGGCAGCACGGAAAAAAGCTCCATCGGGCTCACCAACATCGCCAACCGCGTGCGCCTTTTCGCCCATGACCGCTGCTCCGTCGCCGTGCATTCCGTAAAGGGCGTGGGCACCAGCGTCTGCCTGACGCTGCCCTCGCACAAAGACGTGGAGATCGAGGACGATATTCTTCCTTGAAACAGCATTTTTACAACGCCCCCGAAAAAGGCTTGTTTTCAGGCTTTTTTCGGGGGCGCGTCGATTGATGCGCGCTTTACAGCGGGCGGGCGGATGGGGTAAAATGACCGGGAAGGCGGTGTATTTCGCCGCTTTTGACCATCGATACAAAAAGGAGGGTCCGGCATGGGCGGAAAGAGGGGCGGTCTCTCCCGGTGGGCGCTACTGCGCTTGGGCGCGGTCTGCGCGTGCGCGACTTTGGCGCTCATCTGCCTGCTCAAGGCGCAGCCGGGCTATGCCGAACCCACGGCCACGGCAGGCAGCGCCGCGCCGGGGAGCGCTTCTCCGGAGGCCTCCGTCACAGCCGCGCCGGAGACGCCGACGCCTCTGCCCACCCCCTCGCCCACGCCCGTGCCCGACCGGTACGGCGACCTGCTCTTAAAGCCCGGCGACGAGGGCGACGCGGTCATCTCCCTGCAGATGCGCCTGCAGGACCTAGGGTACTACAACTACAAGATCACCGGCTCCTTCGGCTCGGTCACCAAGCAGGCCGTCATGGACTTCCAGGAGGACAACAAGCTCTCCCAGGACGGCGTCGTGGGCGGGCACACGGCCTCCATGCTCTACGCCAACGGGGCCACCCGTTCGCTGTACAACCGCCGCATCCCGACGCCCACGCCCACGCCGACCCCGAAGCCCACGCCCAAGCCGGACAATTCCATCCCCAAGTACGGCAAGCTGATCGAGTGGGCCGATGCCAACAAGCTGGCCCCCCGCGGCACCACCTTCAAGGTCAAGGACTTCAAGACCGGCCGCACCTACAACGTTTACCGCATGGGCGGCAACAAGCACATGGACGTGGAGCCCAAGACCAAGGAGGACACCGCCCAGATGAAGGCCTCCATGGGCGGCAGCTGGACCTGGGTGCGCCGCCCGCTGCTGGTGCGGCTCAAGGGCACCTGGTACGCGGCCTCGCTGTACGGCGAGCCCCACGGCCAGCAGACCATCCACGACAACAACATGGACGGCCAGGTGTGCATCCACTTCCTCAACTCCCGCACACACGGCACCAACATCAAGGACCCCGACCACCAGCGCTGCATACGCCAGGCCGCGGGCCAGTAGAGACAAAACGCACATAAGACCCGGGCCGCCTTCCCCTTACAACTTGAAAAAAACGGGAAGGCGGCCCGTTCATATTATCCGCCCCTTTCTTCCCCGCTCGAAAGGAGAGACATCCCCATGAAGATCGACCGGCTGATCGGCATTTTGATCGTGCTCCAGCAGAAGGGCAGCGCCACCGCGCCGGAGCTGGCGCGGCGCTTCGAGGTCTCCCGCCGCACCATCCAGCGGGACATCGAGGACATCTGCAAGGCGGGCATCCCGCTGGTGACCCGCCGTGGCGCGGGCGGCGGCATCTCCATCATGGAAGGCTTCCCCTTGGGCGCCTCTCTGTTCACCGAGGGCGAGCTGGCCGCGATCCTGACGGGCCTGCACACGCTGGACAGCGTCTCCGCCTCCCCCGCCGCGCAGAGCCTTAAGCGGAAGCTGGGCGGGCTTTCCTCCCTCTCCGAGCCGCTGAACGTGGACCTTGCCTCCTTCTACAAGAAGGATTTGAGCGACAAGATCGCCGCGTTTCGTCAGGCCATTCGGGAGAGGCGCTGCGTCTCCTTCCGCTACTGCTCGCCTAAGGGGGAATCCCTGCGCCTGGTCGAGCCCTGCCGCATCGTGTACCGCTGGTCCCAGTGGTACCTGTTCGGTTACTGCCGCGCGCGGCAGGACTTCCGCCTGTTCAAGCTGCGCAGGCTGTGGGAGCTGGCCGTCACGGACGAGCCCTTCTCCCCCAGGGAAGTCCCGGCGGAAAAGCGGCTTTTGGGTTCCAACATCACCGACGACATCCCCATCCGGGCCGTCTACGACCCGTCCGTCAAGTACCGCCTCATCGAGGAATACGGTCCCGCCTGCTTCACCGTCCAGCCGGACGGCAGGCTGTACACCGAGTGGGGCTTTTCCGACTTAAGCCGCGCCGAGGAGTGGTTCCTGAGCTTCGGCGGCAGGGCGCAGGTGCTGGACCCGCCGGAGATGGTCGAGCGGATGCGCTTGGCCGCCCGGCGGCTGCAGGATCTATACGCAGAGTAAAACCCATCCGTCCAAAAATTTTTCGCCCTTAGCACAAGAAAAAGTGCGACCTTCCCACACCAAACGGTGTTTATCTAAATAGAGAGGCTTTCCATTCCAAACGGCAAGGAGGCGGACGCCTTGGACGACAGCAGCATCGTCGATCTGTTTCTTTTGCGCGACGAAACGGCGATCGCGCGCACGCAGGAAGCCTACGGCGGCCGCCTGCGCGCGCTGGCCTACGGGATCGTGCGGGACAGGCAGACCGCCGAGGAATGCGAGAACGACACCTATTGGAAGGCGTGGAACTCGATCCCGCCGGACGAACCCCGGCACTACCTGTACGCCTTCCTGGCCCGCATCGCGCGGAACCTCTCGCTGAACCGCTGCCGCGACCGAAAGCGGCTCAAGCGCGTGGCGCATCTTGAAAAGCTCAGCTCGGAGATGGCGGAGTGCATCCCCGCACCGGGCGGCGTGGAAAAGGAGCTGGACGACCGTTTTTTAAGTGAAACGCTGAATCGCTACCTTGCGCAGCTGGACGAGGGAAAGCGGGACATCTTCGTCCGGCGCTACTGGTACCTGGACTCCGTCTCCGACATCGCCCGCCGCTTCGGCCTGTCCCAGAGCCAGGTCAAGACCACGCTCTACCGCTGCCGCCGCGGGCTGCGGGAGCAGCTTGCAAAGGAGGAAAACGCGCTATGAGCGGAAGCGAACTGCTCCAGAAAATGGAGCTGATCGACCCTGTCTTCGTGGAGGCCGCGGACGAGGAGCCCGCAGCCAAAAGCCGCCCCTTCCTCCGCTGGGCGGCCGCCTGCCTCTGCCTGCTGCTGGCGCTTGTCCCCCTTCTTTCCCTGCTCGCGCGCGCGCCGTCCACGCCCGGCGAGGGGGACGCGGCCGGTGACGGCCCGCCCCACATCGTGCTGGACGGCAGGACGTACCTGATCTCGGCACATCTTGCCGTCTCCGATACGCTGCCGGAGGGCTTTTCCCCCGCCGGGACGATCGACGTGACCGGCGGCTTCAAGGACTGCCCGTACTATGTAAACCCCGAAAAGCCGGAATGGGTGTACATCTACCACGAGGTGAGGACGAACGGGGCCGTGGACGAGAACGGGGCGCTCATCTCCGTGCCGCCCCACGAGGCCTACGTCCGCTACGTGGACGAGCGGCTGCGGGATAAGGCGCTCGTCTGCTTTGAGGGGAACTGGTACGTCACCATGTGGAACGCGCTCTCCCCGGAGGAGCTGGGCGTAACGCAGGCGCAGTATGAGGAGATCGAAGCCGAATACGGACGGCGCATCGAAGGCGAGCCTCCCAAGGGGTTCGTGCTTGCGGGTACGGCGGCGTTCTCCGGCACGGACACCGTGCCCACGGGGCCGCTTGCCAGCAACACGGAGGAAGCGGAGGTCTATTTCTCGCCGGACGAGCCCGCCGTGCTCCTGGTCCAGACCCACTGGTTCACGGCCATCGCGGAGGAACAGGGCGAAACGCGCCACGACGGCTACAACGTGTACATACGCTACAACTGTCCTTTTAAGCCGGAAAACTGAACTTTAAGCACACGCCAAGCGGCCGCCCGAAACCGGGCGGCAGCTTGCATGTTCTTTAAGCTGTGGTCGATGCTGTTCTCCGCCGGGTGGCAGGGGCGCGGCGCTTAGAACTTCGCCACGGTCTGCTCGCGGTCGGCGATGTAGGCCTTCTCCATCAGGTCGGTCAGGGTGCGGGCCTCGCGCAGGCCGAAGGGGATGTGGGCGCCCTTGGTGGCGCCGTCAACCCACATGCGGGTGGGATGGGGCAGCGCGGCGGGCAGCCTGGCGGGCTCGTACCAGCCCTGGGCGTTGTTCAGCTTGTCCGAGCGGACGCGCACGCGGCCGTCCACGGCGATGGCGGTGCCGTGGGTGCCGTACAGCTCCGTGGACGAGGGGGTGTAGGGCGAGACCAGGGAGGTCTCCACCACCGCGATGGCCTTGTTCTCGAACTCCACGGCGCAGACGGAGTTCTCCTCCACGGTCCTGCCGGCGCGGGTGTTGAACATGGACACGATGCGCGTGGGGTTGCCCAGGAACCAGCTGGACAGGTACATGGGATGGCAGCCCAGGTCCATCATCGCGCCGCCGCCGGCCAGCTCGGGATCGTACCAGTAGTCGGGTAGCCAGTTGGCCAAGGAGCCGTCGTGGCCGTTGCGGATGCGCAGCGAGGTGATCTCGCCCAGCAGCCCCTCGTCCTGCACCTGCTTAAGGTACAAAAGGGCGGGCTCGGTGCGGTAGGGCAGGCAGATGCAGAACTTCACGCCCGCCTCCTCGATGGCCGCGGCGATGCGGTCGCAGGCGGCGGTGGTCAGCGCCAGCACCTTCTCGGTGAAGATGTGCTTGCCCGCCTTGGCCGCCTTGACGATGACCTCCTCGTGCATGGAGGTCGGGGTGCAGACGATCACGCCGTCCACGTCGCCGCGCTTGAGCAGCTTGTCCAGATCGGGCTCAAAGTCCACGCCCAGCTCCTGGCCCCACTGCGCGCCGCGGGTCTTGTCCTCGTCCCACACGCAAGTGATCTTCGCGTCGTCCATCTCCTGGATGCGTCTGGCATAGTCCCTGGCATGCACATGCCATTTGGAAAGCATTGCGACCTGAAACATGGTATCTTCCTCCTCATAAATCCCCGTCCATCGGCAGGGGCTCCGTTTTCCCCCTTAGTATAGCAGTCTTTCCCGCTTTTAGAAAGGGCGGCCGCAAAAAAAGTCTTGTTTCTTCCTCTTTCGCTCGACCGCAGGACGCAGAAGCGGAGCGGCCGGAAAGCTCCGGCCGCTCCGCTTTTCAAATGCCGATCGTTCCTACTCCAGGAAGGCGGCGGTCATCAGCGCCTCCTCCTCGGTGTTGACGATGTCGATGCGGGCGAACGTCTCCTGGTCCAGCGTGAAGGGCTCGCCCTCCACCTGCAGCTGCACCTCCTTGACGTCCGGGAACTGGGAGCAGGTGAGCACCAGCGCCTTGATGGCCGCCTGGCCGCCGTCGGCGGTATCCAGTATGTCCTTGAACTCCTTGGACATGTTGATGGTCACAACGCCATCCTTCTGCCGGACCGAGATGAGCCCCGTTCCCTTCGGGATGCAGCCCAAAAGGCCGGATTCATTGGGGCCTTTGAGCAGCTCCAGAACGGCGGTGTCCACGTCCGCGTTGGAGAAGACGGTGCGGGTCACGGGCACCATGCAGCCGCTGGCCTCGCTCTCAAAGAACACCTGCACCTGCCGGGCGCTGTCGTCCAGCTCCATGTCCACGCTCTCCAGGTTCACGCCGCCGCGCAGTATGGGCTGGGAGATGTCCGTCCCGTGGGTGAGGGACTCCTTCTCCTCCCCCTCCACCAGCAGCTGCACCTGGTCGATGGAGTCGAACTCGGTCAGCGCGTTCACGATGGAGGAGACCATGTTCACCTCCTCCTCCGCGTCGGCGCACTCCATCGCCTCCTGCGACAGGGACACCTTCGCCGTGGTGCCCACGATGTCCATGTCCACCTCCAGCCCCTCGGGCAGTGTGGTCAGGAGGCCCAAACGGGCGGCGGTCAGGTCGTTCTCCTCGTTGGAGACCATCTGCTTGAGCGTGGCCTTGGCGATGCCCTCCTCCCAGGGAATGTCCATGGAGACGGGCACCAGGTACCCGGCCATGTCCTTATAGTACACCACCACCTCGCGCAGGCTGTTTTCCTCGATGGCCGCCTCCAGCTCGGCGGCGGTCGGGATCTGTTCCGCGGGTTCCTCCAGCTCCGTGGGCGAGGCCTTCCGGCAGCCCGACAGGAGCAGCAGCGCCCCCAGCAGCAGGGGAAGTATGCGTTTTTTCATGGGTCGCGCGCCTCCTTAACGTGTGCGTTTTCCCTATACGTCTATGAGGGCGCTCTGGCTTTCATGCGTAAAGGATCCCACATACGGGCACATAAAAAACGGCTCCCTTTTTGCAAGGAGAGCCGTTTAACTGTCTGTTCTGTTTCAGCCGGGCAGGGGCATGGAAGGCACGGCGTTTAAGTCCAGCCCCGCCCTTTCCCCGCGCAGGAAGCGGTAGGAGGCGGCAAAGCCGATCATGGCGGCGTTGTCCGTGCAGAGTATGGGCGGCGGCGCGAAGAAGCGGGCATTAAGCCGCGCGCACAGCTCCTGCGCCCGCCTGCGCAGCAGGCTGTTGCAGGCAACGCCCCCGGCCAGGCAGAAGCTGGAGCAGCCCGTCTCCCGCAGGGCCAGCTCCGCCTTTTCCAGCAGCTGGTCCACCACGGCGCGGCGGAAGGACGCGGCGATGTCCTCCTTCTTAAGGATATGCCCCGCCTTTTCCTCCCGGGCCACGGATTGCAGGAGCGCCGTCTTTAGCCCCGAGAAGGAGTAGTTGAGCCCCTCGGTCCTGGCCTTGGGCAGGGGCAGGGCGTGAGGGTCGCCCTGTTCGGCCAGCCGGTCGATGGACGGCCCGCCCGGATAGGGCAGGGACAGCACGCGGGCCGCCTTGTCAAAGGCCTCGCCCGCCGCGTCGTCCCGGGTCTTGCCCAGCACGCGGTGTTTTCCGTAATCCTCCACCAAGACCAGATGGCTGTGCCCACCGGAGACCACCAGCGCCAGCAGCGGCGGCTGAAGGTCCGGCGCGCTTAAGAAGTTGGCGCAGATGTGCCCCTCGATGTGGTGCACGGCCACCAGGGGCTTGTTCGCCTCATAGGCCAGCGCCTTGGCGTAGGAAACGCCGCAGAGCAGCGCGCCCACCAGCCCGGGGCCGTAGGTGACGCCGATGCAGTCGATGTCCCGGATGGAAAGCCCCGCCTCGTCCAGCGCCCTGCGCACCACGGGCACCATGGCCTCCACGTGGGCGCGGGAGGCGATCTCCGGCACCACGCCGCCGTAGAGGGCGTGGGTCTCCACCTGGGAGGCGATCACGTTGGAGAGGATCTGCCGCCCGCGGACCACCGCGGCGGCCGTCTCGTCGCAGGAACTCTCGATGGCCAGCACCCTCGGCCAGTCGCTCATGCGTCCACGTCCTTTCCGGACGGGCCGCTGCCGGGGAAGTCGCGGAGCATCTCGTTCATGCGGCGCAGCAGCTCCTCCACGCTGGGCGCGGCCCCGGCGGCGGGATGGCCCTCCTGGGGACGGGGCGCGGCGGGCCGCTCGGCCCGATGGGTCTCGGCCCTGTGGGCTTCCCCTGCGGGCTGCGCGGGACGGGACGCGGGCGCGGGGGCCTCCAGCGCGGCGAAGCCCTCCGGCTCGTCCAGCGCGCGGACGGGCTCCTCCCCGCCGACGTTCAGGTGCAGCTGCTTGTCCTTGGAGCCTTCCAGCGCCTGCACCAGCATGTTCAGCTCGCCCCGGCTCGCGGCCACGCGGATGTCCAGGGGCTTGTTGGGGTCGGGCACCAGCTCAAGGCCCGCCTCCGTTTCGAGTATGCGCAGGTCCAGCTTCATCTCCAGCCGGAAGTTGGTGGACTGCAGCAGCTCGCGGCTGCGCTCCTCCGAAAGCTCCGCGCGGGGCGCGGCCGCCGCCAGCGGCGCGGGGGCTTCTGCGGCTTCCTCCGCGGGGGCTGCGGGCTCCGGCTCCTGCACGGGTTCCGGCCCGGGCTCCTCGACGGCTTCAGGCTCCTTTATCACTTCCGGCTCCTGGATGGCCTCCGGCTCTTGGGCAGGCTCCGGCTCCTGAACGGCTTCCGGCGCGGGTCCGGGTCCCGGCATGGCTTCCGGCTCGGTTTCGGGTTTCATAGGTCCCTCCATAGGTTCGGGTTCCGATATGGCAGGTTCGGGGACGACCGCCGCCGCCACGGACGCAGCCGCAAACGCAGCCGTCTCCACGGGCGCGGGCGCGGCGAACGCGGGTCCCGGCATGACGACCGTTTCCGGCGCGGGCGAAGGCGCTTCCACATGTTCCTCCGCTGTAAATAAAGGCGCTTCCGGCGGCTCCTCCGCGGGCGCATCCTGCGTAAATAAAGGCGCTTCCTGCGCAAACGCGGGCGCGGGCGCTTCCATGGGCGCGGGCTCCTCCCTCGAGACGGGCCGCCGCTCGGTCACGGGCTCCGGCGGCGTCCAGGGCAGCTCCGGCTCCTCGGAGGGCTCGGGGCCGTCCGCCAGCTCGGCGGGCGCGGCGGGCTCCGCCTCCGGCTCCTCGTCCAGCCCCAGCCGCTGGAAGATCTCCTCGGCCTGCGGGGCGTCCTCCCCGCCGTCGCCGGCGATCTGAAAGTAGCTCTCCCCGTCACGGCCCTTGTGGGCCAGTATGGCCTGTCCGCCGCCCGGCTGCCCGTTCTTTAAGCACAGGGCGCAGACAAAGGCGGCCACGCAGGTTACGAGCAGCGTGCCCCCGAAAAAGAGCCCCAGCACCACCGCGCAGTCGGTGAAGAAGGCCTCGGGCACCATCTGGATCATCACCGAATCCGAGGGCAGCATCCACAGGTCGTTGCGGAAGAACAGCCTGTGGAACACGTAGAAGCTGTGCGTAAAGTCCAGCATGCAGCAGGCGGCCACCGCGCCAACAGCTACAAGCACCGTGCCCGCGCCGATCAGGTACCCCACGCACAGGGCCCTTCCGCTGCGCTCCAGGGACGCCAGCACGATGGCCAGCGCCAGCGCCGCAAGGCCCGCCGCCAGGGAGCAGTACAGCGCCAGGCGGCCCAGGCTGATCAGGGCCAGCACGTCCACCATGTGGTCCTTCTCCCTCTCGGTGAACACCTCTTGCCACTCGCCGTGGATGTTTGCCTGCATGTCCAGATTCTCCCGGCCGCCGTTCAGGTAGTCCAGCAGGCCGCGGGTGATGGAGAGCAGGTCCTCATATTCCACGCCTATGTCCGACGCCGCGTCGTACTTGGCGTACTCCCTTTCGTAAAAGGAGTAGTCGTGCGTCAAATAAAACACGCCGCCCAGCAGGCTCGCAAACAGGATGAACCAGGCCGAAACGCCGGCCAGCACGGCGGGCGCGATCCTCTTTCCGCGCATAAGGGGTCCCCTCTTTTCAACAGGTCAAAATGCGTATGTGCAGGCCGCGAAGCGGCCAAAGCCTTCGGTCTTAGAGCATTTGCAGGTAGGCGGTGATGAAGCCGTCCAGATCGCCGTTCATCACGCCCGTGGTGGAGCCCACCTCATAGCCGGTGCGGTGGTCCTTGACCATGGAATAGGGATGGAACACGTAGGAGCGGATCTGGCTGCCCCACTCGATCTTCTTGAGCTCGCCCTTGATGTCGCTCATCTTCTCCATCGCCTCGCGCTCCTTGAGCTCCGCCAGCTTCGAGCGCAGCATGCGCATGGCCGTCTCCTTGTTCTGCACCTGGCTGCGCTCGTTCTGGCACTGCACCACGATGCCCGTGGGCAGGTGCGTGATGCGCACGGCGGAGTCGGTGCGGTTGACGTGCTGACCGCCCGCGCCGCTGGCGCGGTAGGTGTCGATGCGCAGGTCCTCGGAGTTGATGACGATCTCGCTGTCGTCGTTGAGGTTGGGCATCACGTCCAGGGACGCAAAGGAGGTGTGCCGCCGGGCCGCCGCGTCGAAGGGCGAAATGCGCACCAGGCGGTGCACGCCGCGCTCGGCCTTCAAATAGCCGTAGGCGTTCTCCCCCTTGACCTCGAAGGTGACGGACTTGATGCCCGCCTCGTCGCCCTCCAGGAAGTCCAGCTCCCGCACCTGGAAGCCCTTCCGCTCGCAGTACATGCGGTACATCCTATACAGCATCTGCGTCCAGTCCTGGGCCTCGGTGCCGCCCGCGCCCGCGTGCAGGGAGAGTATGCAGTCGTTGGCGTCGTACTCGCCCTTGAGCAGCGTGGACAGGTGGAGCTCGTCGATCCTTGCCTCCAGCTGGTCCAGCTCCTGCTCGATGTCGGGCAGGAAGCTCTCATCGTTCTCCTCGTCGCACATGTCCATGAGGTCGCGGGCTTCCTTGATGCGGTCGAACAGCGCCTGCACGCCCTCGGTGCGGTCGGTGACGGTCTTGAGCCGCTGGTTGACCTTCTGGGCGTGGTTCAGGTCGTTCCAGAAGTCCGGGGCCTCCATTTCCCTGTGCAGCTGGTCCAGCTCGTCGTGCAGCTGGTCCATATTGAAGGCGGCGGAGACGTCCTTGAGCTTGCTCTCCAGCTCCTGGGCCCTCTGCCTGTACTTTTCCAGTTCAACGATCATTGATATTCCTCCAGCAGGCCCTCCAGCTCGAAGAAGGAGCGAAGGAACCTGGTTTTTGCTTCGATCTCAGGGGGGATGGGCAGAACGCCCTCCACGCGCAGAACCGCCCGCGCGCCGCTGTTAAGGCCCGCAAGCAGGCCGTTTCTGGAATCCTCCACCACGGCGCAGTCCTGAATGGGCACGCCCGTGCGCTCCGCCCCGCAGAGGAAGATGTCCGGCGCGGGCTTGGAGTTGGAGATGTCGCTGCCGCAGACCACCGCGTCCACCAGGCTGTCCAGCCCGGCCAGGCGCAGCCACTTGACGGCCTCGGGCCGGTTGGTGGAGGTGCAGATGCACTGGCGCACGCCCTTTTTCTGCAGGGCCGCCAGCGCTTCCTTCACACCCGGCAGCACGGGCACGCCGTTTTTCTGCATGTGCTCCCAGGTGAGCTGGTTCTCAAGCTCCATCATCATCTCGCCGTCCAGCCCGTACATCTGCATGCAGACGCGCTTGACGTTGCCCGCGTTGGTGCCCATCACGCTCTCGTAAAACTCGCGGGAGACCTCGATGCCGTGCATGGCGAAGCCCTTCTTCCAGGAGAGGGCGTGCAGGCGCTCGGTATCCAGCAGCGTGCCGTCCATGTCGTACAAAACGGCGCGTATCTTGGTCATACTGTTGAAGGCACCCCTTACTCGTTCCTGCCGCAGCAGTTTTTGTATTTCTTGCCGCTGCCGCAGGGGCAGGGCTCGTTGCGGCCCACCTTGCGGGCCGCGCGCACGGGCGTCCTGGGCCCCTGGCCGGTCTGTCCGGCGCGGGCGGCGCGCTCCTGGGCGGGGTCCGTCCTGGGCATTTCCTTGCGCTGCACCTGCTTATCCAGCGGCAGGTGGAACATGATGCGCACCGTCTCCTCCTGGATGGCGGCGACCATGCCCTCGAACATGTTGGAGCCTTCCACCTTGTACTCCACCACCGGGTCCCGCTGGCCGTAGGCGCGCAGGCCGATGCCGTCGCGCAGGCGGTCCATGTCGTCGATGTGGTCCATCCACTTCTGGTCCACCACGCGCAGCAGCACGTTGCGCTCCGTCTCCGGCATGGAGATGCCGTTGGCCGTGCCGATCTCGGCCCGCTTTTCCTGCAGCTGCTCCACGGCCTGCTCGAGCCGCTCGCGCATGGTCTTGGGGGTCAGGTGCAGGTAATCCTGCTCGGTCAAATGGGAGAAGTCCACCTTCAGGGCGAACTGGGCGGTCATGGCCTCGGACAGGGCCGCCATGTCCCAGTTCTCGGCGATCACATTTTCCGGGCAATAGGCCTCCACCATCTGGCCGATCTGGTCGGAGGCCATCTTGCGGATCTGGTCGTGCACGTCCGCGCCGTCCAGCACCTGGCGGCGCTGGCCGTAGATGATCTCGCGCTGGGCGTTCATCACGTCGTCGAACTGCAAGACGTTCTTGCGCACGTCGAAGTTGCGGCCCTCCACGCGCTTCTGGGCGTTCTCGATCTGCTTGGAGAGCAGGGAGTATTCGATGGGCACGTTCTCCTCCAGGCCCAGCTTCTCCACCAGCGGGGCGATGCGGTCGCCGCCGAAGAGGCGCATCAGGTCGTCGTCCAGCGCCACGTAGAAGCGGCTGGAGCCGGGGTCGCCCTGGCGGCCCGCGCGGCCGCGCAGCTGGTTGTCGATGCGGCGGGACTCGTGCCGCTCGGTGCCGATGATGTGCAGGCCGCCTAAGGCCACGACCTCCTCGTGCTCCTTGTCGGTCTCGCGCTTAAAGTCGGCAAGGAATCCCTGGTAGACCCTGCGGGCGGCCAGGACCTCCTCGCTGGCGTTCTCGCCGTGGCCCTGGGCCTCCTCGATCACGTCCTCCTCGTAGCCCTCCTGGATCATCTTCCGGCGGGCCAGGAACTCCGGGTTGCCGCCCAGAAGGATGTCCGTGCCACGGCCGGCCATGTTGGTGGCGATGGTCACCGCGCCCGCCTTGCCGGCCTGGGCCACGATCTCGGCCTCCTTCTCGTGGTGCTTGGCGTTGAGCACCACGTGGGGCACGCCGCGCCGCTCCAGCATCCGGGAGAGCATCTCGGACTTATCCACCGAGACGGTGCCCACCAGGACCGGCTGGCGGCGGGCATGCAGGGCGATGATCTCCTCCACCACGGCCTCGAACTTGGCCTTCTGGGTGCGGTAGACCAGGTCGTTCTCGTCCTTGCGGATCATGGGCTTGTAGGTGGGGATGGAGACCACGTCCAGCCGATAGATGGTCTTGAACTCGTCCTCCTCGGTCATGGCGGTGCCCGTCATGCCGGAGAGCTTATCGTACATGCGGAAGTAGTTCTGGAAGGTGATGGTGGCCAGCGTCTTGCTCTCGTGCTCGACGGTGACGCCCTCCTTGGCCTCGATGGCCTGGTGCAGGCCGTCGGAGTAGCGGCGGCCGATCATCAGGCGGCCGGTGAACTCGTCCACGATCACGATCTGGTCGTCCTTGACCACGTAATCCACGTCCCGGTGCATGAGCGCGCGGGCGCGCAGCGCGGCCTGGATGTGGTGGTTGACCTCGGTGTTGTCGATGTCGGAGAGGTTCTCCACGCCGAAGTAGCGCTCGGCCTTGGCCACGCCCTCCTCGGTCAGGTTGACGGTCTTGAGCTTCTCATCCTTCACGTAGTCGCCGGTGGGCTTGGAGTCGGGGTCCTTCTCGTCCGCGGGCTCGCCCTCGCGCAGGCCGCGCACGAAGGCGTCCGCCTTCTTGTACATCTCCGAGGAGGTCTCGCCCCGGCCGGAGATGATGAGCGGCGTGCGGGCCTCGTCGATCAGGATGGAGTCCACCTCGTCCACGATGGCGAAGTTCAGCTCCCGCTGCACCATCTGGCTCTTGCGCACCACCATGTTGTCGCGCAGGTAATCGAAGCCGAACTCGTTGTTGGTGCCATAGACCACGTCGCAGGCGTAGGAAGCGCGGCGGGTCTGGTTGTCCATTTGGCTTAAGATGAGGCCCACAGTCAGTCCCATGAAGCGGTAGGCCTTGCCCATCCACTCGCCCTGGAACTTGGCCAGATAGTCGTTGACCGTGACCACGTGCACGCCCTTGCCGGTCAAGGCGTTCAAGTACACCGCCAGCGTCGCGGTGTGGGTCTTGCCCTCGCCGGTGCGCATCTCCGCGATGCGGCCCTGATGCAGCACGATGCCGCCCATGATCTGCGTGGGGAACATGCGCTGGCCCAACACCCTGCGCACGGCCTCGCGCATGGCGGCGTAGGCCTCGGGCAGCAGATCGTCCAGCGTTTCGCCCTTCTGCAGGCGGGCGCGGAACTCCTCCGTCTTGCCCTGCAGGGCCGTATCGCTCAGCGCCTGCATGGAAGGCTCCAGGGCTTCCACCTGGGCCACGACCTTGCTCAGCCTCTTGACCTCCGCCTCGTTGGACGTGCCGAAGAGCTTCTTGATGAAATTCGCCATCTGTGGTTTAGTCCTCCAAAATCGTATCGTATGCGGAAATGGGTCTCCCCCGTCCGCCGGTCCTCAAAAATTGCCGATTTTATTATACCAGCTTTGTTCCATTCGTTCAAGGGAAACGCGCAACCCGCCCGCTTTGTTCCGGCCCTTTTTGCTTGGAAAGGCGCTGCGTCCTTCGACGCTTCTCTTCCTCCATGAAGGAAAACGCCAAAGGGAAGCGCCTTTTCATATAAAGAAAACATCTTGCAAAGCGGAAAACCATGCGCACTTCCCCGCAAAAAAGCCCATCTTGCGGCCGCTTCCAAAAAGCGGTATGATAGACCCATCCCAATGACGCGCCGCGTCAAGGAGGTCCTTTCCCAAGTGGCGAACGCGCTCTGCATACTGTATTTGCTGCTTTTCCTGCTCTGCGGGCTGATCCTTGCCCACCTGGCCCCGCTGCCGCTGGAGCCCCTGCCCCGCTGCATGCTGGGCCTGTGCTTCGGGCTGTTCCTTTTGATCTGGCTGCCCGCGCTGCTGGCCTTTCTCTTAGGCTTTACCGTCCTCTGCCAGTGGGCCGCGCTGCTGCTGGTGCTGCTGCCGACGCTGCTTTGGCTGTTTTTGCGGCGCAAGTCCCTCAAGCCCTTGCGCCTCTCTCCGGACGGCGACACGGCGTACCTTCTCTTTCTCTCCGTACCCTTTTTGGCTCTGGGCGGCTGCCTCTTATATTCCCACATACTCTGGCCCGCCGGGGACGGCGCGCTGTGCACCGGCCAGTCCTGCTTCGGGGACATGCCCATGCACCTGGCCTTCGTGACCTCCATCTCCCGCAACGGCCGCTTCCCGCCCCTGTATTCCATCCAGGCAGGAACGCCCATGGGCTATCCCTTCCTCTGCGACAGCGTCTCCTCCACCTTCCTGACACTGGGCGCGTCCCTGCGCGCCGCCTACATACTTCCCATGGTCCCGGCGCTGTTCCTGGTGTTCGGCTGGTTCTTCCTGCTCATGCGCCGGATGCTGGGCTCCCCCAAGCGGGCGGCGCTGGCCTTCCTTCTGTTCTTCTTAGGCGGCGGCTTCGGCTTTGCCTACTTCTTCGACGGCGCGGCGGCGGAGCCGGGCCTGTTCACCCGCATCTTCACCGCCTTCTATGAAACGCCCACCAACCTGGTGGAGCAGAACGTGCGCTGGGTGAACCCCATCTGCGACATGCTGCTGCCCCAGCGGGCCACGCTGTTCGGCTGGGCGCTGCTGCTCCCCTGCCTGTACCTGCTGCTGCGCGCGGGCACGGAGGGCGACAGGTGCTTATTTCTCCCCCTGGGCCTGCTGGCCGGCGGCCTGCCCCTTCTGCACACCCATTCCTTCCTTGCGCTGGCGGTCCTCTCCGCCGGAGTGCTCATCTGGCAGCTCTGCGCCCGCAAATGCGACTGGAAGGGCTTCCTCGTCTACGCCCTGCTTGCCGCGGCGCTGGCCCTGCCGCAGCTGCTCTTCTTCACTTTGCGGCAGGCCTCGGGCGAGGGCTTCTTACGCTTCTCTCCCCTCTGGGCCAACGAGAGCGACAGCTTTTTCTGGTTCTACATCAAGAACTGGGGCCTCATCTTCCTGCTGCTCCCCTTCGCCGTGTTCAACGCCGGGAAAAAGCGCGGCCTGTTCCTCTGCTCCCTGCCGCTGTGGGCGGTCTGCGAGCTGGTGGTGTTCCAGCCCAACCCCTACGACAACAACAAGCTGATCTTCGTCTGCTACATGCTCGCCTGCGGTCTGGTCGCGGACCTGCTCTGCACGCTCTACCGGCGCCTTCGTTGGATGCGCGGCCGGGGGCTGGCCGCGGGCATGGTGCTGACGGCGCTCTTTTTGTCCGGCACGCTCACCATCGGCAGGGAGATCGTCTCCGGCTACGAGCTGTTCTCCGCCGCCGACGTGCGCGCCGCCTCCTTCGCCGCCGACCTGCCCAAGGACGCCGTGCTGCTCACCGCCGACGAGCACAACAACCCCTTCGCCTCCCTGTCGGGCCTGACCATCGTGCAGGGCTCGCCCAGCTTCCTCTACTACCACGGCGTCTACGACGAGGAGCGCGCCGAGGACGTTAGATCCATGTACACAAGGAGCGGCGCTTTGCAGGCGCTTGCGCCCAAGTACGGCGTGACGCACGTGGTGCTGGGCCCCAGCGAATGGGCCTTGGGCGCGGACGAAACGCTGTTTGACGGCCTACCGCTCCTCTACGACATCGACGGCATCCGCATCTACTCGCTGGAAGGCGCGTAAAGCCCTTTGTTAAGATTTAATTGCGTCCCCGGCAGGAACGGGGACAAAAACGTCGAAACCTATAAGTGACAAATACGAACGACGGCGTTTCGGGCAGACGCGGACTTCCCCGTGTCTTAAAGCCCGGATAAGCCGATTTAAAGGAGGCTTGAAGATATGCGTATCCAGATCTCCGGCAAAAACCTGACCATTTCCGAACCCATCCGCGCCTATGTGGAAAAGAGGATGCGGAAGTTCGACCGCCTTTTCGGGGACGATGTGGAGGCCCAGGTGCGCCTGGGCGTCGACCGCTACCGCCAGATCTGCGAGGTCACCATTCCCTTGAAGGGCGTCACGCTGCGCGCCGAGGAGTCCACCAACGACATGTACGCCTCCGTGGACAACGTCATCGGCAAGCTGGAGCGCCAGATCCGCAAGCACCGCACCCGCCTGGAGAAGCGGATGCGCCAGGACGCCGACACCGCCGAGGTGTACGAGGCCCCCTTCGAGGAGCCCGAGTCCGGCAGCCTGGTGCGCACCAAGCGCTTCACGCTGACGCCCATGAGCGTGGAGAGCGCCATCGAGCAGATGGAGCTGCTGGGGCACAGCTTCTTCATGTTTCGGGACGAGGCAACCGGCAGCGTGCAGACGGTCTATAAGCGCACCGACGGCAACTACGGCCTGCTGATCCCCGAGGACTGAGGCAAGCTGCCATTTCGCGCATGAGACCCTAACGAAACGGGCCTCCCGCGGCTAAAGCCGCGGGAGGCCTTCTCTTTGCGTTTTAAGCGTTTAATTGAGCTCACGGACGCGCCTGCTGAACAGCCAGAGCAGGCAGCTAAGGGAGGCGCAGACGCCGGTGGCCAAAAACACCAGCGCCATGCCGCCGCCGTTGCCGGGACCCAGCAGCTCCCGGAAGAAGGCCGACAGCTGCGAGCCGCCCTCGATGAAGGGCGTGGCGACGTTGTCCGCCAAATACCCGCCCAGCAGCAGGCCGATGGGGATGGTGAAGAACTGCAGCCCGTTGCGGGCGGCGAACACGCGGCCCTGGGCCTCCTCGGGCACGGCGTTGTAGAGTATCCCTAAGCTGGCGGCGTTGAGGTAGCAGATGGGCAGGCTGCCGCCGAAGGCGGAGAGGCACCAAACGAACGTGTTGCGCCCGATGCCGCAGAGGAACTCGCCCAGCAGAAAGCTCAGCGCGCCGCCTAAGTACACCCAGTACACGCGGTTTCGCTTGGGCGGGAAGGCCGTGACCAGCAGGCCGCCCAGAACGCCCGCGGCGGAGAGGCAGGCGTTGACCGTGCCTGCGGCGATCTCGCTGCCGCTGCGGGCCACGATCATGGGGGTCAGCAGGTTCTCAAAGCCGATGCGGGAAAAGAGGTTCATGAGCGCAAGGCTTAAGATCATGTACAGGATGCCCCGGCGGGCCAGCAGGTAGCGGTAGCCCTCCAGGTTGCTCTGCCATACGGCCTTAAAGTCCAGGCGCAGCTTCTTGAGCCCATCCTCGGGCAGGGGGATCCAGAAAAGGAGCGTGGAGGCGGCAAACAGAAAGCTGGTTAGGTCCAGCGCCAGCACCAGCGGCAGGCCGCCGAAGGCGTACAGCACGGAGGCCAGCGCCGGGGCGAACACGCCCACCAGGGAGGAGGCGGTGGAGTTGAGGCCCGTGGCCCGCTCTATGTTCTCCTTGCCCGCCAGCATCCCGACCGCCACGGAGGCCGCAGGGGCCTGCACGGCGTTCATGGCGCCATTCACGAAGTTGACCAGGTAAATGTGCCAAAAGTCCAGCTTCCCAAGGAGCGCCAGCGCGCAGACCAGCAAGGAGCCTAAGCAGGCCACGCTGTCGCTCACCAGCATGATGGTCTTTTTGCGCATGCTGTCCACCAGCCCTCCGGCCAGGAACGACAGCAGGATGCTGGGCAGGAAGTAGCTGAAGCTCATCAGGGAAACGGTCATCGCCGCGCCGCTGCGCTCGTAGGCCCAAAGGGTCAAGGCGAAGCTGGTCATGGCGCTGCCCAGGGTGGAGACGGTCTGTCCCGCCCAGAACACGTAGAATTTCCTGTTTTGTATGGAAAACAGCCGCATAGGTCTTTTCCGTCCTTTCAACGTTAGGTTTAAAAGTCTTGGAGGCTTTCAGTTTTCCCCCTTGTCTGTAAAACCCTTTACGCGGGAGGCGGGACCAGGCGCGGCCGTGCCGCAGGGGGAGCGCCGCTCCCCGTTTGTTTACCCTCTGCCGCGGCAGGCCGGCGTTTTCGCACCGCGCGCAGAGGCCTTGACATCCATCAGCGTCACCGCTTTATTCCCCCTTTTTTCCGATAAAACGCCGCATGCGGAAGGCTTCCTTCAAAAGCCTTCCGCATGTATGCCGGTAACAGTATAGCACGTCCCCGGAACCCAAGTCAAGCGCGCGGGGAAACGCCGCCGCGCAGGCGGGCGTTCTCGTCGCGCAGCCGCTGGATCTCCAGCAGCAGCGCCTGCGTGCCCGCGTCGGGCCTGGCCTTTTTGCCCCGGCCCCGGCGCTCCATGTCCAGCGACTGCGGGCCTTCCTCCAGATAGAGACGCTCCCAGCGCGCCACCCGGTCGTGCCCGCCGATGTCGAAATGCCGCGCCGTTTCCAGATAGCTCCAGTTCTCCTTGAGCATCGTCTCCACCACGCGGCGCTTGAACTCTCCCGAATATTTCCGATACGTCCTCATGCTCGATCACACGCTCCGTTCCTTTCGCAGGTATTTTGGATAGGATGCGAAAGCGGCGCGGGATCGGGACGAAGCGGCCGTTTAGCGTTTACCCTCCGCCGCGGACGGCCGTCGCCCGAAAAGCGCCGCGCGCGGAGTCCATGCAGCCATAAGGACCACCGTTTTTTCCCCCTTTTTTCAAGGATGATCATGGATGCGGAAGGCCAGCCTCCCGCAAAAACATCATACCACGCGCCTGCAAAAAAGTCAATCGCCCGCCCCGCAGGCAGCTTCTGGCAGCGCGTTTTTGCCGCGCAGGGCCGAACGCTCCCGCCTTTGCTCTGAACCATGATAGAGTTCCCCCCTTGTCCTGTGTTTGTCCGATGATTCTTATTTTATGGTTCATGGCAATAATATAATCACACCAATTATGGTAATGTCAAGTAAATTATTGCACATACTCATGGAAGGGCGGTGCCTGCATGAAAAGTCTTGGCTACAACGGGCGGCGGAATATTTGCGGGGGACGGATACGGATGGCGCGCCTGGCCAGACGCCTATCCCAGGAGGCGTTGGCGGCCAAGCTGCAGATGCGGGGCGTGAACATCGCGCAGGACGCGATCAGCAACATCGAATCCGGCGCGCGGCTGGTGACGGACTACGAGCTGCGCGGCTTCGCCTCCGTCCTGCAGGTGCCGATCGAATCCCTTCTGGACCCGGAAGAAGATTGACCCATGGGAATCTCCCATGGGTCTTTTTTGTATATAGAAAACCCCGCGCTAGGCGTGGGGTTCAGGAAAGCTTAAAGCTATGGTAATGACAAAAAGACTCCTTTTGCGTAAATTGGAGATACGGTCTGGCAACTGCATCACACAAGCAAAAGGAGGTCAATCGAATGTCGAATGACAGTAAGAGCTTAGCACACACAAAGTGGAATTGCAAGTATCACATCGTATTTGCGCCGAAGTATAGGAGAAAAGTATTCTTTGGAGAGAAGCGTGAAGCAATCGGGAAGATACTGAGACAACTATGTGAGTGGAAAGGGGTAGAAATCGTAGAAGCGGAAATCTGCCCAGACCACGTACACATGCTGGTGAGCATACCACCGAAGATAGCGGTATCAAGCTTTATGGGGTACCTGAAAGGAAAGAGCAGCCTGATGATCTACGAACAATTCGGGAATCTGAAATACAAGTATCGCGGGAGAGAATTTTGGTGCCGAGGGTATTACGTAGATACGGTGGGAAAGAACAAGCAAAAAATCGCAGAATATATCAAGCATCAACTGGAGGAGGACAAGATGGGTGAACAGCTAACAATGCTAGGGAAGGATGATGACCCTTTTAAGGGTGGCAAGTAAGAGAAAGGCCCGTTCAAACGGGCGGTAAGTAACAATCCCATGCGGATGTCAGACCGTATATGCGCCTGCGAGGGCGCAGCCAGTATTCTAGGGCTTTGCCCGCACATGAAAAACCCCCGGCTTTGCCGGGGGATAGTTATTTTCTCACGGTTTATAGAAGAAGGCCCTTTCACCGACTTGCCCGCATATTCCACCGGGCTTTAGCGCCCTTCGTTCTGTCCGGGAAGCCCCTTTCTCCCCGCCGCCCGCATGTTTCGCCGGGCGCGCGCATATAACGGGAAACGGGGGCCGATCCGCGTCCGGCGGAGCGCGGAAGATGGGCCGTTTCTCCCGCTGAACGCTTTGGAAAATATAAGCAAATGCGGGCGGGCGGACGGCGCAAAACACGGAAAACCCGCTTTTCTCCCGTCCTCTGTCCCTCGTCCTCGAATGCGGAAAGCGCCCGCCAACGCGGCAAAATCCGCGCTTTTTCGCATTTTTGCCTTCGTCGGCGATGCGGGCGCGCAGGCGCGCGGCGCAGATCCCAAACAGAAAAAAGCGGAAAAAACCGCTTTGCCGCTCGGGGCCGTCCGCAATATCTATATAGTTATGTTATTTTTGCTTTTTTATCTGAATCATTAACCGTTTTTTCATAACTGTTTTTATAAAAACAAAACCCGCGGACGCGTTGTGTTGGCGCTCGCACGCGCCCGCGGGCCGTCTTCTCCCGCCGTCCTCGCTTTTCGACTCGTTATTTACCTGAATTTGGGCAAAAAAATCCCCCATCGACCTGCCCGATGTGACAGTGAAGACGGGGTAGCGGGGGGGTGGCTCAATAAAGACCGTTTCACAGAACGGTATTATTATACCAAACGACAGAGTTTTGTCAATCCTTTTTTGCAAAAATCTTTTGTAAAAAGTGTTTCAAGTCGCGGAACTCTACGTAAATGAACTGTTGAATCCGCAGGGCTGCGGGAAGGAGGGCGTCATGGACCGGGTCAGGAAGCTCAGGCAGGTGGCCGTGCTGTCGTCCTCCTCCTTCGCGCTGCGGCTGATGGGCATGCTGTTCCGCGCGTATCTGGGCCAGCGCATCGGCGCGGCGGGGCTGGGGCTCAACCAGCTGGTGATGTCCGTCTACCTGTTCCTCTCCCTGCTCAGCACACAGGCGGTGGCCTCGGCGGTCCTGCGCCTCTGCGCGGAGACGCCCGCCTGTGCCAAGGGCATCGCCCGCCGCGCTGCCGTGGTCTCCGGGGCCTTCGGGCTCTTTCTTGGCGGCTGCCTCTACCTGCTCGCGCCCCTGCTCTGCCGGGGACCGCTGCAGGCGGAGGCCCTGCTCCCTTTGCGGCTGCTGGCCCCGGCCCTGCCGCTCACCGGCGTTTCCTCCTGCCTGAAGGGCTACTTCTTGGGCCGCGCGCAGTCCGGCAGGGTCACGGCCTGCCAGCTCACCGAGCAGCTCGGCCGCATCGCGCTGGCGGTGTTCCTCATGGAGCGCTCCTCCGGCGGCAGCGTGTACGAGCTCTGCGCCTTGCAGCTGCTGGCCGTGACCGCGGGCGAGCTGCTCTCGCTTCTGTGCTACCTGTTCCTGTTCCTGCGCGCCCCGAAGGACTTAAGCCCCGCGCCGCCCGCGCTGCTGCCGAAACTTGCGCGCATCTCCCTGCCGATCCTCGGCTCGACGCTGGTGCGCTCCGGCATGCAGACGCTGGAAACGCTGCTCATCCCGCCGCTTTTGCGCGCATCCGGCTCCGACACGGCGCTGGAGGACTTAGGCCTGCTCAACGGCATGGTGATGCCCGTGCTGTTCTTCCCGGCGGCCATCCCCTCGGCCATACTCACCGTGCAGCTGCCCGCCGCCGTGCGTCTGACCGTCCGGGGCCGGACGGGCGAGCTGCGCGCCTACCTGCGCCGGAGCCTTGCGCCCGCTTTTGGCTTCTCCGTCCTGTGCGCCGCGCTGTTCGCGGGGCTGTCCGGCCCCATGATGCGGCTGCTCTACCACAACACGGAGGCGGGCGCGCTGCTGCTCCTGCTCTCGCCCCTCATGCCGTTCCTCTACCTCGACCGTCTCTGCGACGAGCTGCTCCTGTCGCTCGGCCGCCAGCGCGCCGCCCTCTGGCTGGAGATCGGCGACTCCGGCCTGCGGCTCTGCCTGCTGCTCCTGCTGCTGCCGCGCTTCGGCCTGCGCGGGATGCTGCTGCTCACCGCCGCCAGCGCCTGCTTCGGCTGCTTCGCCCGGCTGCGCTGCCTGCTTTCCGCCTGCGGCTGCGACCGGGCCGCACTGCCGCGGCTGCTGCTCTCCGCACTGCCGTCCCTGCTCTGTGCCCTGCCGGCGCTGCTCCTCTGCCTCGCCCTGTCCGTTTCGGGCCTGCCGCCGCTCGTTGCCTGCGCCTGCGGCTTTGCCCTGGGCACAGCGGCCTTCCTGCTGGCCTGCTCCCTGCAACGTCTCCTTGCGCATGGACGAAGGCACGCGGCGAAGGCAGAGGACAAGGCGTCTCCTGCGCTTGCTCGGAGGAAGGCGGCAGTCTGAACGGCGGCCTTTCTTCCCCAAAAACCCATACAAAAGCCGGGCGGAGCTGTTTAAAGCCCCGCCCGGCCTGTCGTTGTTCTCGAAGGCGCTTTTTATCCCTATTCGGGCCGCTCCTTCTCCTTCTGCAAGCGGCGCACGGCCGCCTGCAGCTCGGCGATCTCCCTGCGCAGGTTCGCCGTTTCGTCCTTGGCTTTGAACAGCTCGTCCGCGACGTTGACCGCCGCCAGCGTCGCCAGGCGCTGCTCGCCGAAGCGGCTGGGCAGCACGGACTCCAGCTCGTCCATGCGGCGGGACACATACTGGGCCACGCTGCGCAGGTAGTCCTGGCTCTCCGCGCCCATCAGGGTGTACTCAAGGCCGTGGATCTGCACCTGCGCCTTGTTCTTGCTTGCCATGCCGCTTTCCGCCTCCTTGCCGCTTGAAAAAGCGGTCTCGAACGGGGGTTTGTTCCCCTTTTCCTCTAGTATACGCCCAAAGGCTCAGGAACGCAAGACGGCGTTGTATTTCTCCTTGGCGGCTTTCAGGCACTTGTCGAAGGCCGCGCCGATCTCCGCGTCGGTCAGCGTGCGGTCCGCCGCCTGCAGGATCACGGAAACGGCCACGGACTTAAAGCCCGGCTGGATGGGCACGCCGCGGTAGATGTCGAACAGGCGCACCTCCTGGCAGAGCTTGCCCGCGGCGGCCTTCAGGTCGTCCATCAGGTCGCCCACGGCCACGGATTCCTCCATCACCAAGGCCATATCCCTCTGCACGGCGGGGAAGCGCGCGGGCGCGGCGGCCTCGCCCACGGGATGGGACAGCTCCTCCAGGGCCTTTAGGTCGATCTCGGCCACGTAGGTGTCCGTATCCAGCTCGAAGTTGTGGGCGGCGTCGGGATGCACCTGGCCCAGCACCGCCAGCTCGCGGCCATCGGCCAGCGCCACGGCCCCGCGGCCCGGGTGCATGTAAGGGGCTGTGCTGCGCTCATAGCGCACGTTCTTGACGCCGAACTTCTCGAACACAGCCTCCACGATGCCCTTGACCTTGTAGAAGTCCATGCCCGCGCCATAAGCGCCCAGGCAGAGGCTCGGCCTCTCCTCGGGCAGCTCGGTCAGCGGCACTTCCTTGGGCAGGAAGCGCACGCCGGTCTCGAAGCAGCCAAAGGCCGGACGGGAGCGGTTGAAGTTGGTGGCCAGCGTGGTCAGCACCGAGGGGATGAGCGTGGTGCGCATGACGGAATAGTCCTCGCCGATGGGGTTCACGATGCGGGCGGCCTTGCGCTCGGGGGCGTCCTCGGGCAGCAGCAGGCGGTCCCACCACTTGGGCGAGATGAAGGAATAGGTCACCGTCTCGTACAGGCCGAAGCCCAGCAGCAGCGGGCGCAGCAGGGCACTGCGGTTGAGCGTGGCGCTCTTTCTGCCGCCGGTCACGCTGCCGCGCAGGTGGGTCTCGGGGATCTTGTCGTAGCCGTAGAGCCGCAGGACCTCCTCGGCGATGTCCGCGCCCATGCGGATGTCCTGGCGGTAGACGGGCGGGGTGCAGTACAGGCAGTTATTCTCGATGCGGGTCTTGATGCCTAAGCGTTCCAGCAGCGCGGCCATCTCCTCGGGCGGCACGGATATGCCCATCAGCGTCTGCACGTAGGGCACGGGCGCTGCGACCTCCGGGATGGGTTCGGGGTTTGGATAGATGTCGATCACGCCGTCCACGACCTCGCCCGCGCCCAGCTCCTGCACCAGCTGCACGGCGCGCTCCAGCGCCTCGCGCACCAGGTGCACGTTCACGCCGTGCTCAAAGCGGGCCTGCGCCTCGGTGCGCATGCCCAGCGCGCGGCCGGTCCTGCGGATGGAAGCGCCGTCGAAGCAGGCGGACTCGAACAGCACCAGCTTGGTGTTCTCGGTGATCTCGGAGCCTTCGCCGCCCATCACGCCGGCAAGGCCGGTCGCGCCGCTCTCGTCCGCGATGACCAGCATCTCGGGGGAAAGCTCGCGGTCCCTGCCGTCCAGCGTGCGGATCTGCTTGGTGTCCCCGGCGCGGCGGACGATGATGTGCCGCCCGGCCACGGAATCCAGGTCGAAGGCGTGCATGGGCTGGCCCATCTCCAGCATCACGAAGTTGGTGATGTCCACGATGTTGTTGATGGGGCGCACGCCCGCGGCGTGCAGGTACTGGCGCATCCACAGGGGCGATGGCTCGATCTTGATGTTCTTGACCACCCGCGCGGTGTAGCGGCGGCAGAGGTCGGGGTCCAGCACGTCGATGCGCACGTGGTCGTGCACGCTGCCCTCCATGGGCTTGAGCTTGATCTCAAAGTCCTTCATGCGGCCGCCGACGGACGCGGCGGACTCGTGGGCAAGGCCCAGGATAGACAGGCAGTCCGGCCGGTTGGCCAGGATCTCAAAGTCCACCACCTGCTCGTCCAGGCCAAGGACGGGCTTTATGTCCTCGCCGGGGGTGTGCTCTCCCTGCAGGATCAGCAGGCCGTGGTCCGTGTTGGAGGGATAGACCTCCGCGGGCACGCCCAGCTCCTCGCCGGAGCACATCATGCCGTTGGAGACGACCCCGCGCAGCTTGCCCTTCTTGATCTTGACGCCGCCGGGCAGGTGGGAGCCGTCCAGCGCCACGGGCACATAGTCGCCGGCGGTCATGTTGGTCGCGCCGGTGACGATCTGCAAAGGCTCCTCGCCGCCCACGTCCACCTGGCAGATGGAAAGGTGGTCGGAATCGGGGTGCTTGACCACTTCCAGTATGCGGCCCACAACGACCTTGTCCACCTCCGCGCCCAGGTCATGCACGGCCTCCACGGCGGTGCCGCAGCGGATCATGGCCTCGGCGTAGGCATGTACGTCCTTCACATCCAGATCGATATACTCTTGTAGCCACTTCATGGGCATCAGCATTTGTCCTTACCTCCCCTTTCCGAATTGCTGCAGGAAGCGCGCGTCGTTCTCGAACAGCAGGCGCATGTCGGGAATGTTGTACTTGAGCACGGCCACGCGCTCGATGCCGATGCCGAAGGCGAAGCCGGTGTACTTCTTGGAGTCGATGCCGCACATATCCAGCACCTTGGGGTTCACCATGCCCGCGCCCAGCACCTCGATCCAGCCGGTGCCCTTGCACTTGGGGCAGCCCTTGCCCTTGCAGGCGGAGCAGGTCACGTCCACCTCGGCGGAGGGCTCCGTGAAGGGGAAGAAGGAGGGGCGGAAGCGCACCTTCACGTCCTCGCCGAACATGGCGGTGGCGAAGCTGGCCAGGGCGCCTTTTAAGTCGGCCATGGTCACGCCCTCGTCGATCACCAGGCCCTCGCACTGGCTGAAGGCGGGGCTGTGGGTGGCGTCCACCTCGTCGGCGCGGTAGGTGCGGCCCGGGCAGACGATGCGGATGGGCGGCTTCTGGGAGAGCATGGTCCTGGCCTGCACGGGGGAGGTGTGGGTGCGAAGCAGGATGTTGGGGCTGAAATACAGCGTATCCTGCGCGTCGCGCGCCGGGTGGTCCTTGGGCAGGTTCAGCAGCTCGAAATTGTAGTGGTCCAGCTCGATCTCCGGGCCCTCGGCCACGGAATAGCCCATGCTCACGAAGGTATCCACGATGGCGTTCATGGTGGAGATGAGCGGGTGCTCCGCGCCCAGCTCGGGCCGCGTGCCGGGGATGGAGATGTCCAGCGTCTCGGCCTTCAGCCGCGCCGCCTTCTCCTTTTCCTCCAGCGTCCTGGCGGCGCTGTCCAGCGCCTGCTCCAGCTCGTTGCGCAGCTGGTTGATCTTCTGGCCGAAGGCGGGCCTTTCCTCGGGCTTCAAGGAGCCCATGGTGCGCAGTATGCCGGTCAGCTCGCCCTTCCTGCCCAGGATGGCGGTGCGCAGCTGCTCCACGTGCTGCTTGTCGGTCGCCTCCTTGAGCTTCTGCAAAAGCCCGTCGCGGATCTCGTCCAGCCTGTTTTGCATGGTCATGATCTTCCTCCCTTGCTTTTAAGGTCCGTACCTTTGATCTTTTCCCGCGGCCGCGCGCGCCGCCCGGCAGCCTGACCGTAAATCAAGGGACGCGCCCCTGCTTTTCGAGGGCGCGTCCCCATAAGGCGCGCGGTACCACCTGAATTTCGCCCTTTTCCCTTTTCGCTTGACCAAAAGCGCCGGGTCTCAAGGGCCTTTGTGTGCGCTGTACGGGGCGCTGCCCCCAACGGCTCCGAATGCGTGAAATTCGGCCCTTAACTTCCCCACGGCGGGCCGCTTTCAGCCGGGCGGCGGCCCGATCTCTTGTGTCCGTGGCGCTTCCTCTTTTGGTGCTTTGCGCCTGAAGCCGGAAGAAGGGCTTACTGTGCGCCCATCCACGCCGATCGTATGCCTTACAAGCATAGCACCGGCGGCCGCCTTGCGCAAGCAAAAAGCCGCGGAATACGCGAAATTTTACATGGACCGGGCGAAAAATGGGCGTATTACAGCCACTCGCCGCCGTCCTGCTCCTCCTCCTCTTTCTCCTTCGAGGCGCGCAGGAGCCCCTTTGCCTCCTCCAGCAGGTTCGGGATGAGCTCCACCAGCCTGTCCAGATAGCTCTCGTGCTGGGCGGGCAGCAGCTTCACCTGCCCCTTTTGCACCACCAGAAAGCCCAAAGGGCAGACGCTGATGCCCGCGCCCGCGCCGCCCGCAAAGGGAGGCTGACCGTTTTCCGGCAGCGTCTCGCCCCGCTTCCTTTCGCTGCCGTATTCCCCGCCGCCCGCGGCGAAGCCGAAGCTGACCTTGGAGATGGGGATGATCGTGTCGCCGTCCGGGGTCTGCACGGCGTCCCCCACGACGGTGTTCACGTCGACCATGTCGCGCAGGTTCTCCATGGTGGTGTCCATGATGGATTCTATCGGATGGGCCATGTTTTCTTCGCTCCCTTTCCTCGTCTGTGCGCGGCGTACAGCGCCGCTTCCATAATATGCCCCAGCCGAAAGGCCGCCATACAGGAAAGCCGCAGGGAAAGCGCGTCCCTCCCGAAGGCGGGCCTGACGGCGCTGGCGTAAACAAGGCGCGGGTTGCTCCTCCTGCACAGGGCGAACAAAAAGGCGTAGAGCTGCTGCGCCCCGCCGCAGCCAAGGGCGGTCAGCGCCGCGTCGTCCTTTGCCCCGAGCTCCGCCCGCAGGCGCAGGCGCTCAACACGCGCATGTTTTAGCAGTTCCCGCAGGAAGGCGTCCACACCGAAGCGGCCGCGCTTCCCTTTCCGCTTCCGTTTGATCGGCTTCTCCTTCCCGCCGATGAACTGCTTTAGGCGCAGGCCTTCCTTCTCCCTTCGCAAGGAGAAGCGCAGGCGCAGCCGCACCCAGCCGTCCAGCAGCAGCGCTTCCAGCTCAAGGGCCGCGCCGCGCCCGTCCGCCTCCGCCAGCAAATGCACGCTGTTGCGGGAAAAGGCGATGAGCAGCGCCAAAAACGCCGCGGCCGCCGCCCAGGGCATGCTCCCTCACCTCTTTTCTCTGCCAAAGGCTTCCAGCCCTATTTATGCCCACGCTTCCCGCCGTTCATGAGCCAAATACGCCGCTTGTGCTTCTATCCTTCCGCGTGCTATACTTAAAGCTGCTATAAAAAGCGCCCGTCTCAGGACGGGTGGAAAGGAAAGACAGCGCATGATCGTTCGCAAGCTCAACGTGGAAGACCTGCCCGCCTATGAGCGGGTGCAGGCCGTGTGTTTCACCTTCTCCGCCGACATGGAGGCCCGGGACAAGCGGGGCTACCAACTGTCCGACCGGGACGACGTCTGGGGCTCCTTCACCGACGAGGGCGTGCTGCAGGGCGGCATGATCGCCTCCCACTACCTCATGCGCGTGGGCACCAAGCAGTTCAAGGGCGCGGGCATCGGCGGCGTCACCACGCTGCCCGAGTACCGCCGCACGGGGGCCATCCGCGCCATCTTCCGGGAGATGTTCAAGGACTTAAAGGCCCAGGGCTTCGTGCTCAGCGGCCTGTATCCCTTCTCCCACGCCTTCTACCGCAAGTTCGGCTACGAGATCGGCCACACGTTCGACCACTACATCGTCCCCACTTCCGAGCTGCTGGGCGACCCGCAGCCCAAGGCGGTCTACATGGCCGTGGGCGACGAGCGGCTGGACGAGGTGATGGCCGTGTACGAGGCCTTCTCCAAAACGCGCACGCTGTCCATCGCCCGCCCCGACAAGGAGAGCTGGAAGGCGCTCTGGTCCGGCGAGCCCTACCAGAGCCGCTGCTACCGCTACCTGCTCTATAACGAAGCGGACGCCCCCTGCGCCTACGTGAACTTCACCGTGGACGACAAGCGGGAGGCGCGCAGGGCCGTGATCCGCGAGCTGGCCTTCATCGACAAGGCCTCCTTCTACCTGGCCCTGGGCTTCCTCTCCCGCTTCCATCCCCATTACGCGGAGGTGGACCTCTTCCTGCCCTCGGACGTGTTCTTTACCGGCCTGCATGCAAATCCCTATGAGGTCAAGCCCCAGCCCGGCCACGAGTACATGATGCGCATACTGGACGTGCCCGCCTTCTTATCCGGCATGGACTGCCCCGCGGGCAAAGGCACGCTGACAATGCAGGTGACGGACGAGTTCCTGCCCGAGAACGCGGGGACCTACACGCTCACCTGGGAGGACGGCCGCCTTTCCTGCGAGCGGACGGAGCGTCCGGCTGACCTGAAATTGGACCAAACCTCCCTCACCCAGCTGGCCATGGGCTTTATGCCCATCGCGCGCCTTAAGTACCGGCGGGACGTGGAGCTGTATTGTGGAGAGGCGCTCGTAAACGCGGTGTTCCCCGAAAGGCCGCGCTACGTGGGAGACCGCTACTGATACCGAAGGAGGAAGAAACGCGATGCTGTGCCTCTGTTCGGATGGCTTGACGAGCAAACAGCTGCTGGAAGCGGCGGCCCTTTATGCCCCGCGCGGCGGCCACGCCGCCCTGGTGGTGACCGCGGACAGGGCCTACCGCAGGCAGGACAAGAACGTGCCCCGCTGCACGAAGGAGCTGGAGGCCCTGGGCCTGACCGCCCACTGCTTCGACCTGGACTTCTCCCCGGCGGAGCAGCTGCTGCTGTTCGATGCGGCCATGTTCATCGGCGGCAACCCCTACGAGCTGCTGGACAGCCTGCGCCGCGCCAACGCCCGGCCGGTGCTCGAGCGCTTCGCCCGGGAGCGGCTGCTCATCGGCTGGAGCGCCGGGGCGCTGGTGTTCTGCCCCTCGCTCGATCTCATCGACCGCTACACGCCCGAGATGAACAGCCCCAAACTGGACGACCTCACGGGCCTGCATTTGACGGATACGCAGGTGCTGCCCCACTATGCCGCCTTCCTGCGCCGCTTCGACCGCTTCGAGGAAAAGGCCGCGGAATACGAGCGGGAAACGGGCAGGCCGGTGCTGCGCCTGAGCGACGGCGACGGCGTGTTCCTGTCCGGGGCGGGCGGGCCTCTGCTCGTGCGCGGCGAACACCATAAGGAGGGCTGAAATGCCGGAGGAATTGCGGCTGTTTATCCCCCGCCCGGAGGACGGCTGGTTCTACGTGCAGATGATGACCGACCCTGAAACGATGGCCTACAACGCGCCGTGGTTCCCGCCGGACGGCTGCATCCCGGAGCCGGAGTCCGAGTGGGAAAGGCTGCAGCGCGGCTGGATCGGGAAGGAGCCGGAGCGCTTTTACGCCTTCCTGCAGAGAAAAAGCGACGGCGCGTTCGTGGGGGTGTGAATCATCACTTAAACCCGAGGCGTGGCTGGTGGGATATGGGCATCGTGATCTACGCCCCACAGCGGGGAAAGGGATACGGGAAGCAGGGCCTGCGCCTGCTGCTCGAGCGCGCGTTCCGGGTGGACGGCGTTCCCCGCCTGCACAACGACTTCGAGACGAGCCGCGGCGCCGCGTACCGCATCCACAAGGCCGCGGGCTTCCGGGAAACAGGCGCCTCCGACGGCATCCTCCACCTGGAACTGACGCGGGAGGAATACCTGCAAAACAACCCCGCGCCTCGCGAAGAATGAACGTCCCTATCCCCGCCGCGAAAACCCTTCCCTCGCGGCCCATTGAGAAAAAAGGGAAAGCCTTTCTTTTGTGATACTTTTGCCCCTCGGCCGCGTTTCGCCGAGGAGCTGCTTTTCCATCATAAGAAGCCATGCGATCAGCAGCCCTTTTCCGCGCTTTACGCAGCAATTCCCGGCCCGCCCCCGCAGAGTTCGCCTCCCCTATGCTTTAGCAAAGGGGAGGCGAACTTCGCAAAGCCAGCGCGGTTTCCGCATGCCAAAAGGACGGCGCGGGCCTCGCCCTGCCGTCCTTTTTCTGCGCTTATTTTCAATATGGGATCAGATCGTCTTTGTGTCCTGCACGAAGGCCGTCAGCAGGCGGTAGGTGTTCTCCAGCCCGTCCAGGTGGCCGCGCTCGTAGCCGTGGGAGGCGAACACGCCGGGGCCGATCAGCGCGTGGCGCAGATCGTAGCCCGCGGAAAGGGCCGCGTCCGCGTCGGAGCCGTAAGCGGGGTAGATGTCCACGGCGTAGCGCAGGCCGTTTTCCTCGGCCAGCTCGATCAGCCGGGAGGTCAGCTCGTAGTTGTAGGGCCCGCGGGAATCCTTGGCGCAGATGGAGACCATCGTCTCGTCGCAGCCCAGGTCGTCGCCCACGCAGCCCATGTCCACGGAGAGTATATCCTGCGTGTCCTCCGGCAGGCCCGCGCTGGCGCCGTGGCCCACCTCCTCATGGACGGTGAAGATGAGATACAGCCTGCGGGCGGGCTTGACCGCGCCCTCGGCCACGGCCTTGGCCAGGCGCAGCAGCACCGCCGAGGAGGCCTTGTCGTCCAGATGGCGGCTCTTGATGCAGCCCGAGGGCAGTATGCAGGCGCGTGGCTCAAAGGCCACGAAGCAGCCCGGCCCGATGCCGAGCGCCTTGACGCCCTGTGCATCCTTCACGTTCTCGTCCAGCACCACCTCCATGGTGGTGTCGTCGCGCTTGACAGAGCCCATGTCCCGGAACACGTGGGTGGCCGGGGTGGTCAGGTACACGCAGCCGGTGTATTCCCGGCCGTCCCGGGCGAAAACGCGCACGTTCTCGTTCTCGATGGAGTTCCAGGCATAGCCGCCGATCTGGCACAGGCGCAGCCTGCCATTGGGCTTGACAGAGCGCACCATCGCCCCCAATGTATCCACGTGGGCGGACAGCGCCAGCGGCGCGCCTTCCCCGCCCAGGCAGCAGACCACGTTGCCCTTGTGTGTCCTCTCCGGCTGGAAGGACAGGCCGCGCAGTGTGTTCTCGATCCTCTCCGCCGCCCGGTGGGTGTAGCCCGTGGGCGAGGGCGTGTTCAGCAGCCCCAGCAGCGTTTCCGCCATCCATTCCCGATCGTTCATCTTGGTTTCCCCCTCCTCTGTTTATGGGTGTTTCTTGTATACAGTATACCGCATTTGTCCGTCTTTCGCCATTTGTCACAGAACTTTTTCTTGCATGAGAGCCGCGACGTGGTACAATTAGGAAAGCGCCTTAAGGAAAATAAGCTCTCTGGAAAGGAACGTGCCCCCATCATGCGCCTGCTCATCGCCAGCAACAACGCCCACAAGATCCGTGAAATGCGCCAGATACTGCATCCCCACTTCCCCGTCGTCCAGGGTCTGAAGGAGGCGGGCCTGTCCATCGAGGTGGTCGAGGACGGGCATAGCTTTGCCGAAAACGCCTACAAGAAGGCCAGCGAGGTCTGCAGGCTGACCGGCTGCGCCTCCCTGGCGGACGATTCCGGCCTGTGCGTGGACGCGCTGGACGGCGCGCCGGGCATCTACTCGGCCCGCTTTTCCGGCGAGCACGGGGACGATGAGGACAACAACCGCCTGCTGCTCGAGCGCCTGCAGGACAAGCCCCGGCCCTGGACGGCCCGCTATGCCTGCGCCATCTGCTTATGCAGGCCGGAGAAGCCGCCCATCCAGGTGGAGGCCTACTGCGAGGGCACGATCATCCCCGAGTACCGCGGGCAGGGCGGCTTCGGCTACGACCCGCTGTTCATCCCCGAAGGGTACGAGCGCACCTTCGGCGAGCTGGACGCAGAGCTCAAGAACCGCATCAGCCACCGGGCCAAGGCGCTGGCGCTGCTGCTCGAGCGGCTGGAAGAGGAGAACCCCAAATGCGGCTGATCGTGGTGAGCGACACCCACGCCTGCACCGACCGCATGGATGCCTCTCTGGATACGCTGCGGGCCTTAAAGGGCGATATGTACGTGCACCTGGGCGACTACGTTTCCGACAGGGACTACCTGCAAAAGCGGCTGGGCGTGCCCTTCGTGGCCGTGCCCGGCAACGGGGACTGGGGCATCCGTTTGGAGAAGGAGCGCGTGCTTGAGCTCGGGGACAAGCGCCTGCTGCTCTGCCACGGGCACACGCTGGGCGTCAAGTCGGGCCTTCTGCGGCTCTGCCTGCGGGCGCAGGAACTGGAATGCGACGGGGCGCTGTTCGGCCACACCCACGAGCCGTACTTAGGCAACGAGAACGGGCTGTTCCTCCTGAACCCCGGCTCTTTGGGCTACAACTGGATGAGCGGCCGCGGCATGGGCATAGGCGTGGTGGAGCTGGAAGGCGGGCAGCTGCGCGGGGCGCTGTTATAAGGCGATCATGCGGCAAGATTTGCACTTTCATGGAAAAAAGGGGCTTGACAGGCCCGGCCCGACGGTATATAATATCAAATCGTCAGTGAGATCGTCTCCTGCGTCTTATATGCGCCTGTAGCTCAGCAGGATAGAGCAACGGCCTTCTAAGCCGTGGGTCTGGGGTTCGAGTCCCTACAGGCGCGCCAACCTCAGCGCGGCGGTCGTCCCTGGCAGGCATGGTGGATATAGCTCAGTTGGTTAGAGTGCCAGGTTGTGGCCCTGGAGGTCGTGGGTTCGAGCCCCACTATTCACCCCACTTCAATTTCACACGCCCAAGAGGCTTCCGCCTCCTGTCGTTTCGGCGGGAGATGGGGTGGGTCGAAGCGTTGGGGTGTCGCCAAGTGGTAAGGCCCGGGACTTTGACTCCCGTATTCGTAGGTTCGAGTCCTGCCACCCCAGCCAATCCCAACACGACCCATTAGCTCAGTTGGCAGAGCACTTGACTTTTAATCAAGGTGTCCGGAGTTCGAATCTCCGATGGGTCACCAAGTTTTTTCCATCGGAAGAACATGCGGGCGTGGCGGAATGGCAGACGCGCCAGACTTAGGATCTGGTGCCCTAGGGCGTATGAGTTCAAGTCTCTTCGCCCGCACCATCTTCCCCTTTTCGGAGCGTGCGGTAGTAGCTCAGTGGTAGAGTGCCACCTTGCCAAGGTGGATGTCGCGAGTTCGAATCTCGTCTACCGCTCCATTTTTCCTTCTTTCCCCTTGCGCGGACCTCACACGCGGGTGTAGCTCAATGGCAGAGTTCCAGCCTTCCAAGCTGGCTGTGTGGGTTCGATTCCCATCACCCGCTCCAAACTATCCCCGGTTATGGACCGCTAGCTCAGTTGGTAGAGCACCTGACTCTTAATCAGGGTGTCCAGGGTTCGAGTCCCTGGCGGTCCACCAACAAAAGGCCTTTCCCTTTTACTTCCGCTTCGATACGGACCGCTAGCTCAGTTGGTAGAGCACCTGACTCTTAATCAGGGTGTCCAGGGTTCGAGTCCCTGGCGGTCCACCACGGAATGGGGAAAGGCCTTTTCCTGCCCAAACCCCCATTGATCGGAATTTAAGGAGGTCGTCGACCCTTGCGCGCTTCCCTGCTGGGCGACCGCGATTTTTATCGCTCCATACTCGCCATCGGCCTGCCCGTGGCCCTGCAGAACCTGCTGGCCACCACCGCCAGCATGATCGACACCATGATGCTGGGCACGCAGGGCGAGCTGGCCGTGGCCGCCGTGGGCATCAGCTCCCAGTTTGCCTCTTTGATGTTCTCGGCCTATTTCGGCTTCTGCAACGGCGGCATGCTGTTCTTCGCCCAGTATTGGGGCGCCAGGGACGAAAAGGGCATCTGCCGCGCCTACGGCGTGACGCTCAGCTTCATGATGCTGGTGGGCCTGCTGTTCGGCTTCGTCTCCGTCGCCTTCCCCCATTGGGTGCTCTCGGTCTACACGGACAAGCCCGCCATCCAGCAGATCGGCGTTCAATACCTGCGCATCACCGGGTGGAGCTTTCCCCTGCAGGTGCTGGCCATGGCCATCAGCTCCCTCATGCGCTCCACGGAGAACGTCAAGTCCCCCTTGTACGCCTCCATCGCCAGCCTGCTCACCAACATGGTGGTCAACTACCTGCTCATCTTCGGCCGTCTCGGCCTGCCCGCCATGGGCGTGCGCGGCGCGGCCGTGGGCACCGTGGTCTCCAGCGTCGTGAACGTGACGCTGCTCTACCTGCTGGCCATGCGGGACAAGGAGGCCTTCATCCTCCGTTTCCGCGAGCAGTTCCGCTGGACGCGCGCCTTCATGCGCCAGTACTTCCAGAAGAGCCTGCCCATGATCGGCAACGAGCTGCTCTACGGCGTGGGGCAGATGCTCATCAACATCGTGGTGGGCCGCCAGGCGGAGGCGGGCATCTCCGCCATGGCCGTTTTCCGCGTGATCGAGGGGCTGATCTTCGCCTTCTTCGTGGGCCTGAGCAGCGCCAGCGGCGTGCTTGTGGGCAAGAAGATCGGCGCGGGCGACCACGAGGGCGGCTTCCTCGACGCCAAGCGCTTCGCCCTCATCTGCCCCATGGTCACGCTGCTCATCTGCCTGTGCCTGCTGCCCGTGCGCGGGCCGCTGCTGCGGGTGTTCGGCCTGGGCGACACCGCCCTGCAGTACGGCAAGTGGATGCTGCTGGTCTACACGGTGGCCGGCACGGTGCGCACCTGCAACTACATGATGAACAACTGCTTCCGCGCCGGCGGCGAGCCCGTGTTCGGCACGGTGCTGGAGATCAGCTGCCTGTTCCTCATCACGGTGCCGCTCACCTGGTGCGCGGGCATCGTCTGGAGGCTGCCCTTCCTGGCGGTGTTCGGCTTTATGTACATCGACGAGTTCCTGCGCCTGGCCGTGGAGCTGGGCTACCTGCGCTCTGGCCGCTGGGTGAAGCCCGTCACTTCAGAGGGCCTCGCCACGCTGGCCACCTTCAAGGAGAGCCTTACAAATAAGCGCGCCCGCAGAGGACGCGCCTGATCTACCCCAAAAAACGCTTAAGCAGCCCGCCGGAGATCTCCGGCGGGCCGCTTCTTTTTACTTACAGCTTGTCCTTGGTGTAGAAGATCCAGTGCTCATTGTCGATCATGTGCCGGTAGCCCTCGCCGCCGAACCATGCCTGCGGCAGGTCGTCCTTGCCGCCCGTGCGCAGGAGGTCCTCAGCGCAGTCCTTCAGCTGGTCGATGAAGGACGCGGGCGTGGTCTCTATGCCGTGGCCCATGGCCATGCGGTCGAACTCGCCGCGCCAGGGGTCGAGGCCGTTGAGGCTTTCCAGCAGGGTCCGGATGGAGGTGGAATGGTCCAGCTGCATCCACAGCTGGTGGCAGAGGGCGTCGCCGGTGAACAGCGTGCGGCTCTGCCTGTCCAGCAGGCACAGGCTGCCGGGGGTGTGCCCGGCCACCAGAATGGCCTCCAGAACGCGGCCGCCCAGGTCGATGGTATCGCCCGGCTGTATGTCCTTTAAGGGGCAGGGCTTGGCCTTGCCGCTCTCGATGAGGGACAGGGCGTAGCGCTTAGCCTCTCCCTCGGGCTGGCTGCGGACGTAGTTCTCATAGTCGGCGAAGAACTCGTCGTGGATGGCCCAGTCCGCACGGTTCAGATACGCCTCGTCAAAGAACATGTTGCCGTAGATGTGGTCGCAGTGGCCGTGGGTGTTGAACACCACGAGGGGCTTGTCCGTCACCCGCCGGACCAGCGCGTGCAGGTCCTCCAGGCCGTTCAGCGTGTCCACGATCAGGGCCTTCTCTGGCCCCTCCACCACGTAGCAGGTGGATTCGCCCGCGTCGTCGATCAGCGTGATGCCGTCGCCCAGCGGGTAAAAGCGCGCTCTTTGCTGCATCTTTTTTCCTCCCTTATTGGATGCGTTTCCTCCGCGTCCGTGTTTATCCAGCGGACGATTTATTATAGCACAATCGGGTCCCGAGCGTCACCCATCATTTGCGCAACCGCCCTTCCCGCCTGGATGGAAATTTTCTTCCGAAAAATCCGCCCCGCGCGATTGCAGACGGCCGCGGAACATGCTATGATATACAGGATAAAAGGGAGTAGCCTGCGCCCGCTTCCCGGGCGTTGTGCGCGCGCGTCACCCCGGCGGCACGGCTCGTTCGTCCGCCCGCGGCCACATGAAAAGGCGAGACTTTTTTCGGATGCGGAGGAGTTTTTCTCCCCACCCGGAAAAGGCCTCGTTTTTTTGTTGGCGTCCCCCCTTTTGCAAATCGACCAAAAGAAAGGTAGTGAACCCCCTCATGGAGCTGCTCTTTGGCGACCTCATGGCCATCGCGCCTCTGGAATGGGCGAAGATGGTCGCCATGTGGGTCATCGGCGGCCTGCTCATCTATCTGGCCATCAAGAAGGATATGGAGCCCTCGCTGCTGCTGCCCATGGGCTTCGGCGCGATCCTGGTAAACCTGCCCATGTCCGGCGCGATCACCCAGACGATCAACGGCGTGGTGGAGGAAGGGCCGCTGTCCGTGCTGTTCGACGCGGGCATCGCCAACGAACTCTTTCCCCTGCTGCTGTTCATCGGCATCGGCGCGATGATCGACTTCGGCCCGCTGCTGACCAACCCCAAGATGATGCTCTTCGGCGCGGCGGCGCAGTTCGGCATCTTCTTTACGCTGGCCATGGCCGCGCTGATGGGCTTTGACTTAAAGGACGCCGCCTCCATCGCCATCATCGGCGCGGCGGACGGCCCCACCTCCATCTTCGTGTCCAACTACTTCCACAGCAACTATATAGGGCCCATCATCGTGGCGGCCTATTCCTACATGGCGCTGGTGCCCATCGTGCAGCCGCCGGTCATCCGGCTGCTGACCACGAAGAAGGAGCGCCTCATCCGCATGCCCTACGAGCAGAAGAACATCTCCAAGACCACGCGCATCCTCTTCCCCATCGTGGTCACGGCCATCGCGGGGCTGGTCGCGCCGCGCTCGGTGGCGCTGGTCGGTTTCCTGATGTTCGGCAACCTGTTGCGCGAATGCGGCGTGCTCAACTCCCTGTCCGAGACGGCCCAGAAGGTGCTGGCCAACCTCATCACCCTGCTTTTAGGCCTGACCGTGGCCGTGCGCATGCAGGCCGATATGTTCTTGAACCTGCAGACGCTCATGATCCTGGCGCTGGGCCTCGTGGCCTTCATCATGGACACCGCGGGCGGCGTGCTCTTTGCCAAGATCCTGAACCTGTTCACCAAGAACAAGGTGAACCCCATGGTCGGCGCGGCGGGCATCTCCGCCTTCCCCATGTCCTCCCGCGTGGTGCATAAGATGGGCCTCAAGGAGGACCCGCAGAACTTCCTGCTCATGCACGCGGCCGGGGCCAACGTGGCCGGCCAGATCGCCTCCGTCATCGCCGGCGGCCTCATCATCAAGCTGATCGAGTCCCTCATCGCCTAAAGGCGCGTCAGGAAAGGAGTTAATCACATGCAGACGAACTTTCAGGTCTTTCTTTCCACGCTGCCCGTCGTGGGCTACGGCATGGGCGGCGTGTTCCTGGTGATCCTGCTCATCATGGGCGTCACCTGGCTCTTCAACAAGGTCACATCCGGCAGGGACGAATAGCGTCCCATCCCTTTTTCCGGGGCCCGTTCGCGGCGGACACGCGGCGGGCCCCCTTTTTGGCGCTTATTCGATATGAAAAGGCCCCGGAAAGCTGCTCTCCGGGGCCTTGTTTGGTCGAATTTGGGGCTTAGTTTACGCCAGATTCTCGGTGTTCTTCTTGCGGGGCTTCATGTTCTTGGCGGCGATGCGCGCCTGCTTGGGGATGTCGGTGGTCACAAGGCTGGGCGCGGTGGCGCGCTTGGCGGCCTCCAGCGTCACCACGCACTTGCCCACGTCCTCGCGGGAGGGGACCTCGAACATCACGTCGAGCAGTATCTCCTCCATCACGGCCCGCAGGCCGCGCGCGCCGGACTTGCGCTCGATGGCGGTGGTGGCGATGTAGCGCAGGGCCTCGTCCTCGAACTCCAGGTCCACGCCGTCCAGCGCGAACAGCTGCTTATACTGCTTGCACAGGGCGTTCTTGGGCTCGGTGAGGATGGCGACCAGGGCGTCCTCGTCCAGCTGGTTCAAGGTCACCACCACGGGCAGCCTGCCCACGAACTCGGGGATCAGGCCGAACTTGAGCAAGTCCTCGGGCTGGATCTTGGCCAGGCTCTCGCCCACGTTGCGGCGGGTCTTGGAGGGGATCTCCGCGCCGAAGCCCAAAGTCTTCTTCCCCAGGCGGTTCTCGATGATGTTCTCGATGGAGTCGAAGGCGCCGCCGCAGATGAAGAGGATGTTGGTGGTGTCGATCTGCAGAAACTCCTGGTGGGGGTGCTTGCGGCCGCCCTGGGGCGGGACGGAGGCCACGGTGCCCTCCAGAATTTTGAGCAGGGCTTGCTGCACGCCCTCGCCCGACACGTCGCGGGTGATGGAGACGTTCTCGGCCTTGCGGGTGATCTTATCCACCTCGTCGATGTAGATGATGCCCTTCTGGGCGCGCTCGATGTCGTAATCGGCGGCCTGGATCAGCTTGAGCAGTATGTTCTCCACGTCCTCGCCCACGTAGCCCGCCTCGGTCAGAGCCGTGGCGTCGCCGATGGCGAAGGGCACGTTCAGTATTTTGGCCAGCGTCTGGGCAAGGAAGGTCTTGCCGCAGCCGGTGGGGCCCAGCATCAGTATGTTGGACTTTTGCAGCTCCACATCGTCGTTTTTCTTGGCCCCCTTGCCGTCCATGCCGATGCGCTTATAGTGGTTGTAAACGGCCACGGAGAGCACGCGCTTGGCCTTGTCCTGGCCCACGATGTACTCGTCCAGCTTCTCCTTGAGCTCCTTGGGGGTGGGCAGCTGGAACTCCTCCTGCTCCACGTGCAGGATGTGGTCCTCGTCCAGTATATCGTGGCAAAGCTCCACGCACTCATCGCAGATGAACACGCCGGGGCCCGCCACCAGACGGCGGACCTGCTCGGAGGCCTTGCCGCAGAAGGAGCACTTGGGCTCCTTGATCTTGTTCTCGTATTTTGGCATTCTCGTTTCCTTTCGCCTGACGGCCCGAAACTGCCGGGTCTATGGTTTTAGATGGGCTTACCTGCGCGGCGGCACGATGGAATCCACGATGCCGTAGGCCTGCGCGTCCTCGGCGGACATGAAGTTGTCGCGCTCGGTGTCGTGCTCCACCTTTTCCAGGGGCTGGCCGGTGCGCTCGGAGAGGATCTGGTTCATGCGCTTCTTGGTGCGCACGATCCACTCGGCGTGGATCATCACGTCCGTGGCCTGGCCCTGGGCGCCGCCCAGGGGCTGGTGGATCATGACCTCCGCGTTGGGCAGGGCGCGCCGCATGCCCTTGGCGCCCGCCGCCAGCAGGAAGGCCCCCATGGAGGCCGCCATGCCGATGCACAGCGTGGAAACGGGGCAGCGCAGGTACTGCATGGTGTCGTAGATGGCCATGCCGGCGGTCACGGAGCCGCCCGGGCTGTTGATATAGAGGTTGATGGGCTTATCGGGGTCTTCCATCTCCAGGAAGAGCATCTGCGCCACCACCAGGTTCGCCGTATAGTCGTCGATCTGGCCGGTCAGGAAGATGATTCTGTCCTTGAGCAGGCGGGAATAAATGTCGTAGGACCGCTCGCCGCGGGTCGTCTGCTCCACAACAACGGGTACCAAGCTCATGATTTTTACACGCTCCCTTCAGCCGCTGCGCTAAATAAAGTTTTTCGTTTTGTCTTGAAATTCCGTTTCCGGGATAAAAACGGCAGCCCCCGGGCCGCTTTTGGCTGCGGCCCGCTCGGGCAAACCGTTTTTTTGTTTTACAAATGGATGGCTCTTTTCTATAGTGCCGGGCAGGGCCTTACTCGCCCTTCTCCTCCGCGGGGGCTTCTTCCGCAGGCGCTTCCTCGGCAGGGGCTTCCTCGGCGGGAGCCTCCTCCTTCTTTTCGACCTCCACGGCCTTTTCCATCAGCAGGTCGATCACCTTCTGGCTGACGACCATGTCCTTGAAGTATTCCTTGTCCTGCTCGGAGAGGGTCTCCTTGAGCTCGTCCGCGCTGCGCTCGTTCTCCTCGGCGTACTTGGCGATCTCCTTGTCCACGTCCTCGTCGGTGGCCTCGATGTTCTCCGCCTCGCGGATGGCATCCAGCACCAGCTCCGCGCGCACGCGGGCGGCGGCCTGCACGTCGTACTGCCCCCGCAGATCGTCCATGGTCTGGTTGGTGTACTTGAGGAAGTCCTCCATCTTCAGGCCCTGGTAGCTCATGCGCATGGCCATGTCGTTGACCATGGCGTCGATCTGCCGCTCCACCATGGGACGGGGCACGTCCACCTGGGCGTTGGCGCTGACCGTCTCGATCAGGGCGTCCATCTGCTCGTTGCGGGCGCGGTTCTTGGCCTGCTCCTCCAGTTTGGCCCTGATGTCGGCCTTGTATTCGTCCAGCGTCTCGAACTCGGAGGCCTCGGAGGCGAACTCGTCGTTGAGCTCGGGCACTTCCTTCTCCTTGACCTCGTGCACCAGCACGTGGAACACGGCGGGCTTGCCGGCCAGCTCCGTGGCGCGGTAGTCCTCGGGGAAGCTCACGTCGATGTCCTTCTCCTCGTCCTTGCTCATGCCCACGATCTGCTCCTCGAAGCCGGGGATGAAGGTGCCGGAACCCAGCACCAGCGGGAAGTTCTCGCTGCTGCCGCCCTCAAAGGGCTTGCCGTCCACCATGCCCTGGTAGTCCACGCTCACGCGGTCGCCATTCTTGGCGGGACGCTCCACATCCACCCAGCGGGAGACGCGCTCCTGGGCGGACTTCAGCTCGTTTTCCACGTCCTCGTCGGTGACGCTCTGGTCCACCTTGGGGATCTCGACGCCGAAATACTGGCCCAGCGTCACGTCGGGGCGCACATACACCGTGGCGGTGAACACGCAGTCCTTGCCGGGCTCGATGCTCTCCACGTCCACCTCGGGCTGGTCCACGGGATGGATCCCGGTCTCCTGCACGGCGCCGTCGTAGGCGTCGGGAAGCAGGGTATTGAAGGCCTCCTCCACCAGCACGCCCTGGCCGTAGTAATTCTCGATGACCTTCCGGGGCGCCTTGCCCTTGCGGAAGCCGGGCACGCTCAGCCTGCCGCGCAGCTTGTGGTAGGCGGTGTTCATGCCCTGTTCAAACGTCTCGGCCGACAGGGTGATCGTCAGCTTGACCTGGTTGGAAGAGAGTTTTTCCATCGTAGCGCTCATTAGCCATGCCCTCCAAAGCGCTCCTTGCGCCGCGCGCAGGGAGCCGTTCTTAACTCCAGCTTTTTAACAAAAGCGGCAACTTATAGATGATAGCATGGAAAAGAAAGCAAAGTCAATCTCCGGGCCGGATTTTGCCTTAAAATTAACCAAATATTTGCCCATCCCGAAGTTGTACAGGGCAAGGCGCGGTTCGGACGGGCACAAAGACGCATAGTATGTTGTGACGGGGGAAAGCCTTTTTTCGTTTTCCCTTTTCTTGATCATCAAGCGTTCACGGAAAGGCGGGTGCCGCCCCGATGCTGTTTGCCGATCTTCCGCGCCCCAAGCTATACAGGTCCCAGCTGCGCCTGCGCGGCCAGAGGCTGTCCCTTTCCCTGCCCGGCTTCGACGGGCCGGTGTCGAAGGTCTATCCCCTTCTTTCCCGCTGCCGGGTGTCGCTGCTCGGCCGCGCGGGCGCTTCCGGGGCGCTGACCCGCTGGCAGTACCTTGTGCGCGTGCCCGTCTCCCTTTTGGGGGACGGCTCCACCGCGCTCACCATCCTGCGCTTCCGGCCCGAGCTTTCAACGCCGCTGCCCGAGGAGACCATGCGCTTTTCCGGCGGGCTGCACGTGGACGTGGACCTGACGGACCTAAGCGCCGCGCCTTTAGGTCCCGGGGAATACGAGCTGCGCTTTTCCGCCTGCATCCGTCTGTTCCTCTCCGCTTGACAGCGGGCACACAAATGCCGTATACTTAACTTACAGAACCAGAGAAAGGAGCTACAAGGACGAATGAGAAAGACGGTCTAATAAGCGTTTTTTACTTGGCCCGAAAGAGCAGGGGAGCGGGTTCGCCGTATCCTCTTTGTTTCGGCTGAACAAAAAACGCGAGGAGACCGAGGCTTTCGCAAGCGTCCTTCCCGCTTTCTTTTTGGTGCGGCGGCTTTATTCGGCTGCTGTCGCTTCACGTTTTCCTGACGGCGCGGGGAGAAGATGTCCCCCGCGTTTTTTGTTCCCTCCGGCCTCTTTCGGCCTTCCGACCCGAATTTTAGGAGGACGAACGAGCTTTTATGCGCATACAGATCACCGACCTATGCTTTCACTACGAGGGCAGCCACGACGACATCTTTTCCCACGCCTCCGTGCAGCTGGACAGCGACTGGAAGCTGGGCTTCATCGCCCGCAACGGCCGGGGCAAGACCACGCTTTTGCGCATCCTGGCCGGACAGCTGCCCTACGCGGGGCTGGTGGATTCCCCGCTTTCCTTCAGCCTCTTTCCCCAGGAAGTCGCGGATGAGAACGCCAGCGCCTTTGCCGCCGCGCTCTCCCTGATCGGCCCCTATGCGGAACTGGAGAGGGAAATGGCGCAGAGCGAGCACGACCCGAAACGCAGCGCTGAATACCTTTCGGCCCTTGAACGCTACGGCGAGCTGGACGGCTGGAACATAGCGGCGCGCCTTCGGGCCGAGGCGGGGCGGCTGGGCGTGCCCGAGGAGGCGCTGGAGCGGCCTTACGCCACGCTGTCGCCGGGCGAAAGGTCCAAGCTGCAGCTGGCGGCGTTATTCCTGAGGCCGAACAACTTCCTGCTGATCGACGAGCCCACCAACCATCTGGACTTAGAGGCCCGCGAGCGGCTGGCGCAGTACCTGAATACAAAGAAGAGCTACCTGCTCGTTTCCCACGACCGCAGCCTGCTGGACGGCTGCATCGACCACGTGCTGACCATCGAGCGGGACAGGAGCCTGCGCGTGGAAAGGGGCAGCTACACCAGCTGGCAGAAAAACGTGGATGCCCGCAACGAGGGCGAGATCGAGGAAAACGAGCGTCTGCGCGGGGAGATCCGCCGCCTGCGCCAGTCCGCGCGGGAGAAGTCCGACTGGTCGGACAAGCTGGAGAAGGGCAAGATCGGCGGGCACGTGTACGACCGCGGCGCCGTGGGCGCGCAGGCCGCGCGCACGATGAAGCGGGCCAAGGCGCTGGAAAGGCGCATCGACCGGGCGGCGGAGGAAAAGTCCAGGCTGCTGCACAACATAGAGGAAACGGGCGAGCTCAAGCTCTTCCCCTTGGAGCACCCCGCCCGCCGCCTGTTCCGCCTGGAAGACGTGACCATCGACTACGGCCGCAGGCCGCTGTTTTCGCCCGTCAGCTACGACTTTCAGCAGGGGACGCGGCTGTGGATCCGCGGCGGCAACGGCAGCGGCAAATCGTCGCTTCTGCGCCTGCTTTTGGGGCAGGACGTGCCACATGCGGGCGGGCTCTACCCCGCCTCGAACCTGATCGTCTCCTACGTTCCCCAGGAGACGGGCTTCCTCTCCGGCAGCGCTTCGCAGCTGGCCGCCTCCCTTTCCATCGACCGCAGCCAGTATTTCACCATTCTGCGCAAGCTGGGCTTTGAGCGGGAGCAGTTCGAGAAGGACCTGGCCGACTTTTCCATGGGCCAGAAGAAGAAGGCGCTGCTGGCCGCCTCCCTCTGCCAAAGGGCGCAGCTCTACCTCTGGGACGAGCCGCTCAACTACGTGGACCTGCTCTCCCGCGTGCAGCTGGAGCAGCTGATCCTGCGTTTCAAGCCCAGCATGGTGCTGATCGAGCACGACAAGAGCTTTGCCCAGAACGTGGCCACGGATACGCTTATCCTGCGCGCCCCGTAAGGGAACAGGAAAAGGCCGCAGACCTTCGCCGAAAAGCGAAAGTCTGCGGCCTTTTTTCATAATTTTTTGTGTCTTAGGCGATCATTCTATGCACATCCAAAGCGCAGGGCAGGAGCCCGAGGTTGTTTGGCATATCGTCCGCAAAGATCATGCTCCCCGCGCTGACGCCGACGACCACGCCGCCCTGCCGGATGAACGACAGCAGCTTCCGGTCGAAGCCGCCTTCGCGGACCCGCTTGAGCAGATACCTGGCGTCGCCTCCGCACAGATAGATCACGTCGAATGCCCCTGAAAGCTCGTCCTCCACCTCGTCGTGCAGATCGCAGACGCATATGTTTTCCCTTGCGATGCCGCATTTGAGCAGGTCGTTCAGGCATTTGGGCAGCACCTCGACCGCGTCCGGCGAGATGGCCGCCGTCGGGATGAACATCGCCTTGACTTGAGTTGGTTCCTTGGTGAGCATTCTTAGAAAGGCCCGCTCGATCGCCTCCGTCTCCAGGCCGCAGGAGGTGAGAAAAACATTCACGGGTCTAAAACTCCCTTTGTTTTTCTCTCTGCCGAACAGCCATTGGCCGCGTTCAGCGCACGCCCAAGGCCTTTAAATGGCGCACGATCTCGATGGTCGTCATGAAGGCCACGTCCTCCGCCTGGGAGACGCGGCGGAAGATGTCCTCCATCTTTTCCCACAGGTTTTCCGCGTCCAGGTCGTAGGAGTGCCCCACGATCTGGCAGATGGCGAGCTCCTCGTCCGTCTCGAGGAAGCCGTCCACGTACTCGTCCAGCTCCTTTTCCAGATGGAAGATGCCCGGCCGCCAGTAGTACAGGTCCTCCGGCAGCGCATAGGAGTGGCTGATCTCGGAGATCCTCGAATACTCAAAGCCGCATTCCTTGGCGCATTCGGCCATCAGGGGGCTCCAATAATCGAAGGGCGCGGCAAAGCCGCTCACCTCCTGCCCAAAGAGGCTGCGGAGATTTTCCCGATCCTGCCCCATCTCGTGCAGCACGAACGCGCGGGGCTTTTCCTCAAAATAGGGATGCGTCAGGCTGTGGCTGGCGATCTCGTGCCCGTCGTAGAGGCCCTGCGCCGCGGCGGGGGACAGGCGCTTGACCACCATGCCGGTCTCGTGCACCCAGGTGGACTCCGTCTGCATGAGCTCGGAATTGAGGTTAAACGTCCCCTTGATGCCGTAACGGTTCAAAAGGGATATGAATCTTACGTCCTGCGTAATGCCGTCGTCGTAGGAGACCGTAAAGACCTTTTTCTTCCCGCCGGGATACAACCGCTTTTCCATAGTAAATACCTCCCTTTTCCCTGCCGGGCGTCCTTTTCCCGCCCGGCGCTTCCCATTGTACCATCTAAACGCGAAAGAATCCACCCCCCGCCAAACAAAGCGCTTTCCCTCTTTCCTTCCCCGGCTAAAACCGGCGGCCCCATCGCATACTAAGGGGCGGTCCGGCCGCCGGGGTGCGTCCCACGGCGGCCCGGCCTTAGCGAAGGAGGGATGCGATCTGTACGCCATCATACTCGTCATACAGCTAGGCGCAACGCTGCTCATGGGCGCGTACTTTGCCCGGCAGCTGCGCCGCCAGAAGTTCAGCGAAAGCGGCCCCCGCCAGGACAGCCGCCAGGAGATGGAGAAGCTGCGCCGCATGCGCGCCGTCCACCTGAACCTGCCCCTCAACGAGCAGGTGCGGCCCAAGGCCTTTTCGGACATCGTGGGGCAGGAGGAGGGCATCGCCGCGCTCAAGGCCGTGCTCTGCGGGCCGAACCCCCAGCACGTCATCATCTACGGCCCGCCGGGCGTGGGCAAGACCTGCGCGGCGCGGCTGGTCCTGGAGGAGGCCAAGCGCCGGGGCGACTCCCCCTTCGCCGCGGACGCGCCCTTCATCGAGATGGACGCCACCTGCGCCCGCTTCGACGAGCGCGCCATCGCCGACCCGCTGATCGGCTCCGTCCACGACCCCATCTACCAGGGCGCGGGGCCCCTGGGCGTGCAGGGCGTGCCCCAACCCAAGCCCGGCGCGGTCACCAGGGCCCACGGCGGCGTGCTGTTCTTGGACGAGATCGGGGAGCTGCACCCCATGCAGATGAACAAGCTGCTCAAAGTTTTGGAGGACCGCAAGGTGATGCTGGAGTCCGCCTACTATTCCGAAAACGACCGCAGCGTGCCCCGGCACATCCACGACATCTTCCGCAACGGCCTGCCCGCGGACTTCCGTCTGGTGGGGGCCACCACGCGCAGCCCGGAGGACATCTCCCCCGCCCTGCGCTCCCGCTGCATGGAGATCTTCTTCCGCCCCCTCTCCGCCGCCCAGACCGCGCAGATCGCCCGCAACTGCGCCCTCTCCGCGGGCTTCCAGATGGAAAAGGGCGTGGATGTGTACATCGGCTCCTACTCCGCGGGCGGGCGCGACGCGGCCAACCTGGTGCAGGTGGCCTGCGGCATCGCCCGCGGCGAAAAGAGGAACACCATCCTCATCCGCGACGTGGAGTACGTGATCCGCACCGGGGCCTATGCCAAGCGCCCCGACCGTCGCCTGCCCGGCGGCGCGCTGGTGGGCAAGGTGTTCGGCCTGGCCGTGAGCGGCGGCGGGCAGGGGCTGGTGCTGCCCATCGAGGCGGTGGCCTTTCCGAAGGAAGGCAACGGGCCGGGCTGCTGGCAGGCCACGGGCATCGTGGACAGCGAGCAGATGAACTATGGCGCAAAGACCGTCACCCGACGCTCCACGGCCTCCGGCGCGCTGGAGAACGTGCGCTCGGTTATGAGGGGCATGGGCCTTGACGCGGACGGGTACGACGTGCACCTGGACTTCCCCGGCGGCATGCCCGTGGACGGCCCCTCGGCGGGCATGGCCATGGGCGCGGCGGTGTACTCGGCCCTGACGGGCGTGCACTTGAGCGGCTCCATGGCCATGACCGGGGAGCTGGGGCTGGACGGCTCCGTGCTGCCCGTGGGCGGCGTGCCGGCCAAGGTGGAGGCCGCCCTGGACGCCGGGGCGGAGCTGGTGCTCATCCCCCGGGAGAACTGGCAGCAGCGCTTCGAGGGCGACCCCCGCGTGCGCGTGGTGGACAGCTTCGCGCAGGGGCTGGAGTGGCTGCGCGCCCCGGCCCTGCAGGCGCCGGAAGCCCCGGCGGCCCTGCCCTCCCCCGCGGCGCTGGCGGCGGGCGACGGACCGGTGAGCGTGTAAAAGTGCCTCTTTGTTTGTAACCTGCTCGACCCCTTGACATTTGCCCTTTGCGATGTTAGACTAATTTTTGGTGGAAAAATTTTGGGATCGATCCCGAGACGAAAGGAGGCCGTGGCGATGACCAAGAGCAGCGACGAGAACAACAAAGATCGCGCAAGGAGCGCAGCCGTGCCCGGCCCCGTTTCGCATCGGAAGTCCGCCGCCCGACGGGCCTTTTGGATCAAGGACAGACCCTGCCCGCCCATTTGACCTCTTGATAATGGAAGGCGCAAGGCCAATATACAGCGAACAGAAACGCGGAAACACAAAAAGCCGGCAGGGCTCCCCTTACCATAAGGGCCCGACGCCGGCTTTTCTTTGTACGGCAAAGCAGACCCCTTTGACATAAGAGAAAGACAAGGAGTGAACCAACACGAACGAAAAACGCAAACAGCTCATCCGCTGGCTGATGAAGGGCAACCTGGGCTATTATGGCGGCGCGATTCTGGCCACGCTGGGCTCGGTCGTCATCGGCTTCATCACGCCCCTGCTGCTCTCTTTGGTCCTGGACAGCGTGCTGGGCGAAAAGGCCCCGGAAGGCCCCGGCTTCATGGTGGCCTGGTTCAACTGGATGGGCGGAAGGGAGAACCTGCTGCGCAACCTGTGGATCTGCGCCCTGTCGCTGGTCACCTTGAACGTGCTGGGCGGGCTGTTCCAGTTCCTCAACGGCAGGCTGAGCGCCGTGGCCTCGGAGAACATCGCCCGCTCCCTGCGGGACAGGCTCTACGACCACCTCTCCCGCCTGGAGTTCAACTACCACGTGCGCGCAGAGACCGGCGACCTCATCCAGCGCTGCACCTCGGACGTGGAGACGGTGCGCCGCTTCCTGTCGGTGCAGCTGGTGCAGATCGTGCGCTCGGCGGCCATGCTGGTGATCGCCCTGTGCATACTCTGGCCCTTGAGCCACAAGCTGACCCTGGTGGCCATGCTCATCGTGCCGCCTTTGTTCCTCTACTCCATGCTGTTCTTCCGCGCGGTGATCCGCCGCTTCCGCGAGACGGACGAGTCCGAGGGCGCGATGAGCGCCACCCTGCAGGAGAACCTCACCGGCATGCGCGTGGTGCGCGCCTTCGGCCGCCAGCGCTACGAGATGGAGAAGTTCGAGGAGCGCTCCCGCGACTTCCGCGACAAGATGGACCGCTCCCTGCGCTTGGACGCCTGGTACTGGTCCACATCGGACTTCATGAGTATGCTGCAGACGGGCCTGGTGCTGCTGGTGGGCATCTTCTTCTGCATCCGCGGGGAAATTTCCTTAGGAACACTGGTGGTCTTTACCCAGTACGAGAGCATGCTGCTCTGGCCCGTGCGCCAGCTGGGCAGGATATTGGCCGACATGGGCAAGTCCGTTGTGTCCTTGGACCGCCTGGACGATATACTCCTGCAAAAACCCGAGAGCGACGCGCCGGACTCCGTGGAGCCGCCCATCGACGGCGACATCGTCTTTGACGACGTGGGCTTTGCCTACAACGACAACAGCCCCGTGCTGCGCCACCTCTCCTTCACCATCCCGCGGGGCAAGACCGTGGCGATCCTGGGGGCCACGGGCAGCGGGAAGTCGACGCTGGTGCACCTGTTGCAGCGCCTCTACGACTACCGCTCCGGCTCCATCACCATAGGCGGCGTGGAGCTCAAGAAGATCAAAAAGAAGTACCTGCGCGAGCACGTGGGCATCGTGTTGCAGGAGCCCTTCCTCTATTCCAAGAACATACGCGAAAACATCCGCATCGTGGACCCCGACCTGCCCGAGGAAAAGGTATTCTGGGCCGCGAAGGTGGCCGCCATCCACGACGGCATTCTGGAGTTTGAAAACGGCTACGACACCATCGTGGGCGAACGGGGCGTGACCCTCTCCGGCGGACAGAAGCAGCGCGTGGCCATCGCCCGGACGCTTCTCAAGGACAACGACATTTTGATCTTCGACGATTCCCTCTCCGCCGTGGACACACAGACCGACGCCGCCATACGCGCCGCCCTGCGGAAGAACACGAGGAATCTGACCACCATCATCATCTCCCACAGGATCACCACCCTCTCCGAGGCGGACCTCATCCTCGTTCTGGAGGAGGGCCGCATCGTGCAGAGCGGCACCCACGAAACGCTCAAGAACGAGGAAGGCCTCTACAAGCGCATCTGCTCCATCCAGAACGCGCTGGAGACCGAGCTGGACGAAACGCTGGCGTAAAGGCGCCTTCCCTTAAACGCATCCCAAAGGCAGGTGTTTTCCCTTGCAGTTCCAGGAGGAACAGGACTATACGAAAAAGCTGGACTTGGGGCTCTGGCGGCGGCTGCTCAAGTACGCCCGGCCCTATTACGGCCTGCTGCTGGCCCTGGCGGGGACCATGGTGCTCAACGCCGTGGGCGACGTGCTCTTCCCCATGCTCACCAGCTACGCCATCGACAACTTCATCGTTCCCCAGAGCGTGCGCGGCCTGGGCTGGTTCATCCTCACCTATCTTTTGGTGCTGGCCATGCAGGTGACCACCATCTTCGCCTTCCAGCGCTTCGCCGCCAAGGTGGAGGTGGGCGTCTGCTACACCATACGGCAGATGGCCTTCCGCAAGCTGCAGCAGCTCTCCTTCTCCTTCTACGACAAGACCTCCGTGGGCTACCTGATGGCCCGCGTCACCAGCGACACCCAGCGCTTGGCCGACACCATCGGCTGGACGCTGATCGACCTGGTCTGGGGCGTTGTGTACATGATCTTAGTCGCGGGGGCCATGCTCTCCTACAACTGGCGGCTGGCGCTGCTCGTGCTCTCCGTGCTGCCCGTGCTGGCGGTCATCTCCGTCTATTTCCAGAGCCGCATCCTTAAGAACCACCGCGAGGTGCGCAAGACCAACTCCCGCATCACCGGCGCGTTCAACGAGGGCATCATGGGCGCCAAGACCACCAAGACGCTGGTGCGCGAGGAGCGCAACTTCCGCGAGTTTCAGGAGCTGACGCAGACCATGCGCGTCTCCTCCATCCGCGCGGCCACCTTCTCCTCCGTGTACATGCCCATCGTCACTTCCTTAGGCTCCCTGGTCACGGGCCTTGCGCTCTGGCGCGGCGGGTACGACACGCTGAACGGCGTCATCACATTGGGCACGCTGGTCATCTTCATCAACTACACCGTCTCCTTCATAGAGCCTGTGCGCTCCATCGCCAACATATTCTCCGAGATGCAGTCCGCCCAGGCCGCCGCCGAGCGCGTGATCTCTTTGGTGGAGACCGAGCCGGACATCGTGGACGGGCCCGAGATCACCTCCGTGTACGGCGACCAGTTCGACCCAAAGCGCGAGAACTGGCCCGCGATCAAAGGCGACGTGGAGTTTCAGAACGTTTCCTTCCAGTATAAGGGCGGCGAAAAGGTGCTGGAGAACTTCTCCCTGCACGTGGAGGCCGGCCAGAACATCGCCCTTGTGGGCGAGACGGGCAGCGGCAAGAGCACCATCGTGAACCTGGTCTGCCGCTTCTACGAGCCCACGGAGGGCCGCGTGCTGATCGACGGCGTGGACTACCGGGAGCGCTCCCAGCTCTGGCTGCAGTCGCACTTGGGGTACGTTTTGCAGAGCCCGCACCTCTTCTCCGGCACCGTGCGCGAGAACATACGCTACGGCCGCCTGGACGCCACCGACGAGGAGGTCGAGGCCGCCGCGAGGATGGTGCGCGCCGACCACTTCATCTCCAAGCTGGAAAAGGGCTACGACACCAACGTGGGCGAGGGCGGCAACCGCCTCTCCACGGGGGAAAAGCAGCTGATCTCCTTCGCCCGCGCCATCCTTGCCGACCCCGCCATCTTCGTGCTGGACGAGGCCACCTCCTCCATCGACACAGAGACCGAGCAGGCCATCCAGTTCGCCATCTCCCGCCTGCTCAAGAATCGCACCAGCTTCGTGGTGGCGCACCGCCTCTCCACCATCAAGAACGCGGACCGCATTTTGGTCATCTCCCAGGGCCGCGTGATCGAGGACGGCACCCACAAGCAGCTGCTGGAAAAGAAGGGCCACTACTATACCCTGTACACCAACCAGTTCAAGGAGGAAGGCGCGCTGTCCGCCGTGGGCAAGGCGCTGGAGGTGTAAGGGCAAAGCGGCCAAAACATACACACGATTGACCAAAAAAGGAGCGAGAGACCCATGCGATTAGGAGCCCCGGTATTTATTGACACACGCGACCCGAAGGCGCTGGCAAGGGCGCATAAGGCCCTGGGCTATCGGGCAGCCTACTGCCCGGACGGGCTTTCCCTGTCGGACTTGAGCGCGGTGCGCGCGGCGGAGAAGGCCTTCGCCGAGGAGGACGTGTGCATCGCCGAGGTGGGCGCCTGGTGCAACCCGCTGGACAGGGACCCCGCCAAGGCCGCGGCGAACCGCCGCTACATCGCCGAGCGGCTGGCGCTGGCCGACGAGCTGGGCGCGCGCTGCTGCGTGAACATTTTAGGCTCCTTCTGCCCCAACGGCCGCTGGGACGGCCCCTCCTTCGACGCCTACGACGACGCCTTCTTCGACGCCGCCGTGGAGGCCTACCGGGAGGTGCTGGATCAGGTGAGGCCTAAGCGCAGCTTCATGACGTTTGAGACCATGCCCTATTACTTCCTGGACTGCCCGGAGGAATACCTGCGCCTGCTCAAGGCCATCGACCGGCCCGGCGCGGCGGTGCACCTGGACGTGTGCAACTGCGTGAACTCCCCGCGGGTGTACGTGCGCAACGGCGAGCTGATCGACCGCTGCTTCCAGCTGCTGGGGCCGAAGATCCGCTCCTGCCATTTGAAGGACATCTTCCTGGCCGACGACGAGGGCTGCACCGCGGTGTTCCGCGAGGTGCCCGCCGGAAAGGGAAAAATGGACTTAAAGCGCCTGCTCAAAAACGCCATGGCCCAGGACGACCTGCCCGTGATGCTGGAGCACCTGCCGGATGAGGCGAGCTACCGGGACGCCTTTGCCCACGTCAGCTCCCTGCTGGCGGAAATTGGCTGAAAAAGACGGCCGTCTTTCCCCTTTGCGCCCTTGACAAGCGGCGGGCGGAACGTTATACTTTAGTTAAGCGAGCACCCTTAGACGGAAGGGTCGCAGGATATATCCTGGGGTGTGCGTAACGCCTTGATTTTGAACCTACAGATCTCAAATGGAGTCCGCGTCGGACTTTGCGAACATGCCAGGCCCCCCTATATGGCAGGGGAAGGCAGACGCGCACCGCAGGACACCGCCCTGCTAACATAGCAGGTGTCAAAATAAGGCGAACGGCACTTTGGGATATATTTTTGTCCCTCTTTTGAGGCTTGGGAAAAAGTTGCAAAAAAACCGCGCCGGGGGCTTGACAAACAGGCGCCCCTCGGTTATACTATCGATTGTTAAGGCGCTTTCGCCTTGCATGGTATAGCGGAATGGTGTAACGGTAGCACCTACGACTCTGACTCGTATTGCCTAGGTTCGAATCCTAGTTCCGCTGCCAATATGCCTCCATGGTCTAGTGGCCTAGGACACCGCCCTCTCACGGCGGCAACAGGGGTTCGAATCCCCTTGGAGGTGCCACCACGTCGTCGCGGACTACGTATCGTTCGCGGCGACGTTTTTTTGCAAAAAACGCCACCTCTCGCTCACTCCGTCGCGACTCCTCTTCCGCAAAAAGTCCCGCTTGCTGCGGCTGTTCGCTTGCAAGCGCGCTCACGACGCCGCCGCTGCGCTTTCCGACTTTTTGCGGGGACGCGCGCCTGCGGGCGCGGGGAAGGGGCACGAGGGGAAACGGGGGACGTGAGATGCACGGACGGGGGCAAGCGGTTTGTTTGCCTTTGTGCCCCGAACGGATGATCCCTCGGCTGCGCCGAGGCTCTGCTAAGGGGGGCGGCGGAGCGCCACCCCCCTTGGCTATCCCCCCTTCTCGTCGGCGGGAGAACGGGCTGCCGCCGAAAAATGAGCGGCTTCTTCTGGCTGGTGTCTTCGTAAGTCACGTTCGCTGGCGGCCGATGGCCGCTCGCTCGCTGCGTAAGACGGGGTAGAGCGGGCCAAGGGGCGTATGTGGTCGTTTGCCTTTGTGCCCCGCACGGGTGATCCCTCGGCTACGCCGAGGCTCTGCCAAGGGGGGCGGCGGAGCGCCGCCCCCCTTGGCTATCCCCCCTTCTCGTCGTCGGGGAAACGGGCTGCCGCCGAAAAATGAGCGGTTTTTTCTTCTGGTTGATGCCTTCGCTAGTCCCGTTCGCTGGCGGCCGTTGGCCGCTCGCTCACTGCGGAGAGCGGGATAAAGCGGGTCAAGGGTAGCTGGGAACAAAAGTGATGCGCGACATTCCAATCTGTTTCTCACTAAAAATGCCGGCTCAAAAAGCCGGCATTTTTATGTGTCAGGTTTGGGGAAGGGGCGCTACACCACCGAGCGGGTGAGCTGGATGAGCGTCACCGTGGGGGTGGAGAGCCAGCGCAGGGAGTGCCACTCGGTGCTGCCTGTACCCAGGCCGGGGCTGATGTACTGGTTCCAGCCGGACTGGTCGGACAGGCCGCTGACCAGGGCGCTGTTGGGGAGCCAGCCGTTCCGGGGGAACTGCTCGTTCAGCACGCGCACGCAGCCCAGCACGGGCAGCCGCCACAGGCCGCCGTGGTTGTGGCCGGAGAGTATGAGGTCGGCGTCCTTGAGGATGGCCGTGGTGGCCTCGGACTGGTACTGCTCCGGCATCGCGGGCAGGTGGGTGAGGAAGATGTTGAGGTCGTTCTGGGTGTGGGTGGTCAGGCTGTTCTGGAAGGCCTCGATGTTCTGCCGCTGGTAGTTGATGCTCTCGAGCAATGCCTCCAGGCTGTGGCCCGTGTCGCGCACGGCCTGCTCGTCGCTCTGGTAGGTGCTCTCCAGCGCATCCAGCGATTGCATGGCGGAGCCGGTGTCCAGCAGCAGGGAGCTGGCCGGCATCAGCCACAGACTGGTGTCGCCCTCGTAGAGGTTCACAGGCTTGTCCAGGTACACGGCGCCCAGTTCTTCGGCGCGGGCGTACAGCTCGTTCTTCCCGTAGCGGCCGTCCGCCTGGAAGTCCATGTAGGGCGGATCGTCCTCGCCCAGGACGTAATAGGTGGTCACGTGCTGGCTGTTGAGGTAGCTCAGCGCCTGCAGAAAGCCCTCTCCCCCGCCCAGGTCGTCGGTGAGCCCGCCGGAGACCACCGCCACCGACGGCCGCGCGCCGTCCAGCACCTTCTCCAGCGTCTCGCCCTCGTCGCCTAAGCGGAACTCGTGGATGTCGGAGAGGTGCAGGATGGTGTAGCCCTCCATGTCGCGGGGCAGCGTGGGCATGGAGAAGCGCAGGCTCTCCAAACGGACGCGGCTGCCATCGTAGACGATGTAGGAGCCCAGCAGCAGGAGCAGCAGCAGCACCGCCAGCGCCACGCCCCAGGGGAAGCGCTGGCGCACCTTGAACAGCTTCTTCGCCTCGCGGCTGAGCTTCATCCGCATCCCCTGTTCTCTCCCCTTTCGCCTGTGCTTGTCCGAACGAACCTTCACGCACTGTCGAGCGGCCGGAACCGCCTTTCTTTCTTCTAGTATACCATCTTTTCCGCCAAAAAGCCAACCAGGGCGGGGCCAAAAGGATGAACAAGTTGTTACATTCGCCCGCGACGCCTACCATTCCAGCTCTTTGTGTGGTATACTAAATTGGGAAGGGTTTTTTGCCCTGTCCGCCGGGGAGCGCTTCAAAAGCTGCTCTCCCGCAAAGGAACACAGCGAAAAGGGAGGGTTTTCGCCATGCCGGAAAGTAAGACCAGGCTCAGGCGGCGCATCTACAAGAAGCAGCGCCTGGATTTCGATTCCATCCGCTGGGGCCACGTGTTCCTGGCCCTGCTGGTCTGCGTAGTCTTGGTGACGGGCGGCGTCTTCGGCGTGCGCGCGCTGGTTGGCTGGTCGCGCCACGGCGAGAACGAGAAGGAGCCCGTGCAGCTCGCCTCCCCCGCGCCGGAAGGCCCGGAGGACAGCCCCGCCGCGCCCTCCGCGGTGCAGCCCATCGACCACGCGCCCGAGGGCCCCAAGGGCACGCTGGACGATCCCCTGGACCTCTCCCTGGAGTCGCAGAAGGTCGTCTCCAAGGAGGAGAACGTGAACGTGCCGGACATCCATGGCACGGAGATGGTCTACTCCGCGGGCACCGGCTCCCTGAAAGAGCCCCTGCTGGAGACGCTCTACCTCTACGACTTCGCCACCGAGACGGAAACGGAGATCGCAAAGGTGCAGCTGGAAAAGGGCGAGATCTTCCAGACCGTGCTCAACGACAACTACATCGCCTGGCTGGATACCGACCAGCGCGGCTCCAACCGCATCTACTGCCTGCGCCGCGAGGAAGGCGCGGAGCCGGAGCTGATCAAGTCCTGCCGCTTCGCCGTGCCCAAGCTGCGCCTTTCCATCGACTACCTGATGTGGATCGAGCAGAACGAGGATAAGGAGGAAAGGCTCTACATCGTGGACCTCATCAGCGAGGAGAACGCCTCCATCCCCGGCTTCATCGAGTCCGTGGAGAAGGCGATGTCCACCTACGGCGTCAGCGCGCCGGGCATCTACAACACCCAGGTGGTCTGGGCCGCCTCCGACCCCGAGCAGAGCGACGAGGACCGCATCTTGAACGGCGAAAAGAGCGCCATCTATTCCTGCGACCTCACCCGCTTCATCGAGGACGATTACGCCCCCAGCGCCTTCAGCCCCGGCATGTACGTGCACGACCCCGTGACCAACGGCGAGGTCTGGGCCTGGATCGACAAGAACAAGGCCCCCGATTCCAACCTGTACATGAAGACCGAGGACGACCAGGTGATCAAGGTGGCCGAGAACGTGTTCACCTACGCCCTGGGCGACGAGATGCTGGTCTTTGGCAAGGACGACAACATCTACGTCTACTTCTACAAGACCGGCCAGTACGGCAAGGCCAACCCGGAGGGCACGCGGGGCATCATGCCCGTGGTCTCCGGCCGCCGCATCGTCTGGTTCGACAAGACCGAGTCCGGCGGCAAGGACCAGCTGATGACCGTGGTGGTGCCCTACGAGGCCGCCGCCGATCAGGCCGGATAAGATCGCGGGCTTTGACGGAAGGCGCGTCCTGCTTTGGCAGGTCGGGAGTTGACATATGGGGGAAATCATGAAAAAATTGATCAGTGTGTTTATACTATGCGTTTTGTTTTTGACGGGCTGCAGGAATAGTGTTTCTGATCACAGCAACGAAGAAACGAAAAAGAAGATCCGGGTTGAAGTATATACCGCTCAAGATGATACCTACGTGATAACAATCGATGACCAAAATACGATAAATCAGGTGTTTGACACAAGTAATTGGGAAGAAGCAGAAGAATGGCCTGCTGATTTAAAACCAAATTATACAATGCTTGTATATCAAGAAAAAACACCGCTGTATGGTCAAAATCCTAGTGAAGAAAGGGATTATGAGCTTATCGAAACACTTATTACATATCAGGGCAGTTCATATATTCAGGAAATCATTTCGAGCAATGTTGTCCATAATATGATGATTCCGAAAGATGTGATGACGTCTTATTATGTAATGCCTGAGGAGAATCAAAGGGAATTTGATCAAATAATAAATCATTAACTCCCCGTTTTGCGGGGGCAAGCAAGCGCGGCCAGACAGGGCCGCGGAGGAACGGCCATGGAGATAAGAAGATTTCAGGAAGCAGACGCGGAGGAGGTCTCCGCGCTCATCGCATTCACGCTCCGCACCACGAACAGCAAGGACTATCCGCCCGAATACATCGAAAACGACGTTCGGGCCCTGCTGCCGCAAAACATACTGGAGAGAGCAAGCTGGACGCATTTCTACGTCGCTTGCGAGGATGAAAAAATCGTCGGCTGCGGCGCCATCGGCCCCTTCTGGGGAAAGACGGACGAGAGCAGCCTGTTCACGATCTTCGTCCTGCCCGCGTATCAGGGAAAGGGGATTGGCCGGGCCATCATACAAACGCTCGAAAGGGACGAATACTTTCTTCGGGCAAAGCGGATCGAGATCCCCGCTTCCATCACCGCCGTGCCGTTCTACCGCAGGATGGGCTACGACTACAAAAACGGCGTCACCGCGCCGGACGAAGAAGGCCTGCTTCGGCTGGAAAAGTTCCGCTGAGTTCCCGCCCTTGGCTCTACCCTTTTTACACGACCCACGGCTTACCGCAGCCATCTCATTTGATTTGAAGGAGCAAGCATCCCATGCCCAAGTCCCCACGGACCCGCTACGTCTGCCAGGAATGCGGATACGAAACGCCCCGCTGGATGGGCAAGTGCCCGGACTGCGGCAGCTGGAACAGCTTTGAGGAGCAGAAGGAGGAAACAGCGCCCGCCGCGCCCAAGGGCCGCCCCGCTCCCCTGCCGCCGGAGAAGCCCGCGCCTTCCCTCGACGAGGTGGAGGCCGAGGCCGAGGCCCGCACGCCCACGGGCATCCGCGAGCTGGACCGCGTGCTGGGCGGCGGCATCGTGGCGGGGAGCCTGACGCTGATCGGCGGCGACCCGGGCATCGGCAAGTCCACGCTGCTCCTGCAGGCGGCGGACCGGCTGGCCGCGGACGGCGCGCGGGTGCTGTACGCATCCGGCGAGGAATCCGTGCGCCAGATCAAGATGCGCGCCCAGCGTCTGGGCGTGGGCGGCGGCAACATCCACGTGGTCTCGGAAACGGACATTGAGCGCGTGGAGGCCCAGAGGGCCGCGCTGTCCCCCGACTTCATGGTGATCGACTCCATCCAGACCATGTTCCTGCCCGGCCGCTCTTCCGCGCCCGGCTCGGTGTCCCAGGTGCGCGAGGTGACCTCCAGGCTCATGCAGAGCGCCAAACAGACGGGCGTGAGCGTGCTGCTGGTGGGCCACGTGACAAAAGAAGGCGCGCTGGCCGGGCCCCGCGTGCTGGAGCACATGGTGGACGCGGTGCTCTACTTCGAGGGCGACCGCCGCCAGGACCACCGCATACTGCGCGCGGCGAAGAACCGCTTCGGCTCCATCAACGAGATCGGCGTGTTCCGCATGCAGGAGGACGGCATGGCGGAGGTGCCGAACCCCTCGGAGTTCCTGCTCTCCGGCCGCCTGCCTGGCGCCACGGGCGCGGCGGTGACCGCCGCCATGGAAGGCAGCCGCCCGGTGCTGGTCGACATACAGGCCCTGGTGGCCCCGACGCTGTTCGCCTCGCCCCGCCGCCAGGCGCTGGGCTTCGACCGCGACCGCATGGCGCTGCTGCTGGCCGTGCTGGAAAAGCGCGCGGGCTTCCCCCTCTACAACCAGGACGCCTACGTGAACGTGGCCGGCGGGCTGGAGCTGGACGACCCCGCCGCCGACCTCTGCGTGGCCGCGGCGCTGGTCTCCTCCATCAAGAACCAGCCCGTGCCCGAGGACTGGGCGCTCATCGGCGAGCTGGGCCTGAGCGGCGAGGTGCGCGCGGTGAGCCAGATCGACCGCAGGCTCAACGAGTGCCGCCGGATGGGTTTTTCCAACGTTTTGGTCCCGAGCGGGAACCTTCGGGGCCTCAAACCCGTTGAAGGATTGCAGGTGTTCGGCGCGTCCACCGTGCAGAAGGCGCTGTCCATGCTCTTTTGAGCTTAAATATCCAAAAGGGGCAAGTATTTTTAAGGAGGTGGCCGCTTTCATCGACGAAAACGCAGCTTTATGTTCTTTCCCCTCAAGCTGACTGACGACGGGGCCCCCGTTCGGCCCCACAACAGGAGGTGTGTTGTTTGAAGCGACTCTTAAAGGCGCTGATCTCCCTGATCGGTTTCGGCGTGGGCGTGGGCGTGGCCCAGACGCTGCGCCAGTTCCTGGACGAAACGGGCACGCTGCTTTCCCTGCGGCCCATCGCCTACACGCTCGTTGTCTTTGGCATTTATCTGCTCGGTGCCGTTTTGTTTGCATTTTTATTCTTTCTTATCTCCGAGCCTATCCTGCGCCGCTGCGAGCACATCGTAAACGGCTCCGAAGCGGAGCTGCGCACCGTGCCCATGATGGACATATTGTTCGGCTGCCTGGGGATGCTCTTGGGCCTGCTCATGGCCATGCTCATCTCCCGGCTGCTGGATTCCCTGATGTTCAGCTGGCTGTCCATGCCGCTGTCGCTGCTCATCTACATCGTCCTTGCCTCCCTGGGCGCGCTTTTGTTCTACAAGCGCTGGCGGGAGCTGCCGGGCCTTGGGATGCTGCTGCGCCACCAGCTCAAGCAGAAGGGCAACACGCTGGGCGAGGCGGTGGACTCCATCGAGGGCGGCTCCGGCCCCGTCCCGAAGGTGTTGGATACCTCCGTCATCATCGACGGCCGTATCTTCGACATCTGCGCCACGGGCTTTATGGAAGGCCCGCTGGTGATCCCGGGCGTGGTCTTGAGCGAGCTAAGGCACATCGCGGACGCCTCGGACGCCCTTAAGCGGAACCGCGGCCGCAGGGGCTTGGACATCCTCCAGCGCATCCAGAAGGAGCTGGACATCGAGGTGCGCGTGGACGACCGCGACTTCGAGGACGTGGCGGAGGTGGACGTCAAGATCCTGCGCCTGGCCCAGGCGCTGGGCGGCTGCGTGGTCACCAACGACTACAACCTCAACAAGGTGGCCGGCGTTTCCGGCATCAAGGTGCTCAACGTCAACGACCTGGCCAACGCGGTCAAGCCCGTGGCCATCCCCGGCGAGGAGATGCAGGTGCTCATCCTCAAGGAGGGCAAGGAGCCCGGCCAGGGCGTGGCCTACCTGGACGACGGCACCATGATCGTCATCGACAGCGCCAAGCGGCTGATCGGCGAGCGCGTGTCCGTTGTGGTGACCAGCGTCCTGCAGACCTCCGCGGGCCGCATGATCTTCGCCAAGCTGAAGAACGTCTGAAGTTCTCCGCCGCGCAAGGCAGATTTTTTCCGGGGCCCCGTCAACGCTGGGCCCCGGTTTTTCTTGAGGTATCCAGAGAAGCGGCCTGTTTTTTCCGCAGGCAAAGGCGGAGGTGACTAAATATGGATGAAAGGACAAAGGAACGGAAGAAGAAGGACCTGCTGTCCGCCCTGGCGGTGGCCGGCGGGTACGCCCTTATCTACCTCGCCGGGCGCATCCTCCAGGCGGCCGAAACGCCGGTGGACGTCAGCTACCTGTACGGCTGGCTGCTCCATCAGGGGCTTTTCTGGGCCGCGCTGGCCGTCTCCACGGTCCCTGCGCTGTTCGGTAAGCGGTATTTCGCCCTCACCTCCCTCTTTGGCTTTGCGGCCGCGCTGCTGCTGGGCGAGCTCTGCGGGCACAACCCCGCGGGCGCGGCCTTCGGTCAGGGCCATTTCGGCTGGGCCGTCTGGGGCGGCATCTTCTTGCTTTCCGTCGTGATGGGCATCGTCCTTGAACGCATCGCCAAGGGGAAGCTCGACTTGCGGTCGAAGAAGTTCCGGCTCTGGGCGGCGGCCCTTGCGCTCGGCATGCTCGCGGTCGTGCTCCTCGTCCGTGCGGGCATGCCGACGGGCTTTCACCTATAAGCCAAAAGAAGAAGCCTCTCGGGCGCCGCCGGGCGTTCCAAGAGGCTTCTTCTGTGTATTTGATCCAGTGTCGGTTCAGGCGTCCGGGAAGATCGCGCGGGCCTGGGACAGCGCCTGCCGCCAGACCTGCTCATCGTCCGTGGACAGGGCCCAGTCGAGCGTGTCCAGCAGGTCCATCACGGTCTGGCTGCTCAGGTCGCCGTAGGCCTGCACGTAGTCGTAGGCCTCCTCCAGCTCCTCGCGGGAGACGGAGCTGCCGCCCTCCTCGGGCAGCGTCTCGGCGCCTTCGTCGGGGAGCATCTCCTCCGGGTGGCTCTCCAGGTAGGCCTGCTCGATGGCCTCCACGGTCATGGTCTCGTCGAAGGGGCCTTCCACGCCGAAGATCTCGCGGATCAGGTCGTTCTTCTCGTTCTGGTAGATGAGGTAGTAGGAGCGGTCGCCCACGTACTGCCCGTTGCCGGGGATCACGTGCCGCTCGATCTCGTCCATGGTCAGGTCCTTGCCGAAGTAGGCCAGCGTGGCGATCTGGGGCACGGTCAGGTTGGTGTCGATCTCGGACTGCACGGCCCTGTACACGGCGGGGATGCTGGCGACCTTCTTGGCGGAGAGCATCTGCTCATACATGGTGAACAGCATCCTCTGCTGCCTGTCCACGCGGTCCACGTCGCCGCGGCCGCCCTTGCGGTAGCGGCAGTAGTCCAAAACCTGCTGGCCGGTCAGGTGCTGCATGCCCTTTTCCAGCCTGCGGCCGTTCATCGTCATGGCGATGTCCACGTCGTAGTCCACGCCGCCCACGGCGTCGACCACCTTCTTGACCACGTTCATGCCGAAGCCCACGTAGTAGTCGATGTCCACGCCCAGCAGGTGCTCCACGGTGTTGACGGCGTACTCGTAGCCGTCCCCGTCCGCGCCGCCGCCGAAGGTGAAGGCCGCGTTGATCTTGTTCTTGGTCTCGCCGCCGTTGATGCGCACGTAGCTGTCGCGCGGGATGGAGATCATGTCCACCTTATGCTCGGCGAAGTTGACGCTGACCAGGATCATGGTATCCGTGCGGAAGTTCATGCCCGCCTCGATGCGCTCCACGGAGCTGTCCGCGCCCAGGAGCAGCACGTTGATGCGCTGCTGCTCGAACTTATACTCGGGCGTGGGCTCGGGCGTTACCGTGGGCTCGGGCGTGGCCGTCGCGGGCGGCGGCGTGATCTCCGGCGTGGGCGTGGCGGTCGCCACGGGCGTGGGGCTCAGCTCCAGCTCCTCGAAGGCGTTGGTCGGGTCCTTGATGTATTCGATGAACAAAAACACCGCCAGCACCAGCGCCAGCGCCAGGCCGATCAGTATGCCGCCGATCCAGAGCAGCGTCTTCGTTCCCTTTCCCATTCTTTTTTTCATGGTCGCTTTCCGTTCCCCTTTCTGTAAAAAAAGGTCTGTACATGATGGATTATGGCACAAAACGCCGCGTCCGTCAACCTTGCGAAAGTAATTCCCTTTTCCTTCTTGCCGTGGTATAATAAGGCCATGAAACGTGCGGCGGTAAGACGCGCGGCCGGAAGGGAGCGAAGAGAAACATGATCAAGGATAAGGACGGCAATCTGGTGCACTGCACGGCCTTCTGCCCCATCTGCGGCAGCGACCTTGTGTTCCAGGATAACGAGTGCATCTGCAAGCGCAAGGGCTGCGGCTGGCACTGCGGCGGCTGCAAGACCGAGGACGACGTGTAAACGTCGACAATCAAGGCACGCAAAAAGAGGCGGGAGAGATATCTCCCGTCTCTTTGTTTGGGCCCTCAAATTCAGGCGTTTTTCGGCTTTTTCTTCCCCTCACGCAAAGCGCGCAGGAACAGCAGGCCGTACTGGAGCATGGCCACGTAGGCCGCGGCCAGGGACAGCGCCAGCAGGATCCAGTGCCAGGGATAGGCCGCCTGGCCGAAGAAGGAGAGCGCCACGGCGGGCGTGAACAGGAAGGTGGCTGCCTTGCCGAAGAAGTTGGCGGCGATGACCACGTCGATGCGGTAGAGGACCAGCGCCCCGGCGATCATCAGCGCCTCCTTGACCAGCGCCAGCACCAGCGCCCAGACGGGGATGTAGCCGTAGGCGTACAGGCAGGAGAGCGTCACCACCAGCATCAGCTTGTCCGCGAAGGGGTCCACGATCTTGCCGAACTTGGTGATCTGGTTGAGCTTGCGGGCCAGGTAGCCGTCCAGAATGTCGGTCACGCCCGCCGCCAGGTACACCGCCAGCGCCCAGAAGGGCAGGCCGCGGGAGAACAGCACCGGCACCAGCGGCACCAGCGCCAGGCGCAGCAGCGTGAGACAATTCGGCAGGTTCAACAAGGCCGCCCCTCTCCCTTCGCATAAAACTTTTGCGGCGCCCCGCAAAAAACGTCGTTTAAATGAGTATACCACAAAATTCCCCCGTGTGCAATCACCCGCCGGAACGAGGATGGCCCCTGCCTGTTTCTGCTGAAAGTCCTCGGCAAGGGAACACAAAGAAACGCCAACGCGCGCCGCCGGAAAAGGCCGCTTGTCCTTAGACAGGCGGCCTTTTTTTGCCGGTGGTTTTCCTCTCTTACTCCCCGAACTCGCAGTGGGAGAGCAGCAAGTCGACGGTGTCCATGTCGAACACGAGCTTGCTGCCGACGCCGTACGAGGCGTCGATCGTGAAGCCTAAGACGATGTCTTCATTGACCTGCACGGCGACCACGCATACGACGTCGCAGATATCCTTTTTGTACTCGATCGAATCGCCATAATCCAGATCAACTTGTTCTTCCTGCATGTAGACCAGAACTTTCCTGCCGTTCAGGTCCTTTGTTACGGGCTCTATATCGTCCGTCGTGATCCAGAAATCCTGGGCATGCTGCCAATAATCCTCGCAGCTGCCCATAATGAACTCCAAGATCGTGCGGCCGCTGACGCCTTCCATGACCGCGTGCGTCATCATGGCGTAGACCATGCCTTCGGTATTGATCTTCATTCTGTCGTAGATCGGGCTCTCGCTGGGGAGGGTGAATTTCACAAGAAAATTGGTCTCGTCGTCCGGGTCCAGCTGAATGCCGAAAGCATTGTTTTCCTCATCCTCGAGGTAGTAATATACCACTTCTTCCTCCTCGTCGGTCTCCTCGGGCGTTTCCTCCGGGGTGGGTTCGGGGGTCTCCTCCGGCGTCTCTGCGGGCGGTTCCGTGGGGGCGGGCGTCTCGGGCGCGGGCGTCTCGGTGATCTCCTCCTGCGCGTCCATGGGCGCCTCGGCGGGGGCCTGCGTCCCGCTGCAGGCGGTCAGGGCGAACGCCAGGAGAAGGCTCAGGGCGATGGCCAGGGTTCGTTTCATGCGATGATTCCTCCATTCCAAAATGTATACTTTTCTGCAAAGCGTCACCCTTGCCCGCGCAGGGCCGCAAAACAGGCAAAAAATCTTTTACAGCACTGGAATTTGCCGCGAACCTGTGTTATAATCACTTGTGCTTTTCTGTAAGAATGCGTTTGCAGAAAAGTATAGGTTTTTGCAAGTCCCTTTAAGGCGCTGTTTCCCTGTTATTCCCCAAAAAGCGACGCCCCCGCGGCCTGATTTCAAGCGGCCGCGGGGGTTTTTCTATGCCTGTCTTTTTTGGAGTTTTCAGCGGGTGCGCATCCTCTGGGCGCTCACGCGGACCTTGCCGGAGCCGGAGGCGCTGCTCTTTGGCGCGGTGGAGCCGGAGGAGGAACGGGAGGAGCCGGAGGAGCGCGAGGCGGAGGACGTCCCGCTCCCCCACTGCTGCATCTGCCAGTTTATCATGTCCAGCTGGGCCTGCCACTGGTTCAGCGCCAGCTCGTTGGCCATGCGGGCGTTGAACATATCCGCCTGCAGCCTGCGGTCCTCCTGGGCCTGGAAGGCGTTCGCGGCGTAGGCCGAGGCGTTGGAGTGGCGCTGGGCGTCCAGCTCCAGCAGCGTCTGGTCGAAGCTGGCCAACAGGCTCTGCTCCTGCCGCATGGCCGTAAGGTCGGTGTTCTGCAGGGCGTCCGTGGTGTAGGAGGAGCGAGCGAAGCCGCGGGCGTTGGTGCTCTTTTCGATGTTGGCCTTTGTCTGCTTGACGCTCTGCTTTAGGGCCTCCTGCGCGCCGGCCAGGTCCTGCTCGGCCTGCGCCTTCTGCTTTGTGTAGCTGGCCTCCTCCAAAGCGTCGCCGATGGAGTAATAGTATTCGTAGCTGTAGCTGGGCGTGGAAACGTAGCTGTAATTCAGCTGCGGCAGGCTGTCCCAGAGGCTCTGGAAGTTAAAGCCGCCGCTTCCGCCGCCCAGCGCCGCGTCCACGGCGCTGCGGTTGGCCTCGTAGGCGGCCTGGGTGTAGGCGCCCCACTTGCCGTCCACGCCGCCCGCGCCCAGGTCCGCGCCCAGGCCAGCCAGCACCTGCTGCACCCTGCGGGTGTAGTCGCTGTCCTTCGATTTGTCGTAGCTCGCCATGTGTCATCTCTCCTTCTTCTTGTTACTGCTGCCTGGTCTTGAGCTTTGCGTAGGCTGCCGCGTGGCCGCCGCCCGTCTGCAGCTGGAAGCTGCCCGCGCTGACCCGCGCCGTCAGCTCCACCGCGTATTCCCCGGCGCTCCTGTCCGGCAGGAATACGGCCCGGTGCGCGCCCGCGTAGCCCTCGGCAAGGTCCTGCCGCCACTGGGCGACGGAGGCGTTGTTGATGAGCAGCTGCACCTCCAGACAGCCCGTGGAGCCGTCTGAGGCGGGCAGGAACTTCCCGTCCAGCGACCAGTGGATGTACAGGTGGGAAACGTAGAGGCAGCCGACGGTGAAGCGGGCGAAGGCGCTCATGCTCTGGCCGAAGGTGAGGGGCCCATCGGTGAACACCGCCGTCACGTCCGAATCCACGGCCTCCTCCGGCACGGGGTTGTACTTGGAAAAGCCCTTGATGATGAAGGACTCGTTGACGTACTGCAGAAACTTGTTGATCTTCTCCTGCTCGGCGGCCAGGGCGGAGCGCGGCGCGGGCGGCAGGCTGTGCTGGTTCTGGGCGTAATACTGCAGGTCCTTGAGCAGCGCGCCGTACAGGTCCAGGCGCGGCGTGGGCACGGTGTCCACGCGGAAGCTGCTGCCCGTCACAGCTCCACCTCCAGCTCCAGCCCGCCGGTGAAGCTGAAGCCCGCGCCTTCCAGCGCCTCGATGCTTACCTGGAAGCGGCGGCCCCGCACGCGGAAGCGGTAGCGGTGCAGCTCCTCCCCGCCGCGCCGGGGCCGCAGCACGCGCACGCGGCGCTCGGTCTCGCTGGCGACGATCACGCGCACGTAGGGCGTTATGCCCTTGCGGGCGAACAGCCTGCCGTAGACGGAGAAGCCGGTCACGGTCTTGCGCTCGTTGGTGCCAAAGTCCAGCCAGGGCGTGCGCCAGAAAGCGCGGCCGATCCCCGGCTCCGGCCCGGCCAGCCACTGATACACATAGCCGTCGCCGCACAGCAGATATAGCTTCTCGCGCATGGAGCCCGCGCGGGCCAGCGCCACCACCTCGCCCACGGTGTGCAGCATGTAGGTCTGGCGGTCGAGGTCGTATTCCAGCAGCAGGCTGTTGCGCTTCTCCTCCCCCACGGGCAGGGCGAAATACAGCCGCTCGTTGTGGCAGATGCCCACGGCGCTCTCCCCGAAATGGGGGCTCAAACCCTTCTCCTCGGGCGCGCAGTCCTGCCGGTAGGCGCTCTCGAACAGGCGGGGCAGCTTGCGGTCGTCCAAAAGGGACAGCGTGGTGCCCGACTGCACGCCGATGCCGTGGGTGGTGAGGAAGTAGGCGCTCAGGTTCGAGACGGCGGCGCTGCGGCCCGCTATGGTGCCGAGGCTGCCGCTCATCTCCACCACCTGGTAGCTGTCCGGGGACGCGCCGTAGAGGAGCAGCGCCGTGGTGGACTTGAGCACGCACAGATCGGAACCCACGCGGTACAGGCCCGTCACGCGGCCGCCGTCGAAGGTGGGCAGCTCCACAAGGCCGCCGCCCCGGTCGGGCAGCTCCACGTCGGGGCTCCAGTCGGTGGCGTCCATGGCGCGGGAATAGTACACCCTGTCCGGGTTCTCGTAGTCGCCGCACATCCACACCCGCTCGTAGTGCAGGGCGAAGAAGCGGCCCTTTGCGGGCGCGCCGGGCAGGGGCTGGGCGGCAGCGGTCTCGCCGTTCCACATCTGCACCGGGTCCAGGCCGTTGCCGAAGATCATCAGCGTGTCGTCGCCGTCCTGGTAGGTGAGGAAGCCCCAGTCTCCGCCGGACGCCCCGCCGAACAGCCGCTGCCAGCGGCCCTGCTTGTAGGCATACACGCCGTTTTTCGTCCCCGCGACGATATATTCAAAGGTGTCCCGGCCCACCCGGTCGGAGAACACGTACAGCGCCGTGGGCTCGCCCACCAGGGCGGTCCCGGTCACCTTCGCGGGGCCGGGCAGGCTGGCCAGCCGCCCGTGGTCGGTGGTGACGTTGCGCGCCTCCAGCGCCGCCGAGGGGTCGCCTGCCAGGGAGCCGCCGCGCTCGTCCAGGCCCGTGAAGTAGGCGATGGTCTGCCGCATCTCTTTCCCCTCCCTTTACAGGCTGCGCCAGGCGAGCGCGTCCCGGCAGAAGCGCCCGGCGGCGGGCTTTAGCATGGTCAGCGCCCGCTCGAAGGCGGCGTAGAAGGGCGTGGCCTGCTCGCGCTTGCCCTCCTGCTCCAGCATACGGGCGGCGGCATAATCGGCCAAAGCGCCGTGGAAGCCCGCCGGGCAGAGCTCGGGCGCGTCCCAGTCGTTCTCCAGCGCGGGCGGGTCGTACTCGTAGCCCACGCAGACGGAGTCCCAGGGTCGGGCGAAGGGCACGGTCAGATGCGTCATTTCCCGGTCAAAGGGCAGGCACTGCCGGTGCCGCGCCCCCTCGTATTCGATGTAGCGGATGCGTGTGGGCTTCTCCTCCAGTTCGGAGAGGTCAAAGCCCCTTTCGCCGTCCAGCACCACCTCCTGCCGCTTGACGGGCCTGATCCGCCGAAGCGCCCGCAGGTAGGCCTCGTTCAGGTACAGGCGCAGCTCCGGGCTGTGCTCGGCGCGCACGTCCGGGTGCTCGATGTCCGCGTTGGCGTAGCCGATCTTCTTAAGTGTGAGTGAAATCAGCTCCTGAAGATCCATGTGCTCTCTCCTTCCTCTCTCTTTTGAAAAGGGCGGGAAGGGGCTTCTCCCCCTCCCGCCGCCGTTGGGTTTTTAGGCTTAAGCCTCGATGCCGTGCTCGATGCGCACCAGCCAGTTCTCGTTCAGGATGGCGGCGGCGAAGCCCTCCACCTTCCAGCCCACGGTCGCGATCTGGTCCAGGGGGTCGTTGGTCCCGGCGGAGCCCAGGGGCTTGACGATGCTGCGCACGGGGCTGTCGCCTACCGCGCCCAGGTCGACCACGCCGTAGGCGTCCTCGCCGAACACCAGCGTCGCGCCCACGTCCGCGGAGCCGCTGCCCTCGCCCGCGAACACGGAGGCCTCGCTGGACTCCAGGAAGATGACGCCGAACAGCTTGCCGATCTCGCCGTTCTCGATCTGCTCGGCCTGCTGGTACTTGGCCTTCTCCTCCCAGAGGGGATCGGACTGCAGGGAATACTTGGCGTCGGAGCCGATGATGGCCTTGTAGTAGCCCTTGCCGCCGCGGTTGAACTTGGGCGCGCCCTGCTTTTCCAGCAGGCGCACGGCGCGGCGGATGTCCTGCACGGTCAGGGGCTTGGCGGCGTCCAGCGCAGCGCGGCCCTCCGCGCCGCCGCAGTAGAGCACCTGCTCGCCCTTGGCCAGCTCGTCGCGCACGATGTGGTCGATGGAGAGCGCGCCCTGCCGGGCCATGAGGTTGACCAGGTTGTTGGTCTCGGTGTTGACGCCGGTCAGGGATAAAACGTCCGTGGTTGCGACGTAGCCGCCGTAGGACTTGACGGAGCAGACCACCTTCTCCATGGAAAGCGTCTGGCCGTCGGGCACCACGCCCTCGGTCAGGGCGGTGGTCACGGCCCCGAAGGGCGTGTAGCGCCAGAACTCCACGGTGCGGCCGCTGTGCTGGGGCAGCGCCTTCTTCTGGCCGCCGTGGTAGAAGACCAGCCGCTTTTCCATCTCCAGGAGCAGCTTGCCGTCGTAGTAGTTCTGCAGCGTGGTGTGCAGCGTGCCGGTCGCCGAGGTGTTCATGTTGGTGGGCATAAGGCTCGTTTCCTCCTTTTGTTTGTCCTTGTGTTGTTCGTCTTTACTGCTTGACTGCCAGCCCTTTTCTTTCCCTGCAACGCATCGGGCCGGGCTTTATTTACAGGTTATAGACCCTGCCGGTGCGGTCCACGTACTCGGAAATTCGCTCGATGTCCTGCCGGTCCAGCCTGGCGGTGGGGCCGCCCGCGCCGAGGTTTGCGTCCCTCTCGGCCGCCTGCGGTTCCCTGCGCAGGAAGTAGCGGCGGTAGATCGCGCCTATGTTCTCCCCCCTTTCCAGCGCCTCCATGGCGGCCTTGTTGGCGCGCAGGCTCTGCAAAGTGAAATTGGGGTCGCCGATCAGGTCGATGGCCTCCAGCACCTGCTCGGCCTTGCGGCGCTGGGCGGTGGAGCGCTCCACCACCTGGTAAAGCAGCTTTGCGGCCTGCTCCGGGCTCATCTGCAGGCGGTCGAGCAGCTCCTCCAGCACCTCCATGCCCTGGCTCTGCGCTTGTGCTGCCGCTTCCTCGGTCACTTCCGCGCGCGTGTCTCTCTCCTCGTTCATTCCTTTACGCCTTCCTTTCTTTGGGTGTTCTGCGCGTCTCTTTGCGCGTTTCTCTCAACTTCCTGCCGCCAGGAATCCATCGCGGACAGTATGGACGGCTTGTTCTCGATGTCCATCAGATCCAGCGCGGCCCTGGGCGGCAGCGCCTGCATCTGCACCAGCTGCATGAGCAGCTGGTTCTGGTACACGCTCTGGTACTGGGGCGTCTTTTGCAGCCGCACCTCCAGGTCCCATTCCCAGTCCCCGGCGGCGTCCTCGGGCTCCAGCCTCAGGTAGTTGTCGCCGTCCCGGTAGCCGCGCCCCGGCTGGCCGTACTCGTGCAGGTTCGAGACGATCTGCCGCACCATCCGCGCGAAGGCGTTGTTGATGCCGAACTGGGACAGGTTGCTGCGCTTGCTGCCCGCCGCCTGCAATAGGGAAATGGCCGTGCCGGAGCTGGACATGGACGGCAGCTCCCCGCGGGAGGCCGCGTTCTGCCCGCTCTCGCGCTTGAGCATCTCGGTCTTCAGGTTCAGCATCTCCATGGCGTAGGGCGCCAGCGGCGCGGCGGGCTGCCAGCGCATGGCGCCGTCGTCCACGCGGTCCGCCTCGATGATCTCCTCCCGCTCGTCCCGCAGTGCGTCCGGGTCGATGCCCGCCGCACGGTTGACGATCAGCCTGGGGTTGGCCGTCCGCTGCAGGGAGCGCAGCACCAGCGTGTCCACCTTGTCGATGTAGCTCTGCACCGGGGCCAGATAATCAAAGCACCCAAAGCCCCAGGGCGTGCCGGGGATGCGGTCGTAGAGCCAGGCGATAAAGGGAAACTCCCCGTGGCGGTAGAGGCCGGAGGGGCAGTCCCTGCGGGAGTCGTAGAGCACTTGCCCGGCGGCCAGCTTGATGAGGTGCACGGCGTTCTTCCCGTTTTCCCGCTCCTTCACGTAACAGCTGAGCATTGGGATGGTATCGCCCGTGCCCGTCCAGCCGGGCAGGCTGAAGCGGTCCGCGTCCATGTCCGGGAAAGCCTGCGGGTAGCGCTGGGCGAAGTAGCTGGGGTCGTGGCAGCTGAGCTTGAACACCGCGCGGCCCTCCTGCAGCTCCTCGCAGGCCGGATCCACGAACACCGCCCGGGGGTCGTAGGCGTGCACCGTCGGCTCGCCGCCGCTCACCCCCGTCTCGCAGTAGCCCACGCCGTAGCGCAGCCGGTATTCGCAGATGCGCTGGTACTCCTCCGGGAAGTTGAGCCTCTCCAGCAGGGCCCGGTGCAGGGCGGTCAGCCGCTGGGCCTTGCGGGCGTTCTCCGGGCTGCGGGCCAGGAACAGCGCCTCCGGCAGGCCGTCCATGGCGTCGCTGAGCTCGGTGCGGTAGGTGGCGTAGAGCACCGGCGTGCCCGTGCGCCGCCCGTCGCCCGGGTCGCGGCCCAGCGTCTGCTCCAGGTACAGCCGGTGGTTGCGTTCGTACTTTTCCCGCAGCCAGCCGCTGCCGTCCAGGAAGCTGCCGTAGAGCCCGGTCAGCGCCTCGTAGCAGAGGGCCGGGTCCAACGGCAATTTCGCTTGCTTCATGGTCTGTGGTCGTCCTCCTTTCTTCATTTGGGATCGCAAAGAAGCATAGCATCCGTATTTCCTTCCCTTTTCCCGGAAAAATGCAAACGGCCCTGCCCCCGCGCGGCGGGACATGAAAAAGCGGCCTGAAACGGCCGCTTTTTCGCCTTTTTTCGGTTTTGTATTTCTTATCTTTTCGGGAAGGAACGCCCGCGCTTCCCCGCTTTTCGTTCGCTGTTTTCCACGACCCCGCGCAACAGGCGGGCCCATTTTCATGCAAAAAAATAAGCGGCGTCTCCCTTTGTTCTCAAGAGAAACGCCGCGTAAAGGTTATTTACCGTTCGGATTGCGCCGCCTCGTGGTAGGCGTCCACGATCTGCCGGAGCTTGATCTTCTTTAAGCTCGCTTTAAGGTCCTCCCGCAGGGGCTCATAGCTCCTCTCCAGCACGGCGCGTATGTTCCTGCCCACCGGGCAGAGTGGCGAGGGCGAGCCGTGCACGCCCATCAGCTTTTCGAGCGCATCCGGCTCCACGGCCCGGCAGACGCTGTACAGGTCGATCTGCTCCGGCGGCAGGGCGAGCTGCGCGCCGCCCGTCCCGAAGGGGATCGTGACGAGGCCCGCCTTCTTGAGCGCGCTCATCAGGCCCCGGATCGTCACCGGGTTGCAGCCGGTGGACAGGGACAGCAGCTCGCTGGTGACCTTCTGCTGCGCGCCGTACTCGTGGATAAAGACCAGGCAGTGGAGCGCGACGGAACATTTTTTGCTGATCTGCATTACCTTTTCCCTCCCCGCATCCTTATTGTAGCAGAGTTTTCCCCCGGTGTAAATATTGACGCGACAGCAAAAACGCGCTATACTGTAAGCTGTAATCTTAAATCTTACAGGATGGGAGGCAGCTACATGCGATACGTACTCATCGTCTTCAGCCCCACGGGCGGCACGGACCGCGCCGCCAAGGCTCTGCTGGGCGATAAACCCCTTGCACAGACCATAGACCTGACCGCCGCCGAGGAGGACTTCTCCGCCGTCGCCCTGCAGCCCGAGGACGTGGCGCTCATCGCCATGCCGTCCTACGGCGGCGTCGCGCCGCAGGTGGCCATCGACCGCTTGAAGCTCCTCCACGGCGGCGGCGCGCGGGCCGTCGTCATGGCTGTCTACGGCAACCGTGCCTACGAGGACACGCTACTGCAGATGGCAGATGCGGCGGAGGCGTGCGGCTTCCATGTGGCCGCGGGCGTCGCCGCCGTCGCGGAGCACTCGATCCTGCGCCAGTTCGCCGCAGGCCGTCCCGACGAAGCAGACCGCGGGCAGCTGGCCGCCTTTGCCAAAAAGATCGACGAGAAGCTCGCCTCCGGCAACACGACCGCGCCTGCCCTGCCCGGTGACCGCCCCTACAAGAAGGCGGGCGGCCTGCCCCTCTCCCCCAAGACGGACGCCTCCTGCGTGCGCTGCGGCCTCTGCGCCCGCCGCTGCCCGGTGCAGGCGATCGACCCCAAGTCGCCCGGCACGACGGACGGCAAGAAGTGCATCGCCTGCATGCGCTGCGTGGCCGCCTGCCCCAAAGGTGCGCGCAAGGCCAACGCCGTCGTGCTCTCCGCCGCCGCGCTGGCGCTCAAAAAGGCCTGCGCCACCCGCAAGGAGAACGAGCTGTTCCTCTAAGCGCTTTTCTGACCGTCTGCCGAATACACAACAGACAAAGGAACTCCCCGCCGCTTTCCCGGCAGGGAGTTCCTTGTTTTGCTCGATTTCGATACGATGGGGGTCAGGCGGTCACGGCGAGATCTCGCCCATCTCCGTCTCGCCCTCCACGGCATAATACAGCGTGTTCCCCTTCCTCTGGATGGTGTCTACCTTCGTCCCCTCCAAAATGGCGTTGGTCTCCGCGGTGGCCAGGTCGTAGGTGTAGAGGAAGCCGTCCGCGGGCCGCAGGAAGTAGATCATCCCGTCCAGCACCGCCAGCCCGCCGATCTCCTCGGTGAGGAAGCTCTGGACCTCGCCGCTGACAAGGTCCATGCGGTAGACGCCCTTTACGCCCTCGTATTCGTCCATGAACAGGGCGTTTCCGTTGTAGTCGGCGTCGCTGTACGTGGTGTTCGCCAGGGCTTGGAAGCGGGCGGAATCGCAGACGGGCGCGCTCAGCTCCTGCACGCCGTTGCTGGCGGTCCAGCCGGTATAGCCCAGCGCCTCGGCGGCGGTCTGGTCGTTCATGCCGAAGTAGCGCAGGGACTGCCCCTGGGACAGGGACGCGCCGAACGTCACGTCCACGTGGTAGGACACCCCGTCGATGGTCACGATGTTCCAGACGTGGCTCTGGTCCGGGGCGACGGCCAGCACGTTCTCGATGCCCAGCTGGTCCAGCAGGAAGGCGTAGGCGGCGGCGTGGCCGTCCGCCACGGCGCGGCGGTTGACGATGGCGCCGTACAGCCCGTCGTCCATATCCTCATAGCTGTACTCCACGTGCTGGCTCAAATACTGGTACAGCGACATGGCGCACTGCAGGAGGGTATAGCCCGAGGGGCAGGTCTCCTCCAGGATGGCCTGGGCCGCGGCGTCGAAGCTCTGCGCGCTCTGGGCGATGGTCGCCTGGGCGTTCTCGTCCTCCAGCGTATACTTGAGCGTCAGCGACTCCCCGTCCAGGGACACGTCCGACAGGTAGGCGTTCTGGCCGCGCTCCAATACGAAGGCGCGCACGCTGTCCACCTGCTCGGCGCTGACGTTCAGGCCCGACAGGGACACGCCGGTCTCCCCGGCGGCGGCCGCGTCCATCACCAGCTTGTACAGCGCGGTGTTGAAGCTGTCCCCGGTGCGCAGGCTCAGGGGCAGCGCATAGGGGCTGTACACCGGCTGCATCGCCATGGAATCGCTGCCCAAAACCTGCTGGGGCGCGGGCGTGGCCGTGGCCTCGGGCGTGGGTTCCGGCGTGGGCATGGGCGTCTGCAAGGGGATCTGCGTATGGGGCGCCGCGCAGCCGGCAAGGGCCAGGCAAAGGCACAGGGCCAGCGCGGCGAAGGCTCTTTTTTTCATGTCTCTCTTCCTCCCGCCCTTATTTTACGGGTTTCTTAGGACTTCTCAAGGGCGCTTGTCAAAGGGGGCCGTCCCGCGTCGGCAGGGCAGCCCCCATTTCGATCACAGCAGATGCTCGCTACGCTGGATGTTGTACTCCTCCATCCAGCCCTGCAGGGCCTCGTCGTAGGCCGCGTTCTGCTTGGTGCTGAGAACGCGGGCGTTGAGCAGCTCGGACACGTCCTCGTAGGGCGTCGCGCCGGCGGGCACGTCCCCATAGCGGCGGATGATGTGGTAGCCGTAGTCGGTGGCCACGGGGTCGGTGGTGTCACCCTCGTTCACGAGCGTATCGCAGGCCTTGGCGAACTCGTCCACGTACAGGCCTTCCAGCCCCTTGGCCGTGGGATAGCCGTTCTCGCTGCTCGCCATGCCGGGATCCTCGCCGTACTCCTCGATCAGCCCGTCGAAGTCCTCGCCCTCGGCGATCTTCTTGAGCACCTCGTCCACCTTGCCCTGCAGCTTCTGCAGCTCCTCCTTGCGCAGGGCGTCGGCCATATCGTCGTTGCCCTCGGCGCGCATGGTGCTGATCTCATCCTGCACGTCCTCCGGCATCGCCAGCAGGATGTGCTTGACGTAGAACACGCCCTCGGGCGCCCAGTAGATGGTCATGCCGCCGGAGAGGTCCTGGCAGAAGGTGAGCAGGTCCTCGGCGTAGCTCTCCTCGTCCTGGGCCACCTGCGCGTCGTACTCGTCCTTGACCTCCTGCTCGGTGACGGTCACGTCCTTGACCGTCTCGTCGAACAGCTTGTTGTTGACGGTGGTCTTGAGGCTGTCCTCGGCAAAGCCGTCCAGATCCTCATAGCCGTAAACGGTCAGGTGCTGCTGGATGATCTCCCGGGCGTGCTCCTCGGGGTCGGCGATGGTCTCGTCCTTGGAGTATTCCTCCACCAGCGCGTCGAACTGCTCGTCGTACCAGTCCTGCGCGTTCTGGTAGGCCGCGTCGATCTCCTCCTGGGTGGCCTGCAGGCCCATTTCCTCCACCTTGAGGGACACGACCAGCTCCTCGATCATGGCCTCCAGATAGTTGGTCTTAAGCTCCGGGATTGAATCCTGGATGTCGCTGGACTCGGGCGTGTAGCCGTACAGCGCCAGATAGGAGCGGAAGGATTCGTCGAACTCCGCCTTGGAGATGGTCTTGTCCTCCACGCGGGCGACGATGACCTTCGACTGGTCGATCTCCACCAGGGAACAGCCTGCCAGCAGCATAAGCGCCAGCAGCATCGCAAAAATGCGCGTCAGTTGCTTCATTTGTCCATTCACCCTTTCGCGCCGCCCTTGTGAGCGGCGTTTTTTTACACTTGCAACAGTATACTACGACCGCGGTGTTTTGGCAACCGCGGATGCCTTCGCAAAGGTTGCGGAGCGGCTATTCCTCCGGGACGCCGATGTCGCCCTCGTCGGGCAGCTCGGGCGCGGGCTCGCCGCTGGAGCCCTCGTCGGGCACGTCGAAGTCGCCCTCGCCCGGCACGGCCGCGGAGTTGATGGAGTACACCGACGCCTTGGCCGGGTAGTTGCTGGTGTGCAGCAGCTCGCGGCTGACCTCCTTGCCGTCCTTCAAGTGGATGAGGTAGGTCTCGTACTTGGCGCCCGCGCGGCCCTCGGAGACCAGCAGCTCCTCGCCGTAGGCCAGCGTGGGATCCTCCTGGTAGGTGGGCTCGGGCTGCGGGGTCTCGGAGATGAGCTTGCTCTCCAGGTCCAGCGTCTCGCCGTCCTTTAGGATCGGCGTGCCGTACACATAGGCGGTGAGCTTGCGCTCCTCGGTGTCGAATGTGAACACCACGGCCACGGGGCCGGAGGAGTTGTTCCGGAACTTAAAGTCCTTGCCGGGGTAGTCGATGGCCGCGTCCTCGCTCTCGGGGACGTAGGTGGACTTGATGGTGTGGTTGTGCCTCTCGGTGATCTTGAGGCCCGCGCGCACCACGGCGTTGAACAGCGTGGAGGACACCTGGCAGACGCCGCCGCCCGGCTCCTGCACGTAGACGCCGTTCTTGATGACGGCGGCCTCCTTGTAGCCCTTATCCTCGCCGCGCTTGCCCGTGGTGTTGTTGACGGAGAACTCCTCGCCCGGCATCACCACCGCGCCGCTGAGCGCCGTGGAGCAGAGCTTGATGTTGTTGTTGCGGTTGGAGTTGTTGGTGGTCGTGGTGGTGAACTTGGCCATCAGCTTGGCCTCGGACACCTGCGTGGACTGTATCTCCGGCTCCACCTCGGTGAAGGTGAGCTGTATGGGCTCCTCGAAGCTGGCTCTGGAGAGGGCCGCCTGCACCTTCTGCTTGACGGCTTCTACGTCCAGCGCGCGGCCCATCTGGCCCTTTTCCACCTTGAACTTCTTGCTCGATGTGTCAAAACCCGTGACCTTGGCGTTGACGGGCGCCGTATCCAGCTGTTCTTTGAGCGTCTGCAGCCTGCCGTCCAGATCAAGGACGGAATAGCCGCCCGTGACCTCGAAGGTGACCGGGTTCTGGGCGATGCGCTCGATCTCGGCCAGCCGCTCCTCCTCGGAGCCGGTGCGGCCCAAAGCGTAGGCCTTATCCAGCACGGTGGAAACGTCGCTGCCCTCTACCACGTCCAGCGTGTAGCTGCCGTCGCCGTCGGTCAGCAGGATGTGCTTCCCGCCGCCCTGCTGGTTGGCGCTCAGGGCGCTCTCCGCCTCCTCGTAGCTCATGCCGGAAATATCCACGCCGTCCACGGTGATGCCAGGATAGAACGTCGTCTGGGAAAGCAGCTCCTGCTTCTGCGCATCGGCCAGGGCCTGCTGCTGCTCCTGCTCAAGGGCCAGCCGCCTGTCCTCCTGCCGGCCGCGGAAGGCCCGCACGCCCAGGAAAATGCCCGTGCCGATCAGGATCAGCACGGCCAGGATCAGCAGCACGCGGCCGCCGTTCCCCCGCCTGCGCCGCCTGCGACGGCCGTGGGAGGACGACCTCCCGGCCGAGGAACGGCCGGCGCTCTGGCTGTACCCACGCCTGGCGGTGGTGGTCCTGCCGCTGCCGCTGCGCGTGTAGGACCCGTTCCTGCCCTGGTAGCTGCTGTTTGGCATATCCTGTTCCTAGCTCCTTCCCGTGTCTCTATCAAAAGCAGCCCGCGGAGAAGCCCCTGCAAAAGGGGCGTCTCCACATCGTTTCGTTTGTCTTATTCGCTGGGGACCTCGATCCCGGAGCCCAAATCCGTATCCAGGCTGGGCCCGTAGCCGTATTTGGCGCGGATGGCGGGATAGTTGCTGGTGAACAGCAGCTTCTCCTCCACCAGCTCGTCGCCGCGCTTGTACTGGATGTAGGTGGAGGCGATCTTCCCGTCGCGCCCCTTGCGGATGAGCACCGTCTCGCCGGGGGCCAGGTTCGGGTCGAACTCGTAGCTGTCCTCGGGCCGCTCCAGCGTCGCGTCCGTGGTGGAGCGCAGATCGATGGTGATGCCCTCCTCCAGGACGGGGACGCCGTACACCTCCACGGTCAGCTCCCTGTTCTCGAAGATGGAGACCAAGTAGATGGGCGAGTCGGACACGTTCTTGAACTTAAAGTCCTTCGCCGGGTAGTCGATGGCCGCGTCCATGCCGATCTTGACGTAATCGGAGGGCCAGGAGTGGTTGTGCCTCTCCACGATCTCCATGCCCGCGCGCACCACGACGTTGAACAGCGTGGAGGACACCTGGCAGACGCCGCCGCCCGGCTCGTCCACCAGGACGCCGTTGCGGATGGTGCCCGCGTCGCGGTAGCCCTTGGCGGAAGTCCTGGGGCCCGTCAGCTCGTTGATGGAAAACACCTCGCCCGGCGCCACCACCAGCCCGTTGAAGGCCGAGGAGCAGAGGCGGATGTTGGTGTTGCGGTTGGAATTGTTGGTGGCCGTGGTGGTGAAGGAGGCCAGCAGCTTGTTCTGGGTCTCCAGCTGCGCCTTGGTCACGGTGGGCAGCAGCTCCTCGAACTCGGCATCCAGCGTGCGGCTGAAATCGTCGTTGCGGATCATCAGCTCGATCTGCTCCCGCAGATGGTCCACGTACAGCTTCTTGCCGCTCTGCTCGTCGGTGAAGGTGAAGGTCCGGTTCTCCGCGTCGAAGCTGGCCACCGCCGCGTCCACGGCGGGCACCTGCGTCTGGGCGTCCAGCTGGGCCAGGAAGGGCTCCACGCCGCTGGAATCCACCTGGGTGGAGACGGTAAACTCCACGGGAGAATCCTGCAGGCGCACGATGCGCTCGTACCTCTCCTCCAGCTCGCCCTCGCGGCCGACGTTGAAGGCGTTCACCAAAACCGTATCCAGGTCGTGGGTCGCGGGCAGGGCCAGCGTCCGCTCAGCACCGTCCACGCGCACGCGGATCACCCGGCCCGCGTCCTGCGTTTCCAGCGTCTGGGACAGGAGCGCATAGGCCTCGTCGTACTCCATGCCGCCCAGGTCCACGCCGTCCACGCGCACGCCGGGGAAGAAGCCCGACTGGGACACGGTCTGCTGCATCAGCTGCAGGCGCTCGTAGTGCTGCTGATAGGCGATAGCGAAAACGCCCGCCAACAGGAAGCAGAAAAGGGCCAGCACGGTGAACAGGATGCCGCCGATGCCCTTGGGGCCGCCCCTGCGGCCGCCTCCCCTGCGATCCATGTCCTGACTCATATCGTTTCGATCCTCCCCACAGGCAGTTCGGAGAAAGTTGACTTACGTTCCACCGGGCAGCGCCCGGTCGTCCACTCTCTATTGTGCCACAAATGGAACGCCAGCGCAACGAGCAAAGTTTCAATTTTGAAAGAAAAAATCCCGGCCCGTTTTTTCCCCTTTAAGACGCCCACGGTCCGCCTTAAAGGACCATGGGCGTTTCTCTTAGAGGTTCTTGCTTTGTTTTGCCGTCTTTACTCGACCTCGTCCACCACGCCCAGCTCCATGTCCTTTTCCTTGAGCATGTAGAGCAGCACGTACAGCGAGTCGGTCAGGTGCACGTTGTTGACCACCACGGGCGCGGGGACCTTCAGGTCCACCGGGGCGAAGTTCCAGATGGCCTTGACGCCGCCGGCCATGAGTATGTCCGCGCTCTCCTGGGCCACCGCGCCCGGCGTTGCGACCACGCCCACGCGGCAGGGATGCTCCTTGAGATACTGCGGCAGAAGGCTTGCGTGCAGCACGGGCGCGCCCGAGGGCAGGCTTTTGCCCACCAATTTTTCGTCGATGTCGAACAGGGCGCTCACGTCCATGCCCTGCTGGCGGAAGGTGGGGTACGCAGCCACGGCCTGGCCGATCTTGCCCGCGCCCACGATCACCACGCGGTAGCGGCGGTCCAGCCCCAAAACGCCCGCGATGTACTGCTTGAGCTCGCTGACGTTGTAGCCGTAGCCCTGCTGGCCCAAGGCGCCGAAGCAGTTGATGTCCTGGCGGATCTGCGAGGCCGTCACGCCCATGCGCGTGCCCAGCTCCTGGGACGAGATGCTCTCTACCCCCTGCGCCTCCAGCGCGTTCAAATAGCGATAATACCTGGGCAGCCTGCGGATCACCGCGTCCGAGATCCTTTTGGTCGCCATGGAACTCGCCTCCCAAGTTCGTTATTTTTTTAATTATAACATTTTTCTATCGCTGTTCGCAAGACGGCGCTCGTGTTTTAACGAACTGTTTTCTTCTTTTGGGACCGCTATGGAGGCCGCCCGGCCAGCCCCTTTCAGCGGAACCGGCACACCGCCTCCACGGGCCTGTGGTCGGAGAGGAACACGCCCTCCCTTTCGTCCGTCCACAGCCTGCAGGAAACGGGCTCCAGCTCCGCCAGGTAGATGTAGTCGATCTTCAAGGGCTTATCCAGCCGCCCGAAGTCGTGGAAGGTACCGGGCAGCTCCGCGCCGACGCGCTTAAAGGCCGGGTATTCCTCCATCGTGCGCATCTCCGCGTCGCCGGGTTCTGCGTTGAAGTCGCCCATCAGCACCGCGGGCGCGGGCCATTCCTTCTCGTCCTGCTTAATGCGCTTCATCACGCTCTGCAGGCCCAAAGTCCTGGCATAGCCGCTCACGTGGTCCAGATGCGTGTTGTAGAGGTGGAGCAGGCGGTTCTCCGCCTTTTGACGCAGAAGCAGGTGCGTGCACAGCCGCGGGCAGTCGCTCTGCTCCTCAAAGCGGGAGCCGGGCACGTTGGGCGTCTCGGACAGCCAGAACACGTCGAGCTTCACCGGCTCGAAGCTCTCCTTTCGCACCGCCACGGTCATGCTCTCGCCGCCGAAGTCCTTCTCCCTGCCGCAGCCCAGAAGCATGTACTCGGGCAGGGCCTGTTCCAGGCGCGCCTTCACGTGGGGCAGCATCTCCTGAAAGCCCACCGCGTCCGGCATTTCCCGGCGCAGCGTCTCCACGATCAGCGGCTCGCGGAACTGGTAGTTGTTGTTTCCGTCCTGCCCGTAGTCGCAGCGGATGTTGAACGTCACGAACTTCATGGTCTTCTTCCTCCCGACAGGGGCTTGTCCCGCCCCCCTTGTTTTTTTGTCTCCCGATGCCCTTTTGCGCTCCCGCAGCGCTTTTACCTCAATTGGGATACCTGCCTGTCAAACGCCGCGTTCGTCAATTTCCCTCGTCTATGTTCTTCTTCCATCGGCGGTATTCCGGCGTTTCGTCCCATTCCAACGCCCTGTCGATATAATACTCCGCCAACTCGAAGGACGCGGGGGGCGTCAACGCGATGAAGAGATAATACGCCATCAAAAACGCGCAGCGCGCGGCGGCCTTCATGCTGTTCTTCCCTTGAAATCTGTGCAGCGACGCCTCCAATACAAAGAACAGGTTCAGCCGGTCTACCTCGTCTGCGTCCCCATAAAAGCGATCCAAGTCGTCCGGCGCAAGTTCAAGGATCTCCTTCTCCTCAAAATACGGATGCCCGAAATCGATGCGGATCTTCATGCCGATCTTCCTCAAAAACCCCTTATCTTTTCAAAGCGTTCATTCAGCCTTTTTACACCTGAGCACCCAGAAACCCTTGTCCCTCTGGATGCGCTCGACCTGTTTGAACAGCGTTTCCAGATACGTTTTGGCCGACTCCGCGCCGTGGCTCTTGCGGATCACCAGATACAGCTCCCCGCCGGGAAGCAGGCTCTTTTCCGCCGCGGCGAACAGGCCGTAGATGATCTTCTTCCCCGCGCGGATGGGCGGGTTCGTCACCACGGTATCAAGGCCCTCCGGCAGGCAGACAAGGCCGTCGCCCTCCTCTGCCCGCGCGTTTCGGATGCCGTTCTGCACGATGTTCCGCCGGGCCAGCTCCACCGCGCGGCGGTTCACATCCACCATCAGCAGCTGCGCCAGCTCGTTTTTCGCCGCCAGAAAGCAGCCGATCGCCCCCCAGCCGCAGCCCAGGTCCGCGATATGCCCGCTCAGGGGCGGCAGGCTCTCCAGCAGCAGGCGGCTGCCCTCGTCCAGGCCGTCCCGGGAAAAGGTGGCGCTGTCCGTAAAGAAGCGCAGCTCCAGTCCCAGCGCCCGCGCCGTGAGCAAGCGCTCATCGTGGGGCGCGGAAGGGTCGGGGGCAAAGTACTGCTCGGCCATGGCTTTCTCTCTCCTTCTTTATTCCACGCTTTTGAGCGCCTCGATCATGTTGATGCCCTTGAGCTTCCTGTGCATCACCACGTTCACCAGCGCGGAGAACACGAAGGTGAGCGCGGCGGCGAAGGCGAAGCTGCTGGGCCGTATGCTGCGGCCGAACATCACCAGGTCCACCTCCACGGTGGAGATGATGTACCTATGCAAGAACACGCCCAGGATGAGGCCCGCCAGCGTGCCCACGAGCGTCAGCACCACGTTCTCTCTGGTGACGTAGGCCGTCACCTCCGGGTCGTAGAAGCCCAACACCTTGATGGTGGCCAGCTCCCTCTCCCGCTCGGTCACGTTGATGTTTGCCAGGTTGTATAGCACCACGAAGGCCAGCGTGCCCGCGGCCAGTATGATCACCCAGACCACGGAGTCCATGCTGCTCATCATGTCGTCGAAGTATTCCGCAAGGCCGGTGTTGAAGCTGACGCTGGTCACGCCGTCCAGGTCCATCAGCGTGGTGGAAAGCTCGTCCTCAAAGGCGTCGTCCGTGCTGGTGAAGGAGCACAGCGCCTGGTTGGCCTGGAAGCTCTGCCCCAGCAGTTTCTCGTACCCGGCCTTGGTCATGTACGCGTAGTGGTAGACGTAGTTCTCCGTGATGCCCGTGACCGGCACGGCGTAGTCCTTGCCCAGCTCGCCCAAATTCAGCCACACGGTGTCGCCCGCGCGCACGCCCAGCATGCGGGCCATCTTTTCGGTCAAAATAAGTCCGTCGTCCGTCAGCGGCAGGGGCTCGCGGCTGCCGCGCAGCTGCAGGCTCACTTCCTTTAAGAAGCTGTCCGTATCCTCCGCGGCCACCAGCGTCACGTCCCGCTTATCGTCCTCGTCCTTCCACAGGGAAACGGAGCTTGTATAGGTGTTGGTCCGTGCCACCAGTCGGCCGGAGCGCTCTAAAGCGTTGCCTATGTTCTGCACCTGGGCGTAGTTGGCGTCCGTGGACCAGACCACGGACAGCTCGTAGTGGAACACGTCCCCGAACTGCCAGCCCACCATGCCCATGATGGAGTTGCGCAGCCCGAAGCCCGCCAGCAGCAGCGCCGTGCAGCCCGCGATGCCGAACACCGTCATGTAAAAGCGCTTCTTGTAGCGGAACAGGTTGCGCACCGTCACCTTCTGGGTGAAGCTCAGCCTGCGCCAGAGCCAGGGGATCCTCTCCAGCAGCACGCGCTTGCCGCTCTTGGGCATCTTGGGCCGCATGAGCCTGGCGGGCGTTAGGATGAGCTGCTTGCGGACCGCCAGGTACGCCGCGCCCGCTGTGCAGAGCAGGCCCACCAAAACGGCAGAGAGCGCGTAGGAGGTGATGAACTGCAGCTTCACCGCCGGCAGGGTGTACATCATGCTGTACGCCCCATAGATGACCGCGGGCAGGAAGGTGAAGCCCAGCGCCATGCCTATGACGCTGCCCGCCACGGACGCAAAGGACGAGTAGAGCAGGTACTTGGAGGCGATCTGCCCCTCGTCGTAGCCCAGGGCCTTGAGCACGCCCATCTGCGTGCGGCCCTCGTCCACCATGCGCGTCATGGAGGTGAGCGAGACCAGCGCCGCCACCAGGAAGAACAGCACCGGGAACACCTGCCCCAAGGCCGCGATGCGCTGCGTATTCTGCTCGTAGTCCGCATAGCCGTAGTTGGTGTTGCGGTCAAGGACGTACCAGAGCGGCTCGTCCAGCCTGTCCAGCTGGTCGTAGGCGCTGCGGATGGCCTTCTCCGCGTCGGTGAAGCGCCGGGCGGCCTCCGCGTCCTGGCTGAGCAAGGTGGAGATGCCGACCCTGTACTGGGCCCAGCCGCCGGATAGGACCGCGCGGGCCTCCTCCAGCTGCCTTTCGCCCTCGCGGCGGGCCGCCTCCAGCTGCCGCCTGCTCTCCCGGATGGCCACCGCGCCCTCGTCCAGCTGCCGCCGGGCGTCCCGCAGCTGGTCCTCGCCCGCCTGCAATTGGGCGACGCCCGCGCGGTACTGGGCGCGGCCTTCCTTTAGGGCCTGCTCCGCCAGACGGATCGCCTCGGCCAGGTCCTCGGTCACCTGCTCCCAGTCCACCTCCGCGACCCACTGGGCCGCCTCCTCGGGGTCCATGTCGGCGAAGCGCTCCAGCAGCTCCCGCGTCTCCCCGGGCAGCTCGTCCATCTCGCGCAGGATGCGGCGGGCCAGCTCCTGCAGGGCGCGCACTTCCGCCTCGTCCAGCTCGGGGGCAAAGTCCCGCGCGGCCAGGTAGTTGTAGAACTGGTTGTAAAGGGGTCTGGCCCGCTCCAGGGCCAGCTCCGCGGCGTCCAGCGCCTGCAGGCTCTGCTCCAGCTGCCTTTGCGCCGCGGGCTTCGTCTCGTTATAGAACTTCTCCTCCTGGGCAGACAGCTCCTTGTCGCCCTCGTTCCACTGCAGCTGCGCCTGCTCGATCTGCTTTTCGGCGCTGTCCATCTGGGCGCGGAAGGCGTTGGTCTGCTTGAGAAGCTCCTCCTCGCCGGAGGCCAGCTCGTTCAACGACCCCAAAAGCGTCTCCTGGGCCTTTAGCATCTGCTCGTCCGCGTCGGCGCGGCTCTTGTCCAGCGCGGCCTGGTTTAGGTCTATGGCGTTCTTGGCCTGGCGGCGCACCTCCTCCAGGCGGGCGGGCTGGCGGGTCTCGGCCAGTTCTTCCAATGCGTCCTTGGCCCTGTCCACCAGCGCCTCGTACTCGTCGGAGAAGCAGTTGAGCGCCGCCGCGCCGCGCAGCCGCAGGTTCACCTGGGTGTAGACGCTGCGGTCGAAGGCCTCGGCGGGCAGCAGGCAGAAGGCGTCCGCCTGGCCGGTGCCCAGCGTGCTGGTGCCGCGCTCCACGGAGATGTACAGCGGGCTCTCCACAAGGCCCACGATACGCGCCTCGGTCATGAGCAGCGTATCCCCCGCGTCCTCCAGCTCGATGGTGTCCCCGAGCTTAAGATCCAAGGTCCTCAGCACCTCCTGCTCCACGGCGCACTCGCCCGCCTTCTGGGGCAGGCGGCCCTCCAGCACCACGGGCTCGTCCATCCGCGTGGAGGAACCCTGCGCGGCGAGGGAGTGGAGCTTTAAGACCAGAGAGGTGGTGCCCACGCTCACCTGGGCGTCGGCGGTCATGCCGGGCAGCACGCTCTCCACGTAGGGCTCCTTGGCGATCTGCGCCACATCCGCGGCGGAGAGGCCCATGGTGGAGAGTATCTGCACATCGTGCATGTGCGTTTCGTCGAAGAAGGCGTCGGCGGTGTACTGCATGTCCGGCCCGGCGCTCTTGATGCCCACGAAAAAGGCCACCCCCAGCCCGACGATGCAGAGGATGGACAGGAACCGCGCGCGGGACTTGGCGATCTCGCGCAGGGTATCCGTGAACAGGGCCGATCTTCTCCGGCCGGGACGAGCGCGCTTCACCATTCGATCTCCTGCACGGGCAGGGGGTGTTCGTTGATCTCTACCCTGTCCACGCCGCCGTTCTTAAAGTAGATGACCCGATCCCCCATGGGGGTCAGGGCGGAATTGTGTGTGATGACGATGACGGTCATCTGCAGCCTGCGGCAGGTGTCCTGCAACAGCTTTAAGATGGCCTTGCCGGTCACGTAGTCCAGCGCGCCGGTGGGCTCGTCGCAGAGCAGCAGCTTGGGGTTTTTGGCCAGCGCGCGGGCGATGGCCACGCGCTGCTGCTCGCCGCCGGAGAGCTGCGCCGGGAAGTTGTTCATGCGCTCCTTTAAGCCCACCTCCTCCAGCACCGTGGCCGGGTCCAGCGGGTCCAGACAGATCTGCGTGGCCAGCTCCACGTTTTCCAGGGCGGTCAGGTTCTGCACCAGGTTGTAGA
>CANQPP010000003.1 GCA_947625765.1 uncultured Clostridia bacterium
AGCAGAAGGCAGCCCAGCGGGAGGCGGCCGCCGTGGCCGCCCGCGTCCGCGCGCCCGGCTGACAAACATACAAACGCACATCAAGGAGGTCCGTTTCCCATGATCAAAGGCATCGAGCACACCGGCATCGCGGCCAGGGACACCCACGCCCTCGCCGCCTGGTACATCCGCATGTTTGACGCAAAGACCCTGATGACCACCGACTCCGGCAACTACTTCTTAGGCTTTGCCGATGGCTCCATGATCGAGATCTACGCCGCCAACGCCTTCGACACCCCCAAGGGCAACCTGCACCAGGGTGTGCGCCATTTAGCCTTCACGGTGGTGGACCTGAAGGCCGAGCGCGACCGCTTCCTGGCCGACGGCGTGGAGGCCTTCGTCGTCAGCGACAACGCGTTCTTCTTCTACGACCCGGAGGGCAACGTGCTCCACTTCGTGGAGAGGGAAAAGCCCCTGGGCGCTTAAAAAAAGCCGCCGCGCGGCCGGGGCAGCGCTTCCCGGCCGCGCTTCTTTTGGGACCTTATATAAAGGAGTTCTTATATCCATGGGGGATGTGCTGCTCAAGGCGTTTTCCTTCGTCTTCATGATCGTATCCGGCATCGTGCTCAGGCGCGTGGGCCTGTTCAAGGAGAACGACGACCGGGTGCTCAGCCGCATCGTGCTCAACTTCACCCTGCCCTGCTCCGTCATCAACGCCTTCGCGGGCTTCGACATGGAGCTGTCCCTGCTGGGCGTGGTGCTGGCGGGCATACTGGCCAACCTGGCCCTTTCCTTCTTGGGGAAGGCCGTGGCCGGGAAGGACAGGCGCGCCCAGGCCTTTAACTTCATCAACTTCTCCGGCTTTAACATCGGCTGCTTCACCATGCCCTTCGTGCAGAGCTTTTTGGGCTCCTTCGGCGTGGCGGTCACCTGCCTGTTCGACACCGGCAACGCCATCATGTGCACCGGCGCGACCTACGCCATCGCATCGGGCCTCGTGGGCGGCGAAAAGCAGAGCTTCTCTTCCTTTCTAAAGAAGGCCTTCTCCTCCGCGCCCTTCGTCACCTATCTGGTGATGCTGACGCTGAACCTCTGCCGCGTCCGGCTGCCGGGCCCCGTCTACACCGTCACCTCCGCCGTGGCGCAGGCAAACGCCTTCCTGTGCATGTTCATGATCGGCCTGATGTTCAAGGTGGAGCTCGACCGCAGCCAGCTGCTGGCCGTCGTGCGCACGCTGGCCCTGCGTCTGGGCCTCTGCTGCCTGCTTGCCCTTGCCTGCTACTTCCTTACGCCCTTCTCCGCCGCCGTCAAGCAGGTGATGGTGCTGGCGTGCTTCTCGCCCGTCTCGGCCATGGGCCCGGTGTTCACCGACCGGCTGAACCTGGACAAGGGGCTGGCCGGGGTCATCAACTCCCTTTCCATCCCCATCTCCGTGGCGATCTTAACGGGCATCCTGCTCTTCTGGCCGCCCGTGGTGTGATGAAAAAGGCATACAATGAGAACGCAAAAACGGCTGCTGATCGTCTCGTTTTACGCAGCGCCGTTCGCGTTTGCCTCGGCGGCCCTGTTCACCTTTGTCTTAAATGCCTGGGACGGGCAGGGTTTCTGGAAAGGCCTCTCCTTCGCCGTCCTGGGCAGCGCCGCCATGGGGGTCCTTTTATCCCTGACCGAATACATGGTCATGCGCCGGACGACGCTGGAAGAATACTACCTCGCCGCCTCGGACTGCCTGCGTGCCTTTTCCAAGGCCGCATTCTTTTACGTGCGCGGACCGAAGGGGCTATTGTCGGACTATTACAGTGAAAACTTTCCTGTTTCGCCCAAAGTTCCTCACCCGGCAAAAGACGCATTGCGTAAATACATAGCCGACGAATATCTAACCTTTTTGGACAGTTCCGTGCATATCCCGGGATCTGAGCTTTCTAAGCGCATCGAAGAAAAACTCCACCAGGCTATACAGGAATGTGACGAGGCTCTCAAAAACACGCTCCGCTCCTACATCGAGATCGCCGAGTATTCGCTCGCGCCCCTGGAAAACGCCTACGGTAAGCTGGACTTTCTGTTCGGCAACCGGTCGTTCCGGGCGGATATTTATGACCGCATCCACCAGCCCCTGCAGGAATACAAGCGCTTCGTCGAGGAAAAGGGAAGCCCACTTCCGTTTTTTCCTGCAGGCGGAGCAGGGCAATGCAGCGATGATGATGGCCCTGGTCGAGGAAATTCAGTCCCGATGCTTCCGCATCGAGGAACGCACAGAGGAAGAAATGGCCTACACCACTGTGTACCGTTCCTCCAAAGACGGGCTGGAGGATGAGCTTGCCCGCCTCCTGTGCAGGATCTATCGCCAACAATACAAGCCGGAGGAACATTCACCCTTCTGCGGATACTCCCATAGGACGCCCGAACGCAAAAGCGCCCGCCTTCCTAAAAAGCAGGAAGGCGGGCGTTTCTTTTGGGTTTGTTTATGGCTATGAAGTATGGATCATTTCCATATAAAGGGGGCGGCTCTCACGCCCTGCGGATGTAGAGGAAGCCCAGCGTATTGGGGCCGCAGTGGCTGGAGATGGTGGCCCCGGCCTCGGTGATCCGTATGTCCTCGAAGTAGCCAAGGGCCTTCAGCCGCTCGTAAGCCTCACGGACCATGGTCTCGTCCTCGCAGGTGTGGGTGATGAAGATGCGGCGGGGCTCGATCTCCTTGAGCTTGTCCTCGACCATCTTCTTCTCGTACTGCTCGATGCAGCGGGCGATGCCGCCGCGGAACTTGTCGCCCACGTGCATGGCGCCGTCGTCCATGTTGATCTGGGGATGGAGCCGCAGCATGGAGCCTGCCACGTAGGCCACCGACGAGCAGCGGCCGCCCATGTGCAAGTATTCCAGCGTATCCACCACGAAGCTGGTGGAAAGGCGTCTCTTTAGCTCCTTCAGCCTGCGCTCGATCTCGCCCGGCTCTAAACCTTCCCTTGCCATCGCGCTGCCCTCGATCAGCAGGTGCGCGGTGCCGGTGGACAGCTGCCTGGAGTCCAGCACGTGGATGCGCTCCCGTTCGATGCCGCGCTTTGCCATCTCCTCGCGGGCGGCCAAGGCGTTTTGGTAGGCGGAGGTGAGCAGGCTGGAAAGGCCTAGGTAAAACAGGTGCCCGCAGCCCCCGTCGAAGGCGGCGGTGAAGGCGTCCAGAAACTGCTGCTCGCTCACGGCGGCGGTCTTGGGCAGCTGGCGGGTGCGCTTGGCGTAGTCGTACAGCTGCTGGCGCGTCACGTCCACGCCGTCCAGATGGTCCTGCCCGCCCAGGGCCACGTGCATGGGCAGCGCGGGTATGTTCAGCTCTGCCAGCGTTTGCGCGGGCAGGTCGCAGGTGGTGTCCGTCAGGAATCGGATCTCTTGCGGCAAGTGCCTCATCTCCTCTCTTTAAGGCTAATCATACGCCTTTTTCGACAGGAACGCAAGAAAGAAGCGCGCGCCTTTTGGGGCGTTTTCGCTCTCTTTGTAAGATTTCACAAAAAATTGTAACTTTTGGCGGTGATTTGTCGTCAGAATTATAGTATAATAGAGCATGTGATCCTGCCCAGGAGGTGTTGGTCCCATGAGAGGTCTTTTCCTGAAAACGGCGGCGCTGTGTTTGAGCCTGGCGCTCTGTCTCGTCGGGTGCTCGTCCTCCGAGCCTACCATCTCCATTGAGGCAACGCCCGCGCCCGCCGGGAGCCTGCACGTGATGCAGACGCAGGCGCAGCTGTCCGGCGCGCAGTCCCAGCCCCTGGGCGGCGAGGCATCGCCCCTGCCGGGCGAGACGCCGGCCCCTTCCGCCGAGGAGACCGCCTCCCCCTTCCCCACGGAGAACCCGGACGCGGAGAAGATCTGCTACCTGACCTTTGACGACGGCCCCTCCAAGAACACCGAGCAGCTGCTGGCCGTGCTGGCGGAAAAGCAGGTCCCCGCCACGTTCTTTATCCTGGGCACCAACGCCGACGCCCACCCCGAGCGGGTGAAGGCCATCGCCGACGCGGGGCATCTGGTGGCCAACCACAGCTACTCCCACAAGACGGACGAGATCTACCAGAGCCTGGATGCCCTGCTGGCCGACATCCAGAAGTGCGCGGACAGCATCCACGCGATCTTGGGCGATGACTACCCCACGGACCTGTTCCGCTTCCCCACCGGCTCCACCAACAAGAAGTGCCGCGACTACCGCGAGGGCGTCAAGGCCGCGGGCTACCGCTACTTCGACTGGAACGCCTTGAACGGCGACGCCGAGACCCACGAAAAGCGCTCCCCAGAGGAGCTGATGGCCCGCCTCCAGGAGACCATCGAGGACGTGGACGGCCGCAAGAAGGAGGTGATCGTGCTCATGCACGACACCAACTCCAAGGAGAACACCGTGCTCATGCTGAGCGACGCCATCGACTACCTGCGCTCCCTGGGCTACGAGTTCCGCACCTTAAAGAACGCGCAGATGCACTAAAGAACCTCTTGGCAAAAACAAACATGCACAAAAGATACGCCGCCGCCTTTCGGATCATGTCCAAAAAAAGGCGGCGGTTTTTATATGGTGTTTCCATACCTTTCCGGCGCTTCCATCCATCCCCACTGGCGCGGGGGAAAAAGATGTGGTATGCTTAAGACCATCAAAAATATACGACCGCAAGGGAGGTCCAACAACCATGAAACTCATGTTCGCTTCCGACATCCACGGCTCCGCCTGGGCGGCCAGGGAGCTGTGCCGGCTGTACGAGGAGGAAAAGCCGGACAGGCTGATCCTGCTGGGCGACCTGCTCTACCACGGTCCCCGCAACGACCTGCCCCGGGACTACGCGCCCAAGGAGGTCTTCGCCCTGCTCAACGGTCTGGCGGAACACATCGTCTGCGTGCGCGGCAACTGCGACAGCGAGGTGGACCAGATGGTGCTGGATTTCCCCATCCTGGCTGACTCCCTGCTGCTCTGCCTGCCGGACGACCGCGTCTGCTTCGTCACCCACGGCCACATCTACAACGACGAGGCCCTGCCCAAGCTCCACAAGGGGGACCTGCTCATCCACGGCCACACCCATGTTTCCGGCGTCTGGCAGCACGATACCTATGTGACGATCAACCCCGGCTCCATGGCACTGCCCAAGGAGGGACAGAGCCCCTCCTACATGACCTACCAGGACGGCCTGTTCGCCATCAAGTCCCTGGGCGGTGCTCTCCTGACCAGCTACGCCCTGTAATCTACCCTATATAAATAAATAGAAAAGAGACGCCTTCTTTTGAAGCCCGTGAAGGGCCGGAGAAGGCGTCTTTTTCTTTTTTAAGTCTTTATTCCTTTGTTTTCGGCGTGAACAGCACCGCGGCCAGATACCCCAGCGCGATGGCGGCGGCGATGCCGCCCGCAGCGGCCGCCGTGCCGCCGGAGAGCGCGCCTAAAAACCCCTTTTCCCGCGCCCCGTCGATGGCGCCCTTGCCCAACAGGTAGCCAAAGCCCGTCAGCGGCACCGTGGCCCCGGCCCCGGCGAAGCTAGCGAAGGGCTCGTACACGCCGAAGAACGTCAGCGCCACGCCCAGCGTCACGAACAGCACCAGGATGCGCGCCGAGGTCAGCCGCGTATACAGGAGCAGCAGCTGCCCCGCCGTGCAGATGAGCCCGCCGATCACGAAGGCCTTTACGTACATAAGGAGCATTTTTACACCACCTCCAGGGAAACGGCGTGAGCGATGCCGGGGATGGACTCACCCTGCAGCGTCGTGGTGGGCGAGAGCAGCGCGCCTGTGGCCATGAACAGCAGGCGCCGGATCTGCCCCTTCTCCATCATGCGAAGCAAATGCCCGTTCAGCGTCACGGCGGAGCAGCCGCAGCCGCTGCCCCCGGCCAGCAGCCCCTGCTCGGGGGAGAAGATGTCGCAGCCGCAGTCCGTGTAGCGGTCGCCCAAGGCCAGCCCCTCCTTTTCGCACAGCTCCCGCATGAGGGCGTAGCCCACCTGGCCCAGGTCGCCGGTCACGATCCGGTCGTAATACTCGAGCGGCCGCCCGCTGTCCTTTAAGTGCGCCAGCAGCGTGTCCGCGGCAGCCGGGGCCATGGCCGCGCCCATGTTGTTCTCGTCCGTCTGGCCGAAGTCCACCACGCGGCCCACGGTGAAGGATTCAACGGCGATGGGGAAGTCCGGCTTTGCCGTGAGCAGCGTCGCGCCCGCGCCCGTCACCGTCCACTGGGCGCTGGGCGGCCTCTGGTTGCCCAGCTCTAAGGGGAAGCGGTACTGCCTCTCGGCGGTGGAGAAGTGGCTGCACGTGGCGCAGACGGCCCGGGAACCAAAGCCCCCGTCCAGCAGCGCCGCGCCCAAAAGCAGGGACTCCGCCATGGTGGAGCAGGCCCCGTACAGCCCCAGGAAGGGGATCTGCAATCCCCGCGCGGCGAAGCTGGCGGAGACGATCTGGTTGAGCAGGTCGCCGCCCAAAAAGAGGTCCACGTCCTCCTCCCGCACGCCCGCCTTGTTTAAACACAGGGTGACCGTGTCGGCCAGCATCCGCTTTTCGGCCTTCTCCCAGCTCTTTTCGCCCAGTGTGTCGTCCTTCACCACCACGTCGAACGTCTCCCGCAGGGGGCCTTCGCCCTCCTTCTTGCCCGCAGTGGAGGCAAAGGCCTGCACCCGCGGCCGGGACGGCAGGCGGCAGCTCTGCCTGCCCATGCGCTTTGCCTGCATCTGCTCTACCTCCCAAGAAGCGATAGTATGTGCGCGAGCACGCCCGCCAGCACCGAAGACGTGATGCCGTAGACCAGCACCGGCCCGGCCACCTGGAACATCTTCGCGCCCACGCCCGTGACGAAGCCCTCGCGCTTGAACTCCATAGCGGGGGAAACGATGGAATTGGCAAAGCCCGTGATGGGCACGATGGAACCGGCCCCCGCGAACTTGCCGATCTTATCGTACACCCCAAGCCCCGTGAGCAGGGCCGAGAGGAAGATCAGGCAAAAGGAGCAGAACAGGGAGGCGTCCTCCAGGTCCAGCCCCAAGGCGTAGACGCCTATGTCCTTAAGGCCCTGCCCGATCGCGCAGATGAGCCCGCCCACGAAAAAGGCCTTACACAGGCTTTTGGGCTTTTCGCTCTTGGGAGAGACCCTCTTGACCATCCGATCGTAGGCGCTTTTTTGTTTGCTTCCGTTCATCATGCGTCCTTCCCGCATCCTTTCTCCATATCCTGCGCAGCTTCCCGCTTTAAGAACACCGCGTCGAACGTCCGATATGGCCCCCTGTTCTTCCAGCGGTACAGGCCCCAAAGCCCGCCCGCCAGCAGGAGCAGCCCCAGCAGGGCCAGCGCCAGCAGACACGCGCCCAGCCTTCTTTCCCTTGCAAATGCGCGCATCCCGCGCCTTCCCCCTTTTTTGAAGTCTGATCGTCCGCCCCTAGTCTGCGCCGCCGCCCTTTCGCTTATGCTTCTGAAACATGGAAGCCCCATTAAAAACCGCTTAAATAGCGCGGCCGATCGGCGGGCGATTAAATACAAGTAAAATCGTCGGAATTGTGGTTGACATCTCCCCCTTGCGGTGATACTCTTAAGGCGTCATTTCCGACAAGTTTTGTCGAGATTGTTCCTGCACAGGCACACGCCGGAGGAGGGAAGGGAAAGGAATGAAGCTGTCCACCAAGGGGCGCTACGGCATCCGCGCCGTGTACCAGCTGGCGCTGGACTTCGGCAAGGGCCCCCTGTCCACCAAGGAGATTGCCTCGCTCCAGGCCATCCCGGAGGCGTATCTGGAGCAGCTGATGCTGCCGCTCAAGCGCGCGGGGCTGCTGACGGCCACGCGGGGCGCCTTCGGCGGCTACAGCCTCAGCCGCCCGCCGGAGCAGGTCTCCGTGGGCGAGGTGCTCCGGGCGCTGGAGGGGCCGCTGGCTCCCGTCCACTGCGTGGTGGAGGACGAGGCCTGCGAAAACGCCGACAGCTGCGCCATGCACAAGCTGTACATGCGCATCCACGAGGGGCTCAACGACATGCTCAACGGCATCACGCTGGCCGACATGCTCGAGGACAAGCCCTGCCACTGCACCTGATCGGGAAAGCGAGGTCGTTTGCATGAAGCGTTCACAGATCAACGAGGCGCTGCGCTGGGCCGAGGCCCTGCTGGAGCAGAACCGCATCCGCCTGCCGCGCTTTGCCTACTGGGACATGGAGACATGGAAAAGCCACAAGGCGGAGCTTGACGAGATCCGCGCCGTGATGCAGGGCTGGGACATCACCGACTTTGGCAGCGGCGACTTTGCCCGCACAGGCGCGGTGCTGTTCACCTCCCGCAACGGCTCCCATTTGGATCCCTCGATCGGCTCGCCCTACGCCGAAAAGTACATCCTTCTGCGGCAGGGTCAGTACCTGCCCTGCCACTACCACGCCTCCAAGACGGAGGACATCATTGACCGCGCGGGCGGCGTGATGAGCATGTACTTCTTTAACCGGGCCGCGGACGGCAGCGTGGACAGGGAAACGCCGGTGACCATCCGCTCCGACGGGCTGCCGCTGACGGTGAAGCCCGGCGAGGAGGTCCTCATCCATCCCGGCGACTCGGTGCGCATCACGCCCTTCATCTACCACATCTTCGGCGCAAAGCAGGGCGCGGGCGACCTGGTGGTGGGCGAGGTCTCCGCGGTCAACGACGACAACACGGACAACTACTGGGAGACCCCCATGCGCCGCTTCGCCGCCATCGAGGAGGACGAGATGCCCCTGCACCCCCTCTGCAACGAGTACGACAAGCTGTGACACAGCTTAAACGTTTGAACGGATAAGAAAGGACGGTCAAAAACGCCTATGGATCGCATCTATCTGGACAACGCCGCCACCTGCGGCCTGCTTCCCGAGGTCGTGGAAGCCATGCAGCCGGTGCTCGCCGGCAAGCCCGTGAACGCCTCCAGCGTGCACGCCTTCGGCCGCGACGCCAAGAAGCTGCTGGATGAAGCCCGCGAGAAGGTCGCCAAGGCCCTTGGCGCCAAGAAGGAGGAGATCTTCTTCACCTCCGGCGGCAGCGAGGCCGACAACTGGGCCATCAAGGGCACCGCCGGCATCAAGGGCCGCGGCCACATCATCACCTCCGCCATCGAGCACCACGCGGTGCTGCACACCTGCCAGGCGCTGGAAAAGCAGGGCTTCCAGGTGACATATCTGCCCGTGGACGAATACGGCCTGGTGGACCCCAAGGCCGTGGAGGACGCCATCCGCGAGGACACCATCCTGGTCTCCATCATGGCGGCCAACAACGAGATCGGCACCATCGAGCCCATCGAGGAGATCGGCGCCATCTGCAAGGCCCACAAGGTCCCCTTCCACACCGACGCGGTGCAGGCCGTGGGGCATATGGAGATCCGGGTGCACGAGATGAACATCGACATGCTCTCCCTCTCCGGCCACAAGCTGGGCGCTCCCCAGGGCGTGGGCGTCCTGTACGTCCGCACGGGCCTGCGCCTGCAGAACCTGATCGACGGCGGCGCCCAGGAGCGCAGCCGCCGCGCGGGCACGGAGAACATGCTGGGCATCGTGGGCCTGGGCCGCGCCATAGAGCTTGCCACCGAGAACATGGAGAAGAACAACGCCTACGAGACCGCCCTGCGCGACAAGCTCATCCACGGCATCCTGGACACCATCCCCGATTCCCGGCTCAACGGCCACCCCACCCGCCGCCTGCCCGGCAACGTGAACGTCTGCATCCGCTACATCGAGGGCGAATCCCTTCTGCTCCTGCTGGATATGAACGGCATCGCCGCCTCCTCCGGCTCGGCCTGCACCTCCGGCTCCCTGGACCCCAGCCACGTGCTGCTGGCCATCGGCCTGCCCCACGAGATCGCCCACGGTTCCCTGCGCTTAACGCTCAACCACCTAAACACCGAGGAGGAGATCGACCGCACCATCCAGGCCCTCAAGCCCATCGTGGAGCGCCTGCGCGCGATGTCTCCCCTGTTCAACCAGCAAAAAGGAGGAAGCCAGCTTGTATAGTGAAAAAGTGATGGACCACTTCATGAACCCCCGCAACGTGGGCGAGATCGAGAACCCCTCCGGCACCGGCATCGTCGGCAACCCCAAGTGCGGCGACATCATGCAGATGTTTTTGCAGATCGAGGACAACGTGATCACGGACGTGAAGTTCAAGACCTTCGGCTGCGGCGCGGCCATCGCCACCTCGTCCATGGCCACGGAAATGGTCAAGGGCAAGACCATCGAGGAGGCCCTGAAGCTGACCAACAAGGCCGTGGCGGAGGCGCTGGACGGCCTGCCGCCGGTCAAGATGCACTGCTCCCTGCTGGCCGAGCAGGCCTTAAAGGAAGCGCTGGAGGATTACTTTACGAAGAACAACATCCCCCTCCCCGAGGGCTTCACCAAGCCCAACGTGGAGGAGGACGAGGACTAAGAGTCCCAGACAAAAAACAAACGGGGGTAGATCGATATGGACCTAAACACCAGAGTGCTTCTGAACAACGGCACCATGATGCCTGTCCTGGGCCTGGGCGTGTTCCTCTCCAAGGACGGCGAGGAGACCTACAACGCCGTGCGCTGGGCTCTGGAGGCCGGCTACCGCCACATCGACACCGCGGCGGTGTACGGCAACGAGGAGAGCGTGGGCCGCGCCATCCGGGACAGCGGCATTCCCCGGGAAGAGCTGTTCGTGACCACCAAGCTGTGGAACACCCGCATCCGCGCCCACGAGGAGGACCAGGCCTTCGCCGAGAGCCTCAAGAAGCTGCGGATGGACTACGTGGATCTGTACCTCATCCACTGGCCCGTGCGCGAGGAGCAGGGCTACCTGCGCGCCTGGAGCAAGCTGGAGAGCTACGCCAAGCAGGGCCGCGCCAAGGCCATCGGCGTGAGCAACTACCACATCCACCACCTGCAGGACGTTCTGGACCACTGCGAGATCAAGCCCGCCGTGGACCAGGTGGAGTGCCACCCGGAGCTGAGCCAGGTGGAGCTTGCCGACTTCTGCCAGAAGAACGGCATCGTGTTCGAGCCCTGGAGCCCCTTGGGCCGCGGCAAGCTGCTCTCCAACGAGACGCTCACCGCCATCGCACAGGCCCACGGCAAGACGAGCGCGCAGGTGATCCTGCGCTGGGACATCCAGCGGGGCTTCGTGAACATCCCCAAGTCCGTGCACAGGGAGCGCATCATCGAGAACGCCGACGTGTTCGACTTCTCCCTGACCCCCGAGGAGATGGAGGCCATCTTCGCCCTCAACAAGAACGAGAGGATCGGCTCCGACCCCGAGACCTTCACCTTCTAAGGCGCGTTTTCTTGGCGGCGCAGCCAGCCAAAAGCGGCTCCTACGCATTTTTCACGCGGAGGGGCCGCTTTTTGGCCGTATCTCTTGACAGGGGCTGGGAAATGGCATATACTTTGTTTTGCTAACTAATCAATTCCCGGCAAAGGCAGGCGGCGGCGGACCATGGACGAATTTCAGCGGGCGCTCAACGTCCTTCTGACGGAGACCTATCGCTCCATCCTCAAGGTCGAGGAGGGGATGGCCCGCGAGCAGTCGCACATGGACGTCACCATCAGCGAGCTGCACATGATCGAGGCCATCGCCAAGGCCAAGGAAAAGGGCCTGACCATCACGGACATCGCCCAGGACCAGTCCCTGTCCCTGCCCACGGTCACCGTGGCCATCAACAAGCTGGTCAAGAAGGGGCTGGTGGAGAAGGTCCGCAGCGACCGGGACGGCCGCGTGGTGCACGTGCGCTGCACGCGCCAGGGCGAGCGGGCCAACACCGCCCACCGCTTTTTTCACAGAAATATGCTGCTGGAAGTGACCGATGGCCTGGACCAGGCGGAACGGGACGCGCTCCTGAACGGGACGCGGAAGATCCACCGCTTCTTCCGGGACGCGGAACTCCGGCTTGCCGAAAAGGAGAAACGCCCATGAGCCTTCGCATACTGGGTACGGGCAGCGCCCTGCCCGCCCACGTGGTCACCAACGAGGACATGACCCATCTGGTGGAGACCAGCGACGAATGGATCACCACGCGCACGGGCATCCGGGAGCGCCGGGTGCTGACGGACGAGAGCCTGACGGACCTGTCCGTCCTGGCCGCCGAGCGCGCCCTGCAGGATGCGAGTATCCCGAAGGAGAGCATCGACCTAGTCCTCTGCACCACCGTCCGGGGCGAGGCCGTCACCCCCGCGCAGGCCTGTCTGACCTCCCTACGCTTAGGTCTCTCCTGCCCCGCCTTCGACATCAACGCCGCCTGCGCGGGCTTCATCTACGCCCTGCAGCTGGCCGCCGCCTATCTGCAGGCGGGCTTCGCCAAACGCATCCTGCTGCTCAGCGCCGAGGCGGTCTCCTCCCTCTGCGACTGGACGGACCGCGCCACCTGCGTGCTGTTCGGCGACGCGGCCACGGCTGTGGTGCTGGAGAAGGGCGGCTGCCTGCTGGACATACTGACCGCCTGCCAGCCGGACGATGAGCTGCTCTTCGCCGGCGCGCCCTACGGCAACAGCCCCTTCCGCAAGGGCCAGCCGCGCAGCCCCTACCTCTACATGAACGGGCAGGAGGTCTACAAGTTCGCGGTGCACGCGGTGGTGAGCAGCCTGACCACGCTTCTGGAACGCAACCTCTTAGACCCCTCGGACGTGGACCACTACATACTCCACCAGGCCAACTACCGCATCCTGGAGGCCGCGCGGACCCGCCTGCACCAGCCGAGGGAGAAGTTCCCCCTGATCCTGGACAAGTGCGGCAACACCTCGTCCGCCTCCGCGCCCCTGGCGCTGGACAAGGCCAACCGCGAGGGGCAGTTAAAGAAGGGCGAGCTTCTGGCCTTCAGCGCCTTCGGCGCGGGCCTCTCTTACGCCGCCGCCCTGCTCCGCTGGGACAAGGGAGAATAAACTTAAAGCACAAGCCTTTCCTAAGGGGAACTTTTCCCCTTTCCATAAGGGAACCCACGTATACTTTTTAAAATGGAGGTAGTTTCACATGTTTGAAAAGGTAGCCCAGATCCTGGCCGATTACAAGGACATCGACGTTTCGACCATCAAGCCCGAATCCACGCTGGAGGAGCTGGAGATCGACTCCCTGGACACCGCGGAGCTCATCATGAACATGGAGGATGAGTTCGGCGTCACCATCAAGATGGACCAGCCCGTAACGACCGTGCAGGAGGTCGTCTCCCTGGTCGAGGCCAGCGTACAATGAAGACGGAGCTTTGCAGCCTCTTAGGGATCGAAAAGCCCATCCTGCAGGGCGGCATGGCCTGGATCGCCGACGCGCGCCTGGCCGCCGCGGTCTCCAACGCCGGTGGCCTTGGCATCATCTCCGCCATGAACGCCGGGCCCGACTACCTGCGGGAGCAGATCGGGCAGGCCCGGCAGCTTACGGATAAGCCCTTCGGTGTCAACATCATGCTGATGAGCCCCCACGTGGACGCGGTGGCCCAGGTGGTGATCGAGGAGCAGGTGCCCGTTCTGACCACGGGCGCGGGCCTTCCCTCCAAGTACATGAAGGGCTGGACGGCGGCCGGCATCAAGGTGCTGCCCGTCGTTCCCTCCACGGCCATGGCCAAGATGTGCCAGCGCCTGGGCGCCAGCGCGGTCATCGCCGAGGGCGGCGAGTCCGGCGGGCACGTGGGCGACCTGACCACCATGGCCTTAACGCCCCAGGTGGTGGACGCCGTCACCATCCCCGTGGTGGCCGCCGGCGGCATCGCGGACGGCCGCGGCATGGCCGCCGCCCTGGCCCTGGGCGCGGTGGGCGTGCAGATCGGCACCCGCTTCCTGGTGGCCACGGAGTGCGGCGTGCACCCCAACTACAAGCAGAAGATCCTAAAGGCCAGGGACATCGACACCTTGGTCACCGGCCGCCGCCTGGGCCACCCGGTGCGCAGCCTCAAGACCCCCTTCTCCCGCGGCTATGCGGAGATCGAGTACGCGAGCGATACCGACGAGGAAACGCTGGAGGCCTACGCCGTGGGCGCGCTGCGCCTGGCCGCCCAGGAGGGCGACGCAGAGAAGGGCTGCTTCCTGGCCGGACAGATCGCGGGCCTAGTCAAGCAGGAACAGAGCGCACAGGAGATCGTGGATGAGATCATGGAGCAGGCGGTGAAGGTGCTATGCAGCATGAGCCGATACGCAAACTAGCCTTCGTCTTTTCCGGCCAGGGCGCCCAGCACCCCGGCATGGGGAAGGAGCTGTACGAAACGGACCCCGCCGCCCGCGCGGTCTTTGACCGGCTGGAGGCGCTGCGGCCCGGCACGATCAACAGCTGCTTTTATGGCAGCGCGGAGGAGCTGCAGGAAACGGAAGTGACCCAGCCCTGCCTCTTTGCCACGGAGCTTGCCATCGCGGCGGCGGTGGAAGCGCGGGGCCTCATCCCCGACGCCGTCGCGGGCTTCTCTCTTGGGGAGCTTTCCGCGGTCTGCTTTGCCGGCATACTGCCGCCGGAGCGCTGCTTCCCCCTGGTGTGCCTGCGCGCGCGGGAAATGGCCAGGTGCGCCGCCCAACACCCCGGCGGGATGCTGGCCGTGTTGCGCCTAAACACCCAACAGGTGGAGGAGATCTGCGCAGGGCTTGAAAACGCCTGGCCGGTCAACTACAACTGCCCGGGCCAGACGGTCTGCGCCGCCGCCCGGGAGAGCCTGCCCGTCTTGGAGGAGGCCGTGAAGGCCGCCGGCGGCCGCTGCCTGCCCCTGAAGGTGAGCGGTCCCTTCCACAGCCCGTATATGAACGGGGCCGCGGAGGCGTTGACGGCCGCCCTGCAAGCGGAGACGCCGCAGCCGCCCCGCATGCCCGTGTACGCGAACCTGACCGCCCGCCCCTACGAGGATGCGCGCGCCACGCTGCCCCCGCAGTGCTGCTCGCCCGTCCGCTGGGAGGAGAGCATCCGGGAAATGGCCAAAGAGGGCATCTGCGACTTTGTGGAGATCGGCCCCGGCAAGGTGCTCGCGGGCCTTATCAAGAAGATCGACGGGAGCCTGCGCGTATTCAGCGTAGAGGACCCGGCGGGCCTGGACCGTTTGATGGAGGAGATCCCTCATGCTTAAAGGACAAAACGCGCTCATCACCGGCGCATCCCGGGGCATCGGCCGCGCCGTGGCTCTGGAGCTGGCCCGGCAGGGCGCGAACGTGTGCTTCTTCTACGCGGGCAACAACGTGGCCGCGCAGGAGACGCTCTCCCTTCTGGCCGAAACGGGCGTGAAAAGCCGCGCCATGAAGGTGGACGTATCCGACGAGCAGGCGGTCGCCCAGGCCGTCAAGGAGGCGGAGGCGGACTTCGGCCCCTTCCAGATCCTCGTCAACAACGCCGGACGCACCGTGGACAAGCTCGCCCTGCAGCTGAGCGCGGAGGACTTTTCCGCCGTGCTGGACGTGAACCTCAAGGGCGCCTTCTTCGTCACCCGCGCCCTGTACCGCAGCTTCATGCGGCAGAAGTACGGCCGCATCGTCAACATAAGCTCCGTCGCCGGGCTGATGGGCAACCCCGGCCAGGCCGCCTACGCCGCCTCCAAGGCGGGGCTGATCGGCCTTACCAAGACCATCGCCAAGGAGCTGGCCAAGCGCGGCGTCACCTGCAACGCGGTGGCCCCCGGCTTCGTGGAGACGGACATGACCGCCTCCATGCCCAAGGCCGCGCTGGAAGCGGGCGTCGCCGCCATCCCCGCGGGCCGCATCGGCCGCCCCGAGGAGATCGCCGCCCTGTGCGCCTTCCTGGCCTCCCCGGCGGCCTCCTACATCACCGGCGAGGTGATCCGCGCGGACGGCGGCCTGGGGATGTAGGGCCAGACCATACGCTTCTTTACTACTTTTAGGTTTTAGGAGGATCTTGAACCTTGCGCAGAGTCGTTATCACCGGCGTCGGGGCGGTCACCCCCGTGGGCCTGAACGCGGAGGAGCTGTTCCGCAGTCTGACCGCGGGCGTGTGCGGCATCGGCCCCATCACCAAATTCGACACCGAGGGCTTCGAGGTCAAGCTCGCCGCCGAGGTCAAGGGCTTCGACCCCGTGCCCATCATGGGCAAGGAGATGGCCCGCAAGTCCGACCCCTTCATGGCCTACGCCTACGCCGCCGCGCTGGAAGCCATGGCGCAGAGCGGGCTGGAGGGGAACATAGAGCCCGAGCGCCTGGGCGTGTACGTGGGCTCCGGCATCGGCGGCATGCTCACCTTCATCAACGAGACCGCAAAGCTCATGAACCGCGGCCCCTCCCGCGTGTCTCCCTTCTTCATCCCCACGATGATCGCCAACATCGCCACGGGCAACATCGCCATCCGCTTTAAGGCCAAGGGCCCCACGCTGCCCGTGACCACCGCCTGCGCCACCGGCACCAACGCCGTGGGCGAGGCCTACCGCGCCATCGCCTTTGGCTTTGCCGACGCGATCCTCTCCGGCGGGTCCGAAGCGGCCATCACGCCCCTGGGCGTCGCGGGCTTCACCAACTGCAAGGCGCTCACCCGCAGGGACGACCCCGCCACCGCCTGCGTGCCCTTCGATAAGCGCAGGGACGGCTTCGTGATCGGCGAGGGCGCGGGAATATTGGTCCTTGAGGAGCTGGAGCACGCTAAACGCCGCGGCGCGCCGATCCTGGCCGAGGTCGTGGGCTATGGCAACACCTGCGACGCCCACCACGTCACCGCCCCGGACGAGAGCGCTCTCTCCCCCGCCGCGGCCATACGGCAGGCGCTGGAGCAGGGTGGCTACACCTCCGGCGAAACGCTGTACGTAAACGCCCACGGCACCTCCACGCCCTTAAACGACAAGACCGAGACCAAGGCCCTCAAGCTCGCCCTGGGCGAGGATGCCTACCGGGCCCAGATCAGCTCCACCAAGTCCATGACCGGCCACATGCTGGGCGCAACCGGCGCGGTGGAGGCGATCGCCTGCGCGCAGGCACTGGCCGGAGCCGTACTGCCCCCCACCATCGGCTACGCAGAGCCGGACGAGGACTGCGACCTGGACTATATCCCGGGCCAGGCGCGCCACGTGCAGGCGGACATCGCCATCTCCACCTCCCTGGGCTTCGGCGGCCACAACGCCTGCCTGGCCCTGCGGCCCTGGAAGGCGTAAAGGGCAAAGGCCCCAAACAAGGAGGAGAAGACGGATGAACATCAACATCGAGGAGCTGCGCGCCCTGGCCGCCCTGCTAAACGAGCAGGATCTGAGCGCCCTGGAGCTGACGGAGGGGGATTCCCGCATCCGTTTGGAGCGCGCCTGCGCCGCCGCGCCCGCGCCCGCTCCATCTCCTGCGCCCATGCCGGAGCCAGCGCCGCAGGCCGAGCCGGTCCCCGCGCCCGCGCCGGAGCCTATGCAGGGCGGCGTGGACTTTAACCGGCTGACGGAGGTCAAGTCGCCCATGGTGGGCGTGTTCTACGCCGCCAAGGACGAGAACTCCCGCCCCTTCGTCTCCGTGGGCGATTACGTCAAGAAGGGCGACACGCTCTGCATCCTGGAGGCCATGAAGCTCATGAACGAGATCCAGGCCGAGCAGGACGGGGAGATCGTGGACATCTGCGCCCAGAACGGCGAGCTGGTGGAGTACGGCCAGACGCTGTTCAAGATCTACTAAATCACAGATAAGGGAGGTCTTTCCATGGACCGCGAGGAGATCAAGACCATCCTTCCCCACCGGGAGCCCATGCTGCTGGTGGACGAGGTGGAGCTGGACGAGGAAGGCGCGTCCCGGGGCAAGTATCGGGTGCGCGGGGACGAGTGGTTCCTTTCCGGCCACTTCCCCGGCCTGCCCGTGGTGCCGGGCGTGGTGCTGTGCGAGATCATCGCCCAGTCCGCCTGCGCTCTGTTCAAGGACGACATGCGCTCCGCCCTGCCCATGTACGCGGGCATCAACAACGTGCGCTTCCGCGGCAGCGTCCGCCCCGGCGACACCTTCGAGACCCGCGTCACCGTCAAGCGCCGCGTGGCCAACATCGCCTTCCTGTCGGGCGAGGGCTTCGTGGACGGCAAGCGCTGCGTGAGCGGCGAGTTCTCCTTCGCCCTGGTCCCGCGGGACCAGGTGATGTAAGGAAAAAAGGACGCAGGAAAGGCCGCCCCTTTGAGGTCTTGACTTCCCAAAGGAGCGGGGACGGAGGAAGAAAAAGAGGCATGTTTACCAAGCTGCTGGTGGCCAATCGCGGCGAGATCGCGGTGCGGATCATCCGGGCCTGCAAGGAGATGGGCATACTCACGGTGGCGGTGTTTTCCGAGGCCGACCGGGAGGCGCTGCACGTTTCCCTTGCGGACGAGAGCTACTGCATCGGCCCCGCCGCCGCCAAGGACAGCTATCTCAATATGGAGGCCATCCTCTCGGTGGCCATGCACAGCGGCGCGCAGGCCGTCCATCCGGGCTACGGCTTTTTGAGCGAGAACGCCCGCTTCGCGGCCCTGTGCCGCAGCTGCGGCCTGGTGTTCGTGGGCCCCTCGCCGGAGGTCATTTCCCTCATGGGCGATAAGGACGAGGCCCGCCGCGCCATGCAGAAGGCCGGTGTGCCGGTGACGCCCGGCAGCGACCTCATCCAGGGCCCGGAGCAGCTGCTCTCCGAGGCCCGGCGCATCGGCTTCCCCCTGCTGGTCAAGGCCCGCGCGGGCGGCGGCGGCCGGGGCATCCGAAGGGTCGAGGACGAGCAGGGCCTGCTCAGCGCCTACGAGGCCGCCTCCGCGGAGGCCAGGGCCGCCTTCGGGGACGGGGAGGTCTATCTGGAAAAGTACCTGCGCCCGGTCAAGCACATCGAGGTGCAGCTGCTCTGCGACGGCAAGGGCCACGTCTGCTGCCTGCCGGAGCGGGAATGCTCCATGCAGCGCCGCAGCCAGAAGCTGCTGGAGGAAAGCCCCTCCCCCGCGGTGGACGCTGCCCTGCGCCGCCGCCTGATGGACGCGGCCCGCACCGCGGCCAGGGCCTGCGGGTACACGGGCGTAGGCACCGTGGAGTTCCTGCTGGACGAGAAGAAGAACTTCTACTTCATGGAGATGAACACCCGCCTGCAGGTGGAACACCCCGTGACCGAGACCGTCACCGGGCTGGACCTGGTCAAGTGGCAGATCCGCATCGCGGCGGGCGTGCCGCTGGACTTTTCCGAGAGCGATATTTCCCTCCTTGGCCACGCCATCGAGTGCCGCATCAACGCCGAGAACCCCTTCAAGGGCTTTCTGCCCAGCAGCGGCGCGATCTCCCTTCTGCACATCCCCGGCGGGCCGTCGGTGCGCTTCGACACCGCGGTGTACCAGGGCTACGTGGTGCCGCCCTACTACGATTCCATGATCGGCAAGCTGATCGTGGGCGCGATGACCCGCGAGGAGGCCGTGCGCAAGATGCAGGCCGCCCTCTGCGAGCTGGTGATCGAGGGCGTGGAGCACACGGGGGAGATGCACATGGAGCTGCTGGCCCTGCCCGAGTTCGTCTCCGGCAGCTACGACACCGGCACGCTGGACCGCCTGCAGGGCAACGGATCCCCCACCTAAATTAGGATGCAAGGAGGCCGAGCATGGCCATCTTCAAGCAGGGCCTGTTCAAGCGGCCCAACAATCCCCTGGAGCAGGACGCCTCCGCCGGCGCCGCCGCCCCCGGCCGGGGCGAGCTGTGGCTGCGCTGCAAGGGCTGCAAGCGCGTGCTGCTTCAGGAGGAGCTGGACAAGAACGACCAGGTCTGCCCAGGCTGCGGGGCGCACTTCCGCATGGGCCCGCGGCCGCGCATCGCCTCCATCGCCGACGAGGGCAGCTTTCAGGAGCTGTTCGTGGGCATGCGCTCGGCGGACCCGCTCTCCTTCCCCGGCTATAAGGACAAGCTGGACAAGGCCCGCCGCCAGAGCGGCGAGAGCGAGGCCGTGATCTGCGGCCGCGCCACGCTGGAGCAGAAGCCCTTCTGCCTGTTCGTGATGGCCCAGAACTTCATGATGGGTTCCATGGGCTGCGCCGTGGGCGAGAAGATCACGCTCCTGTTCGAGTATGCGTTGGAGCAGCGCCTGCCCGTTGTGGGCTTCACCGTCTCCGGCGGGGCGCGGATGCAGGAGGGCATCCTTTCCCTGATGCAGATGGCCAAGGTTTCCGGGGCCATCCGGCGCTTTTCCGACGCGGGCCTCCTGTACGTGTGCGTGCTCACCGACCCCACCACCGGCGGCGTGACGGCCAGCTTCGCCATGCAGGCGGACGTGACGCTGGCCGAGCCCGGCGCGCTCATCGGCTTCGCCGGCCCCCGCGTGATCGAACAGACCATACGCCAGAAGCTGCCGCAGGGCTTCCAGAGCGCGGAGTTCCTGCTGGAAAAGGGCTTTCTGGACGCCATCGTGGACCGAAGGGAGCAGAGGGACTACCTGTCCCGCCTGCTGGCCCTCTATGGGGAGGCGGACAAGTGGAAAAACGGATGATCGGCCCCTGGGACCGGGTGCAGGCCGCACGGGCCCAGGACCGGCCCACCGCCCGGGACTTTATCGACAGGCTCCTGACCGGCTTTATCCCCCTGCGCGGGGATAAGCGCTTCGGCGAGGACCTGGCCGTGCTCGCGGGCGCCGCGTACCTGAACGGCCGCCCGCTGATGGTGGCGGCCCTGGAGCGGGGCCGGAGCTTTCAGGAGAAGATCGAGCACAACTTCGGCATGGCCCAGCCGGAGGGCTACCGCAAGACGCTGCGCTGCATGCAGCAGGCCGAGAAGTTCCACCTGCCGCTTTTGTGCCTGGTGGATACCTCCGGGGCCTATCCGGGCATCGGCGCGGAGGAGCGGGGCCAGGGCGAGGCCATCGCGGAGAACCTGATCACGCTGATGGGCCTGCGCACGCCCGTCGTCTCCCTGCTCATCGGCGAGGGCGGCAGCGGCGGCGCGCTGGCCCTGGCCGTGGCCGACCGGGTCTGGATGCTGGAGAACGCCTGGTACTCGGTCATCTCCCCCGAGGGCTGCGCCTCCATCCTCTGGAAGGACCCCGCGCGCACGAAGGAGGCCGCCGAGAGCCTGCACCTGACCGCGCAGGACCTGTACGGCTTCCAGGTGATAGAGCGCATCTTTCCCGAGGACGATACGCTTTTCCCCGCCTTAAAGGAAGCCCTGGAGCGGGAGTTCCTGGCCCTTTCCCAAACGGATATAAACACGCTGCTGGAAGATCGCTACGCTAAGTACAGAAAGTTGGGGGCGGTTTTGACATGATCGCATTGGTGACCGATTCTACGACCTATTTGACCGCCCGGGAGGCGCGGGACCTGAACGTGAAGCTCATCCCACTCTCCTATTCGGTGGACGGCCTTTCCTACAGCGAGACCTTCGTGGAGAGCAACGGGGACTACGTGAACCTCATCGCCCGTTCCAGCGCCACGGCCCACATGACCACCTCCCAGACCACGCTGTCCATGTTCATGGCCCTCTTCGAGGAGCTGGTGCAGCAGGGCATGGAGGTGCTGTGCCTGACCATCTCCTCGCGGCTGAGCGGCACCTATTCCAACGCCGCCATCGCCGCGCGCAGCGTGGGCGGCAACATACGCATCGTGGACGGCCTCTCCACCGCGGGCGGCAGCCTGTTCCTCCTGCGCCACGCGGCCCTGTGCATCCGCCAGGGCATGGAGCTGCAGGCCGTGGCCGACGAGCTGCGCACCTTGCGGGACAAGATCGGCATCGTCTTCTCCGTCACGGACATGACCTCCCTGCGCCGCAGCGGGCGGCTGGGCATCGTGCGCCAGAGCGTGGGCACCATACTGAACATCCGGCCCATCCTGCGCCTTGTGCAGGGCGGCGTGGTGGCCAGCGACACCGCCCGCGGGCACCACGACCAGATCCGCAAGCTGGTGCAGAGCGTGCCCAAGGACGCAAAACGGCTGATCGTGCAGTCGCTCAACAACGAGCGCGGCGCCGAGGACCTGACCAACCTGCTCAAGCAGACCTTCCCCGGCGTTCCCCTGGAGCGCCGCCACGCGGGCCCCATCCTGGCCATCCATTTAGGTCTGGACGCCATCGGCGTCATCTGGGACTGCGCCGATTCCGCCGAGCAGCTGTAATTTTTCTTAAACATACATAAGTAAGCGGCCCGCCGGGCTCCTCCCTCGATCGTCCGATCGGAAAGGGAGGCCCGGCGGGCCGCTTGTCTTTGTGGGGCTTTTGTGGGACTACTTCTCCTTCCTGCCGCAGCTGCGGCTGCAGTTCGCGCAGTCGCCGCCGCAGCCGGCCTTCCGGCCCCGGCGCACGGCCAGCACGACCAGCACCGCCAGAGCCGCCAGGATCAGGATATCGAGCATCTTCGGCAAACCTCCTGCGCCCGTCTTAGAGGAACAGCGAACCTATCTGGTACACCAGGCAGGCCATCACCCAGGCAACGCCCGTCTGGGCCAGCATGTAGCCCGCGGCGCGCAGGCCGCCCACCTCCCGGCGTATGGCCGCCATGGCCGCCACGCAGGGCATGTACAGCAGCGTGAACACGATGAAGGACAGGCCCGCCAGCGGCGAATACATGCCCGCCAGCGCGGCCGGCAGGGCCGCCGTGTCGCCGCCGCTCACCAGCACCGCCAGCGTGCTGACCACGGCCTCCTTGGCGGTCAGGCCCGTGACCAACGCCGTGGCGGAGATCCAGTCCCCAAAGCCCAGGGGCCGGAAAATGGGCGCCAGCAGGCGGCCAAGGTCCGCCAGCATGGAGTCGGCGCCGTTGTCAACCATCAAAAGACGGGTGTCGAAGCTCTGTAGCACCCAGATCACGATGGAGGCGACGAAGATGATGGTGAAGGCCTTGACCAGAAAGTCCTTGGCCTTCTCCCAGCAGTGCAGCAGCACCGAGCGGGCCGAGGGGAAGCGGTAGGCGGGCAGCTCCATCACGAAGGGCACGGGCTTGCCGTGAAAGAACAGGCCCTTGAGCAGCAGCCCGTATAGTATGCCGCAGACGATGCCGAACACATACAGCCCGCTCATCACGAGCCCGCCGTATTTGGGGAAGAAGGCCGCCGTCAGCACCGCGTAGATGGGCAGCTTGGCCGAGCAGCTGGCAAAGGGGATGAGCAGTATGGTCATGCGCCGGTCGCGCTCGCTGGCCAGCGTGCGCGTGGCCATCACCGCGGGCACCGAGCAGCCAAAGCCCACCAAAATGGGCACGAAGCTCCGGCCGGAGAGGCCGATCTTGCGCAGCAGCTTGTCCATCACGAAGGCCACGCGGGCCATGTAGCCTGTGTCCTCCAAAATGGACAGGAAGAAGAACAGCACCACGATCGTGGGCAGGAAGGAGAGGACCGAGCCCACGCCCGCGCACACGCCCTCGATCAAAAGGGAGTGGACCGCCTCGTTGATGGAGAGGGCGGTCAGGGCCTGATCCAGAAGCGAGGTCGCCCAGTCGATCAAGAGCGCGAACTGGTCGCTCAAGAACTTGCCGATCAGCCCGAATGTCAGTGTAAAGACCAGCACCATGATCCCTAAGAAGATGGGGATGCCCCAGACCTTGTGGGTCAGCACCCGGTCGATCTTCTCGGACCGGGCCTGCTCCTTGGACTGGCCCGTGCGGTGCACGCAGCGCTGGCACAGCTCCTCGATGAAGGCATAGCGCATGTCCGCCAGGGCCGCCTCCCGGTCGGTGCCCAGGTTGTGCTCCATGTCCTCCACGATGTGGTGGATGATGTCCTCCTCCGGCTCGTGGAGCTTGAGCAGCTGGCTGGTGGGCTCGTCGCCCTCCACCATCTTGATGGCGGCGTATCGCTTGGGCAGCCCGGCCCGCTGGGCGTGGTCCTCGATGATGTGGGAGATGGAGTGGATGGCCTTGTGCACCTCGCCCGTGCAGGTGTCCAGAACGCTGGAGCGGTCCTGCTCCCGCACCAGGGCCTGCACCTGCTCCAGCACCGCCTCCACGCCCTCGCCCTTGGCCGCGGCGATGGGCACCACGCGCAGCCCCAGGCCGTCGGAGAGGGCCTTGACGTCGATGCTGTCGCCGTTCTCGCGCACCTCGTCCATCATGTTGAGGGCCACCACGACGGGCATGTTCAGCTCCATGAGCTGCAGCGTCAGGTACAGGTTGCGCTCGATGTTGGTGGCGTCCACGATGTTGATGACCGCGCTGGGGTGCTGGCCGATCAGGAAGTCGCGGGTCACCACCTCCTCGGCGGTGTACGGGGAGAGGGAATAGATGCCGGGCAGGTCCACCAGGCGCATATCCGGCGCGCCCTTGATCTGCCCCTCCTTTTTTTCCACCGTGACGCCGGGAAAGTTGCCCACGTGCTGGTTGGAGCCCGTCAGGGCGTTGAACAGCGTGGTCTTTCCCGCGTTGGGGTTCCCCAGAAGCGCGATGATCATGCGGGATCCTCCTCCAGGAGGATCTCCCGGGCGTCCTCCAGACGTATGGTCAGTTCATAGCCCCGCAGCGTCAGCTCGATGGGGTCGCCCATGGGTGCCACCTTGCGCACCTTCACCTTCGTGCGGGGGGTCAGTCCCATATCCAGCAGCCTGCGCCTGAGCGCGCCCTCGCCGCCCACCTGGGCGATGGTGCCGCCGCGGCCCGCGCTGAGCTTGTCCAGCGTCGTCATCAAAAAAGCCTCCCCCATGGAAAAACGCTTCCCCTGCTGTTTGTCCGCCGGGACGGAAGGGGAGCAGTTACCCTACACTAACTAACATAACATAGCAGACCGCGCCGCCTCTGTCAATAGAGATATGCCCCTTTCCTGCCTTCCATTCTAAGCGGCAAAGCGTCAAATTTCGTGGGCCGGACAGGGGTTTTTTCCACAAAAAAGGGGCCCGGCGGCAAGGCCGCCGGGCAGGGGAACTGCAAGGGTTAAATTTATTTTCCGCACAGGCAGGGCATGCCCGCCGCCGCGGTGGAGCAGCCCTCGGTGCCGCAGGGGTCCTGGGGATAGATGGGCAGGGAGAAGAACTCGTCGCAGACGCTCTCGGAGAACTCCTCGCAGGGAGGCGCGGCGCACAGGCCGTAGCTGGGCACCAGCATCTCCACCTCGGCCAGCACCTTCAGGATGATGGTGGCGCAGAGGGTGATCTCGAAGGTGCTGTCGCCGCAGTAGCAGCCGGAGACGCAGATGGCGCTGACCAACGCCTCGATGGTGAAGGGCACCACGGAGTCGTCCGGGATGCAGAGCAGCACGTCCTTCTTGACGGTCACGGTCGCCTTGCCGATGCCCTGCCGGCCGTTGAAGTCGGTGAAGAGGATGTCGATGGGGATGTCCACGTTGGCGCGGACGCGGGCGAAGTTGGGCCTGTCGCACAGCCTGTCGATGGTGAGGTTCCGGATGGCCCCGTTGATGGAGGAGGAGCGGCAGCTCTCAAAGGCGATGGGGGGCGTGAAGGGCGGCTGGGGGCAGTCGCACTCGCAGACGGGCACCATGTCCGTCAGCTTCACCTTCACGTTGGACAGCTGCTCCTGCTGCATGCAGGAGTCGTAGACCTTCTTCACCTGCACGCACACCTTCTCGCGCAGGCCCCGGGTGCAGTCGCCGGTAATGACGCCGGGACAGCTGTCCTGGTTGCAGTTTTTGTAGGAATAGAACGACATGTAAGGGACGCCTCCTTGTCCGCTTGGGATTTCGCGCCGGTCAAACGCCTCTTGGGCCGCTTGGGCCCTAAAAGGCGGGCGCACTGTACTTTATGCGCCGCCTCTCAAAGGGGTGCCGTCTTTCCCTGTCATGTCCTCCCATAAGGATGGAGAGCAAACCTTCAAACAAGCCGGAGTATTTTCTTTGCGATCCGTGTCGATTTCAACATATCCACAGAAGCGGGGCAGTTATCCACAGGTTTTCTGTGGATAACTGCCCCAAGAGGCGGCAGGAAGGCGTTTTTCCCCCGCCTTTTCCTCCCTTTTCATGTGGAAAAGCCCCCGGAGTGTTTATGAGCGTCGGGCCTTTTCCTCTCCTGTAAAAAGCGTATTTCTGATTTTTTACGCTCCCGTTTTCTTAAATGAAACCCCCGCAAACCCCGTCTTTCCCCATGCGGCTTTTCAGAATATGTCCGCCTTTTTCGCAGGCCGTCCAACCTTCCGCCCTTTCTTTTTCCCGCATTTCTTTCAGAACAAGTTCTGCAGGATCAGCGTGAGCGCCAGCCCCGGCAGCCCCAAAAACCCCGTGAGCACCGCCGAAAAGGGGTTCGCGCAGGCGGCAAGGCCCCAGCTGCCGCCCAGGTTCTGCAGAAGCAGCAGCGCCGCGCAGCCCGCCAGCGAGTTCCCCAGGAACCAGAGCATGGACTTAAAAGGCACCAGCAGCAGCCAGCCCAGGCCGTAGAGCAGAAGCACGCCCACGGCGAAAAACAGCACCACGTCCCACTCGATGGTCAGCATCGTTTCCCCTCCCTATCCTTCCCCTTGGCCGCCGGGAGTTCCCTCCAGCAGCGCAGCCAGGGGGCAGATCTCCACGCCCGAATAGTAGTGGGTCAAGATCTCCTCATACCCCGCGCCGTCCTGCGCCATCGCTTCGGCGCCCGCCTGGCTCAAACCCACGCCGTGGCCGAAGCCCTGCGTGTGGATGCACACCGAATCCCCCTCAAAGCAGAAGGTCAAATTGGCCGAGTCCAGATCCAGCGCCTTGCGCACTTCCCGGCCCGTGGCCTCGCGGTTTCCGATCAGCACCGTCTCCGCCCGGCCCGACTCCGTGCGGGAGACCACCCGCAGCTTACTCTCCAGCGTCCGCGCCGTGAGGCCCGCTCCCGGGAAGGCCGCGTTGAGCCTGCGCGCCAGCTCCTCTCGGCTATACGTCACGTCCGCGCTGAAGCGGCCCGCGTCCTCCTCGCCCGCGCTCTCCACCGAGACCAGGTAGGGCAGGGCGTTCTGGAACACCGCCGCCGCGTCCTCGGTCCTGCCGCCGGAGACCGCGTGGAACAGCGCCTGGATGGGCTCGCCGTCGTAGGCGCAGACAAGGCCCGCCGTCTCCGCGACCGCCCTTTGCAGCTTCTCCCGGTTCGTTTCGTACTCGCCGCCCCAGTTCTTTTGCAGCTTTTCGTCCGAGGCGTAGGCCATGCAGTGGCCGGAGTCCGTGCAGACGTCCGCGTCCCCGCCCCGGCCGCAGCCGCCGCCGAACAGGCCGCTCTTCCACAAAGCATAGCTGCGGGCCGCCACCGCCTGGGCCTTGAGCGCCTCCAGGGGGTAGGAGGCGGGCATCTCCCCCGCAAGCACGTGGTAGATGTAGTCCTCCAGCTCCATCTCTCCCGTCCGCCCCGTCTCCTTCTCGTAGACGGTCAGATAGACCGGCTCTGCCTCCAGCGATGGCGCTGCTTCCGGCGTGGGAGCGGGCGAAGGCTCAGGCGCGGCCAGGGCGACCCGGACGAGCTCCATCCGCGTCGGCGCCTCCTGCACAGGGGCTTCCGAGGGGGAAAGGCGCAGAGCCCGGGCCCAGACCAGGCACAGGAGCAGCGGCGCGGCGAGCAGCAGGCGCTTCATGACGCCCTCCTTTCCGTTTTTAAGGAGCTTGGCAGGCAATACGCGGACGGTACAGCATACGCTTCACCGTGCCTAAAATATGCAAAGCGCGCGGCGCGGGCGGCGTTTTCCTCCGGAAAAGAGGCGCAAAGTCCGTTTTTTTGCGTTGACAAGCGGACAAAAAGCGAGTAGAATGGTAAGGTCCGTTGAATGGGCGTTGTTTTTGTGCGCCCCAAAACGGGTAAGCAGACCTTTCAGGGAAAGGAGGAAAACAGCCGCCATGCGCGTGAAAGTGACACTGGCCTGCAGCGAGTGCAAGCAGCGCAACTACAACACCATGAAGAACAAGCGCAACGACCCCGACCGCTTGACCATGCACAAGTACTGCCGCTTCTGCAAGAAGCACACCGAACACAAGGAGACCCGCTAAGACGAAAAGCCTTTAAGCGAGGAAGTGAAAGAAACCCATGTCTGAAAAGAAGGTCAGCAAGAAGGACGACAAGAAGGCCGTCAAGAAGAAGGACAGCGGCAAGAAGGCGAAGTTCAGCCTGATCCAGAAATTCCGTGAGACCATCGCGGAGCTGAAGAAGGTCACCTGGCCCTCCCGCAAGGACCTCGTCCGCCACTCCATCGTGGTCGTGGTGTTCGTGATCTTGGTCACCGCGGTCATCGCCGTGTACGACCTGGCCCTGTCGAGCCTGATCCGGCTCATCATCTAGGCGGCGTTTAAGCCGTCATGGGAAGGAGCTGAGCTCATTGCCCGAGGAAAACGAACTGGCCTGGTATGTGGTACACACCTATTCCGGCTATGAAAACAAGGTGATGGACTCCCTGCAGAAGACCGTGGACAACCGCGGCCTGCAGAACACCATCTGCGACATCCGCGTGCCCGTGGAAGAGGTCGTCGAGATCAAAAACGGCAGGCGGCATGTGGTGCCGCGCAAGGTGTACCCCGGGTACGTCCTTGTGCGCATGATCATGAACGACGAATCCTGGTACATCGTCAGGAACACCCGCGGCGTCACGGGTTTCGTGGGCCCGGGATCCAAACCGATCCCCTTGACCGAGGACGAGGTCAAGAACATGCTCGCCGACGGCCAGAAGCGCGTCAGCGCCGTGGAGCCGGGCGACAACGTCACCATACTGGCAGGTCCCTTTGAGAACTTCGAGGGCGTGGTGCGGGAAGTGAACATACGCGAAAAGCGCGTGAGCGTCTCCGTCATGTTCATCGGCCGTGAAACGCTGGTGGAGCTGGACCTGGACCAGGTGAACAAGGAAGAATAGCCTTCCATTCCCTTATTTCTCTACTGGAACGTCAGCAATCCGGCCCCCGAATCAAGTTTCGGACAAGGCGTTAGGGGCGAAAATCGCAGGGAAGAAAAAGCGCTTCCCTTCGCGTGTTCGCCCGTGGGAGGAACCGCACCGTTCCGCTTTTGACCACAAGGATATTTTTCGGAGGTGTACATCCTAAATGGCTAAGAAAGTTACCGCCATCGTCAAACTTCAGGTGAACGCGGGCAAGGCCACCCCGCAGCCCCCCATCGGCCCCGTGCTCGGCCAGCACGGCGTGAACATCATGGGCTTCTGCAAGGAGTTCAACGAGCGCACCGCCAAGCAGGTGGGCTACGTGATCCCCGTGGTGCTCACCGTCTATCAGGACCGCTCCTTCACCTTCATCACCAAGACCCCTCCCGTCCCGGTCCTCATCAAGAAGGCCCTAGGCATCGAAAGCGGCTCCGCCCGCCCCAACCGCGACAAGGTCGCCCAGCTGACCCAGGACCAGGTCCGCGAGATCGCCACCATGAAGATGCCCGACCTCAACGCCGGCTCCATCGAGGCCGCCATGAGCATGGTCAAGGGCACCGCCCGCTCCATGGGCATCACCGTGGCAGAGTAACAGCAGGAGGGAGATTTCGGTCATGAAACACGGCAAGAAATATCAGGACAGCGTTAAGCTGATCGAGCAGAGCAACTACGATCCCGAGGCCGCCATCGAGCTGGCCTTAAAGACCGCCAAGGCCAAGTTCGACGAGACACTGGAAGTCTCCGTCCGCTTGGGCGTCGATCCCCGCCATGCGGACCAGCAGGTCCGCGGCACCGTGGTGCTGCCCAACGGCACCGGCCGCACCGTGCGCGTGCTGGTCTTCGCCAAGGGCGACAACGCCAAGGCCGCCGAGGCCGCCGGCGCGGACTACGTGGGCGCCGAGGAAATGGTCGCCAAGATCCAGCAGGAGAACTGGTTCGAGTTCGATGTCTGCGTCGCCACCCCCGACATGATGGGCGTCGTCGGCCGTCTGGGCCGCGTTTTGGGCCCCAAGGGCCTCATGCCCAACCCCAAGTCCGGCACCGTGACCACCGACGTGGCCCGCGCCATCGCCGAGATCAAAGCCGGTAAGGTCGAGTACCGCGTGGACCGCACCGCCATCGTGCACGTTCCCTTCGGCAAGGCTTCCTTCGGCCAGGAGAAGCTCGCCGAGAACTTCCGCGTGCTGATGGACGCCATCGTCAAGGCCCGTCCTGCGGCCGCCAAGGGCACCTACGTGCGCTCCGTGGTCGTTTCCACCACCATGGGCCCCGGCATCAAGCTGAACCCCGCCCGCTTCGTCTCCGCTGCCCCCAGCGCCAACTAAGGCAGGGCGAAATACAGACCAACGCGCTCCCGTCCGTTTTTCAGGCGGGAGCGTTTTTTTGTGGGGGAATATAGAAATACCCGGCAAGAAGGCCCTCCCTTTCTGGAAACCTCCGGCCCGCGCAGGGGTTTCATCGAAAATTTTGTGGGGGTATATGGAAATACCCAGCCTGCAACCCTTCCCGCAGCGGCCCTCGCTCCTTCTATGGAGGCCTTTTCTTCCGGCGGAAAGCCCCTTCCCTTTCTGGAAATCCTCAGCCAGCGTGGGGTTTTCATCGAAAATTTTCTGTGTGAGAAGTCTTTTTGGTAGGGAAGCTCCGGCCGCGGCGGCTTCTTCCCTTCTATAACAGCCTTTTCTTCAAGGAAAACGCCCCTTCCCTTTCTGGAAATATCCGGGCCAGCACGGGGTTTTCGACTAAAATTTTCTGTGTGAAAGGGCCTCTTGACAAGGAAGCTCCAGCTGCGGTGGGCTTTTCCCTTTCTAGGAAAGCCTTCCTTTCCGGGAGAACGCCCTTTCCTTTTCTGAAAACCCCCGGCCAGCGCGGGGTTCCTTCCGGCGATTTTCCGCACAGGGGAAAAGCCCTCGCCCGTGCGAAGGCTTCTTCCCTTAAACAAAACCGTCAGCGGCGGCCCTGCAGCCACTCCAGCGCCCGCTGGCAGCCCTGCGCGCCCAGCGACTGCAGCAGCTCCTCGGGCTCGGCGATCCTGCCCGCGCACTTCCTGTGATAGCCCCGCAGAGCGCGCAGGAAGCCGTCGTTGCCCAGCAGCGCCCGCAGGTCGTGCCACATCGCCGCCCCCTTCTTGTAGACCAGGGCGTCGTAGAGCGCGTTGGTCGAAAAGGAGCTGATCGGCGCGTCCATGTTGACGCCCTGCAGTTCCTCGTCCTCGCAGGCGGGCCGCAGCAGCGTCTGGTACAGCGATTCCAGCGACTGCCTGCCATAGCGGGCCTCGTAATAGAGCAGCGTGGAATATTCGGCCAGGGACTCGTCCTGCCAGGGATGGCGCGCCTGGTCGCTGCCCACCTCCGCGTACCACCACTGGTGGGCGGTCTCGTGGGCCGTAACGAACTCCAGCAGCCCGCTGTCGTCCCGCAGGAGCGCGTCGTCCAGCAGCAGGAGGGAGGGATACTCCATGCCCCCGAAGGCGAAATCGCCCAGGCAGAGCAGCAGCTCCCGGCTCCTGAGCTCCCCGAACAGCTCCGCATAGGTGCCCGCCGCGCGGGCGCCCAGCTCGGCCAGGCGGCGGGCGTCCTCCTCCGAAAACGCGAAGGCCTTGACCTGCATATCCCCCTCTTTGCACGCAAAGACGCAGTAGTCCCGGCTCAATACCAGCGGGAACTCCCGCAGGTCCTTGGCCCTAAACGTCCAAACGCCGTCCTCCCCGTCCGAGCACAGCCCCGGCCCGGCCGCCACGTAGGCCGTGGGCGCGCGCAGCGTCACCGTGTAGTCTGCCGTCTCGCTCACGAAGGGGTCGCCCACGGGCGTGTACTCCTCCAAACGCCAGGCGGAGCCGTCGTGGTAGGCCGGCACGGCGAAGGCGTTGAGCAGGCGCACGTCCCTGTCCGAGTAGCCAAAGCGCAGGCGGCTGCGGGGCAGCGTCAGCGTGTAGCGGAGGCCGATCTCCGCCCGCTGCCCGTCCTTGAGGGGCTGCTCCAGACGCACGCGCAGGAGCGTCTGCGTCTCCCCCTCCAGCGTCCAGTCGGCGGGTTTTCCCTCGCTTGTGACCTCCTCCACCGCCGCGCCGCCCGGGGAGAAGCCCTCCGGGTAGGCCTTGTCGAAGTCCGCATCCAGCACGGGCGCGCGCTCCTCTGTGGAAAAGGCGTTCGGGTAGAGGTGCAGGTACACGCAGTCCAGCTCCAGCCCGCTGCGGTTCACCCAGCGGATGGTCTGGCTGACGTGTAACATGTGGGCGTCCTCGTCGTACTCCGCCTCCAGCGCGATCTCGTTGGGCACGCGGGCGTGCAGGACCAAAAACAGCGCGAGCCCCAGAAAGAGTCCTAAACAGATCAGGGCCTTGCGGTGCGCCTTCGCCCAGCACAGGCAGCGATCCATGTGTGCCTTCATCCCCCGCTCCCCCTTTGTTCCGCTTCTTTGTCTGATGGGATCATTGTATGCGCGTCGCTTCGCGCTTTATGCCCCCGCGCCTCCCGGCGCGATACGCCGGAACGCGTCTGTCCACGGGCCCCGGTTTGTGGTATGATAAGGGAGCAGGCCGGGCCGCCCACGCGGCCGGGCGGGAAAGGAGGGCGAGCGGATGCCCCTTTGCGTGTTCGACGACAGCAACGCCATGTTCGGCTCCACGCCGGTGGACAACCTGTTCTTAGAGGAGTTCATGCCCCTGGCGCCGGGGGACTGCGTCAAGGTGTACCTCTACGGGCTCAAGCTCTGCCAGAGCGCCGGCCGGGAGATGACGCTCTCCGCCGTGGCCCGGGCGCTGGCGCTGGAGGAGGAGCAGGTGCTCAAGGCCTTCGGCTACTGGGAGCGCAAGGGGCTGCTGCGCCGCCTGTCGGACAGGCCGCCTTCCTATGCCTACGTGAACCTGCAGAGGGCCGTGATGGAGGGGAAGCTGGGCGGCCGCGACCAGGCGCTGCCCTACCAGGAGTTCAACGGCGCCCTGCAGGACCTCTTCGGCGACCGGCTGCTGCACGCCGAGGAATACCAGCGGCTCTACGCCATCGTGGAGGATCTGGGCATCCCCCAGGACGTGCTGCTGCTGCTGGTGGACTACATGATCCGTTCTTCCCCCCGCAAGCGGAACGTGACACTCAAGCAGATCGAGCGCGAGGCCCAGTTCTGGGTGAGCAAGGGCTACACCACCCGCGAGTCGGCCCAGGACTACATCCACTCCAAGGAAGCGGTCTACGAGGGCGCGCGGCAGGTGCTGCGCCAGATGGGCCAGCGCCGCGCCCCTTCTTTGGACGAGGAAGCCCTCTACCAGCGCTGGACGGAGGAGATGGGCTTCTCCCTGGAGGCGATCCTGCTGGCCTGCAAGGAGACCACCAAGATCAGCGCCCCCAACTTCGCCTACGTGGACTCGGTGCTCACCAGCCGCTATAAGCGCGGCGCGATCCGGCCCGACCAGGCCGCGGAGGCCGAGAGGCAGCGGGCCGAACGGGTGCAGGGCCTGCGGCAGGTGCTGGAGAGCTTAGGCCTGCCCGCCTCCGCCGCAACACAGGACAACCAGAAGCTCTATTCCTCCTGGCTGCAGATGGGCTTTGACCAGGAGGCGCTGGTGTTCATCGCCCGCTACATGCTGCGCCGGGGGGACAGGCACGACCTGGACGCCTTCTCGGCCATGCTGGAGCGCTTCCGCTCCAAGGGGCTTTTCAAGGGAGAAGAGCTCCAAGAGAAGCTGCAGGCGCAGGGAAGGAGCGAAAGAGAGCTGGACGCCCTGTTCCACGCCGCGGACATCCGCAGGCGGCCCACGGACGCGGACATCCAGCAGCTGGAAAGCTGGAAGAAGCAAGGCGCGAGCATGGAGCTCATGCTGCTGGCCGCGGAATACTCCCGCCACGCGGAGAACCCCTTCGCCATGATGCAGAAGATCTTAAGCGGCTGGCTGGAGGCGAGCCTGCGCGACGTGGAGAGCGCGCGCAGGGACCACGAGCAGCGCAGGCAGGCGGCAAAGCCCGCAGCGGGCGGGACGAAGGCCAATACGTGGAACAATTATCCCCAGCATAGCTACACCAAGGAAGAATACGAAGCGATGTACGACGATCTGGACGAGCTGTTGGGGGAGGAGCCGAAGACATGATCCTTTGGGACAAAAAACAGATATTGCGCGATATATTGGAAGAAAAGAAGGCGAGCAAGCAGCGGGCGGAGGCCGAGGCGCTGGCGCGGCGGGACGAGATCGCGCAGCGCGCGCCCATCTACGCCCGGCTGGACCAGGAGCTGGCCCGCATCCGGGCGCATCTGGCCCAGGACGCGCTCAGCCACCCCGGCGAGCAGGAGCGCATCAACGAGGAGGGGCGGCGGCAGGTGCTGGCCCTGCGGGACCGCGCCCGCGAGGAGTTAAAGAGCGCAGGCTTTTCCCCGGAGGACCTAAAGCCCCATTATGACTGCCCCCTCTGCCAGGACACGGGCTTCGTGGGCCCCGCGCCGCAGCGGCGCTGTACGTGCGTGGAGCGGGAGCTGCAGAGGCGGCTCTACGCCCTGGGCGGCGGGAGCGGGCAGAGCTTCCAGACGTTCGACCTGTCCCGCTTCCCGGACGAGCCGGGTCCGGACGGCGGTCTCTCCCAGCGCAAGCGCATGGAGAAGATGCGGGAGCTGGCCCTGCGCTACGTGGACGCCTTCCCGAACTATCCCAAGCGGGACATACTGCTCAGCGGCACGACGGGGCAGGGCAAGACGTTCCTGCTCAACTGCATCTCTCTGGCCGTGCTGGAGAGGGGCTTTACGGTGCTGCGGATCTCTGCCTTCGATATGTTCGAGCTGATGCGCCAGTACCACAGGGACGGAGAGATAAGCGGCATGGAGACCATGCTGAACGCCCAGCTGCTGGCCATCGACGACCTGGGCTCCGAGCCCATGATGCAGAACATCACGAAGGAGTACCTGTTCACCCTGCTTACCGAGCGCAAGGAGAAGCGGCTGAACACGCTGATCGCCACCAATTTGGATACGGCGGCGCTGATGGAGCGGTACAGCGACAGGATCTTCTCCCGCTTGACGGACAGGGACAGTACGATGCTCCTGACCTTTCAGGGAAAGGACCTGCGCAGGCTCTGACGAACGCACAGCCAAAAGGACGATGCGGTTTGACCGCACCGTCCTTTTCTTTTTCAGCTGCCTTTTCCGAAGCAGCTGCGCAGCTTCTCCACCGCGCGCTTCTCGATCCTCGAGACGTAGGAGCGGGAGATGCCCAGCCGCTTGGCCACCTCCCGCTGGGGCAGGGGCGGAAGGCCAGAGAGGCCGTATCTAAGCTCCACCACCAGCCGCTCCTTTTCGGAGAGCTGCCCCCGCACGATCTCCTTGACCCGGCGCAGGCTCACCCGCTGCTCCACCTCCGCCTCCACGAGCTCCGGCTCGGTGCCCAAAATGTCGGTGAGCGAGATCTCGTTCCCCTCCTTGTCCACGCCCACGGGCTCGCTTAAGGACACCTCGCCCCGGAACTTCTTGCGAGAGCGGATGGCCATGCGGATCTCGTTCTCTACGCAGCGGGCCGCGTAGGTGGCCAGCGCCACGCCCACCCCCCGCTTGTAGGTGTTCACCGCCTTGATGAGGCCGATGGCGCCGATGGAGATGAGGTCGTCCTGGTCGATGCCGCAGCCCTGGTACTTCTTGGCCACGTGGGCCACCAGGCGCAGGTTGTGCTCCACCAGCTCCGTGCGGGCCGCCTCGGACCCCTCCGCCAGCTCCCGCAGGGCGCGCTCCTCCTCCGCGGGGCTCAGCGGCGTGGGAAAGGATTCCCGGCCGGACACGTAGGACAGCAGGAACATGAGCTCCCCAAGGCCGGACAACAGCCACTCCAGCATCTTCTCTTTCCTTCTTCCCCGTTTCTTTTTAAGCCCTGCTATCTTTAAAGCGGGCCGTCTCCCTATCACTCTATGCCGCCCGGCCTGACCACAGGGCCTGTTTCCCTTAAGGGGAACGGAAGGAAGGGACAAAAAAAGGAAGGGCCGCGGAAGCTCGCCTCCGCGGCCCTCTTTGGGTCAAATATCGATCGGGTCTGTTTTATTCCTGCAGGCTCCCGTTTGGGGAGACCACGACCACCCGACAGGGGATGTCCCGGCCGCTGAACTCGACGGCCCTCTTAACGGCGCTCGCCAGGCCCCCGCAGCAGGGCACCGTCATGCGCAGGACGGTCACGTCCCGCACGCGGTTCATGAGCAGGATCTGCCCCAGCTTTTCGGCGTAGTCCACGGGATCCAGCTTCGGGCAGCCGATGAGCGTGACGCGGCCCTTTAAGAAGCGCTCGTGGGCGCAGCCGCAGGCAAAGGCGGTGCAGTCCGCGGCCACCAGCAGGCTCGCGTCCTCGTAATAGGGCGCTTGCAGCGGCGCTAAGCGCAGCTGCACCGGCCAGTTGGTGAGGCGGCTCGCCTGCTCGGACGGCGCTTCTTCCCCATCCGCCGGGCGGCTCACGCCCTCCTTATGGGCCCGCACGGCCCCCTCGTTGTAGGGCGCGGCCTCGCGCTCCTCAAAGGAGATGGCGTCCGCCGGGCAGGCGGGCAGGCAGTCGCCCAGGCCGTCGCAGTAGTCCTCGCGCATAAGATGCGCCTTGCCGTTCACCATGGCGATGGCGCCCTCGTGGCAGGCCCGGGCGCAGGCGCCGCAGCCGTTGCACTTTTCCTCGTCGATCCGAACGATCCTGCGCAGCATGGCGCGTCCCTCCCTCGTGTCGTTTATCTTACTGGTCCCTGTCGCTGTACGGGGAGATGCTAAAGGCGTATGCCCTCTCCTCCTTCAGGTACAGCCTGTACTTTTCCAGCGGCTCCGGCCCGCAGGAGTTGGAACCCAGGCCGCCCTGGGCCAGGTCCACGTGCAGCGTGGGCGCGTCCCCGCGGCGCAGCTCATGCTCGTGCCGGGCCCGCGTCAACTCCTCGTCGCTGTAATCGTGCACGTTCAGGCTGAAGGGCTCGCCCTCCATGGTGACGCGGAAGCCCAGGCCGTATTTGTCCAGCAGCGTCGCCTCGCGGCAGCCCTCCTTGGCCCCGTTCTCCTGGGGACGCAGGTAGGGCACGTGCTGCTCGGCGATGGTGCCCTCGTAGCGGCCCAGGCGCGCGCCCTCGCGGCGGTCGGGGTAGCTCTCCTGGGGGCCGCAGCCGTACCAGCGCAGGGCCTCGTAGCGCTCATCCAAGGGAAAACGCAGACCCAGCCGGGGCAGGTAGGGCAGGTCGTCCCGCATTGGGGTAAAGCGCGTCTGGACCCGCAGGGAGCCGTCGGCGTGGAAGCTGTACTCGATCTGCGCCTTTACCAGGACGGGCAGCGCCGCCGCGCCCAAGACCTGCTCGCTTTTCACCACCGCGCCGCCGTCCTCAGTCAGGGACCAGGAAGCGCCGGTCGCGCGGCTCTGCAGGCGGTCAAGGCCGAAGGCGCGCCACTGCTTCTCGATCTGTATGTCGTTGTCCGTGGGCGCGCGCCAGATAGAGACCTCGGGCTTGCCGCGCAGCGTGGGCAGGCCATTCAGCAGCAGCTGCAAAAGCGCGCCGTCCTTCATGTCGAAAATGGCCTCCACCTCCGCGGCCTCTAAGTGCAGCTGGCCCTCCAGCACCTGGGCGCGGATGCGCTCGCCCGCCTCCCGAGGGCAGCGGAGCGCCTCGGTGAAGCCCTCGGTCAGGGGCAGCTGGGCAAAGGCCATCTCCTCGCCGCGCTTTGCGTACAGCGTGTCGCCGCGCAGCGTGAGGCTCAAATCCACGACGGTCTCGCCCGGCACGTTCTTCCACTCCTCGGGCAGCAGCAGCGCGGCGGTCTGGCCGGGCAGCAGCCGGGGCAGCGCCAGGGGCCGGGAGTCCACCGGGCGGCCGTTCTTCAGGAGCCGCGCGGTCAGGTCGAAACAGTCGTCCAGGCAGAGGAAGGCATAGAGGTTGGTGATGTTGACCAGGCAGCTTTCCCGCTCCTTCCAGGCGGCGCGCAGGGGCTGGTAGGCCCACTTGAGCTCCAAAAGCCCGGTGTGGGGCCGCCTGTCCGGGAAGCACAGGCCGTCCACGCAGAAGTTGCCGTCGTTGGGGTAGTCGTTAAAGTCGCCGCCGTAGGCGTAGAAGGGCCGGCCCTGTTCATCCTTTGTGAGGACAGAGTGGTCCACCCACTCCCACACGCAGCCGCCGATCAGCCGCCTGTGGGCATAGATGGCCTCCCAATACTCCTTGAGGTTGCCCGGGCCGTTGCCCATGGCGTGGGCGTATTCGCAGAGGAAGAAGGGCCTGGGGTCGTCCTTTTCGCCCTCCTGGATCAGGGAATCCACGGAGTTGTACATGTGGGAGACCACGTCCACGTACGGGGCCTCGTAGGCCTGCTCGTAGTGGATGGGCCGGGTATCGTCGATCTCCCGCACCGCATCGGCCATGGCCTCGTGGTTGCTGCCGCTGCCGGACTCGTTGCCCAGGGACCAGAAGATCACGCAGGGGTGGTTCTTGTCCCTCTGCACCATGCGCACGGCCCTGTCCACGTAGGCATCCCGCCAGGCGGGGTCGGAGGAAAGGGCGTGGCCGGTCTGCTGGTCGCCGTGGGACTCCAGGTCCGCCTCGTCCACCACGTACAGGCCGTAGCGGTCGCACAGCTCGTACCAGCGGCTGTCGTCCGGGTAGTGAGAGGTGCGCACGCAGTTGATGTTGTGCCGTTTCATGAGGCGTATGTCGCGCTCCATGGATCCAACGCTCACCGCGTGGCCCAGAACGGGGTCCGTCTCGTGGCGGTTGACGCCCTTGAGCTTGACGGGCCTGCCGTTTATGAGCAGCTGCTGGTCGCGGATCTCGATCGTCCTAAAGCCCAGCTCCAATCGCTGCACCTCGCTGACCTCGCCCTCGGAGGAGAGGATCTCCAGCATCAACGTGTAGAGCGCGGGCGTCTCGGCCGTCCAGGGGCGCACGGCGGGCACGCGCAGCTCCAAGTCCACCGACTCCTCCATCCCGGCGTCGATGCGCAGATCCGTCCGCTCCTGGGCCACCCGCTCGCGGCCCGGGCCGTAGAGGGAGGCGTTGAGCGCATAGCCCGCCACGCAGTCCGCGTCGGAGTGGTTGAACACGCGCACGTTCAAACGCATCAGGCCGTCCTTGCCGTCGTTCTCAAAGCCGGTGCGGGCAAAGGCGTCCCGTATGTGGATCTGGGGCAGGGCCAGCAGGTACACGTCGCGCAGTATGCCGCTCATGCGCCACATGTCCTGGTCCTCCAGATAGGAGCCGTCGTTGCGCTGGTAGACCTTGAGGGCCACCAGATTGCGGCCGGTCTGCACCATGTGGGTCACGTCGAACTCCGCGCCCATGTGGGGCACCTTGGAGAAGCCCGCCTCCTGGCCGTTGACGTAGAGCGTGTAGGCGCTGTCCACGCCGTCCAGACACAGGAGCACCTTGCGGCCCGCCCAGGAAGCGGGCACGCTGAACTGGCGGCGGTACAGGCCCACGGCGCTGTCGTCCGGCACGAAGGGCGGGTCGTAGGGGAAGGGGTAGTTGATGTTGGTGTAGTTGTTCTGCCCATAGCCCTCCATCTGCCACATGGAGGGGACGGTGATGGGCTTCCAGTTCTCGTCCAGCCAGTAGTCCACGCCGTAGAAGCCCGAAGGCACGTCCGCGTGGGTGGGCGCGTAGAAGAACGTCCAGCGCCCGTTCAGGGACTTATAGAAGGAGCTGCCCCCGCGCTTGCCCTCCCAGGCGCAGCCGAGGTTGGCGTAGGGGATCATGGCGCTGTGGGGCGGCAGGCGCTTGACGTGCATAACGCTCATGTCCTGCCAGCGGCTCTGTTCGATCATGTAGGATGACCTCCCGATCCAAATGTCGTAGGGGTGGTTGTTTCCGGCCCTTTTGCCGGCACGCCTCAAGTATATCTAAACGCGCGCGGCGAATCAATGAAAACAGCAAATCTTTTTTGAAAGAAAATGCGCCTGCCCGGGAAAACGGCCGGGCTAGGCGCATTCGGACCAAAATTTTTGTGCATACGGGCCTTTACGGCACGAGGCTCCAGATTCAGGCGCTCAAAAACGGCTTGATAAAGAACATCACAAGGGCGGCCAGGCCGCAGAGCCACAGCGCTTCTTGGGCCTGTCTCCCTGCACTTTCAGCGGCCGCAGGCGGAGCAGGCCCTTTGCGATGAGCCAGCCCAGGCACGTTCCCGCAAGGTTGGTGAGCAGGTCGTCGACGTCCGTGGTACGGTAGGTGAACAGCTGCATGAGCTCTATGCACGCAGAGAGCGAAAGCCCATAGAGCAGCGTGTACCTCGCCTTCTGGAAGCGCTCCCAGATAAGGGGCAGCAGGAGGCCCAAAGGCAGGAAGAGCAGCACGTTGAGCAGGGCGTTGGGCAGGTCGTCCACAAGGCCGACGAAGGGAACGAGGTTCAGCGTCCAGTCGAGATGGAAGTCCTTGACGGAGGGAAAGCCCACCGCTTCAAACACCGCGCAGAGGTACAGCGCAAAGTGCGCGGAAAGGACCGTCCGCCGAAGATCACGGAAGTACGTAAAGTGCAAGAGCACAAAGAGCACAAGCAGCGGGATAGCCGCGGCGAAAGTCCCCACGACGATGTAGACTATCAGATGCACGATGGTTTCTCCATTTATATTTCTTCTTTAGCGTCTTTTCCCATCTTCAGCTTGCCGGCGCCGCAGAAGCGCGACCAGGCGGGCAGCGCCGCCAGGCAGAGCGCCAGCGTCAGCAGGGCGATGACGAGCCAGCTGATCACCGTGACGGACCAGCCGAAGCGGTCCGCCAGCGCGCCGAAGCCGTAGCTGGACAGGGCGCAGCCGATGTAGATGGTGGAGTTGAGAAGCCCGGTGACCGTGGAGGCGCGGCCGTAGGGGCCGAAGCGCACGGGCACGAGGGTGATGATCATGTGGTTATAGCCCAGCAGTATGGAGGTGCAAATGGCCAGCAGCAGCACGCTCAAGTAGATGGGCAGCCGCATCAGGAAGCAGAGGGCGGCCAACGGCGGCAGGATCAGGACCATGCAGCCGGCGGATGTCAGGATCTCGTTGTCGCGGCACCACCTGTGCCAGGCCCAGGTGGCCGCGAAGGCCCCGCAGAGGTTCACGATGGGCAGCGCCAGGGACAGCCCCAGGGAGAAGGAGGGCGAGACGCCGTAGCTTTCCGTGATGAGCGTGGGCACCCAGGTGGTGACGCCGTCCTTGAGCATGCCGTGCAGCATCGTGGGCAGTATAAGGAGCACGATGCCGGAGCGGAGCAGCAGGGAGGCAAGGCCGCCCTGCTTGGGGGCCGCGGGGCTTTCGGGGTTTATGACCTCGGATACGGGCGGGGCGGCGGGCCGCTTGTCCGCCTTCACATACATGCGCCAGACGCAGGCCCAGAGCAGGATCGCGGGCAGCATGCACAGCCCCGCCGCGCCGAATACGGCCCGCCAGGTGAAGAAACGCAGCATCCCCATGGACACCGCGTAGGCCAAACAGGTGCCCATGGGGACGGTGGAAGCGATGTGCAGGCAGGCCCGGTCCCTTTGCTCGGGCACGAGCACGGTGGAGAGTATGCGCACGATGGGCGACCAGATCATGGACTGGGCCAGGCCGTTGACGCCCCAGACGATGGAGAGCCACAGCGGCGTGGGCATAAGGCTCATCAGAGCGTTCATGCAGGCGGAGACGGACAGGCCGATAAACACCATGGGGAAGGGCGAGAGCTTATCGCCCAGGAAGCCGTTCACCAGCTGGCCGGAGCCGTAGCAGAAGAAGAACACCGTGCCGATCACGCCGGCCTCGGCCTTGGTGAACAGCTGGGAGGCGACCATGCCTGCCAGCGCCGCGGAGTAGTTGACGCGGCCTATGTAGGTGAAGGCGTAGGCGATCCAGGCCGCCGCGAAAACCAGGGAGGACGCGCGCGCGTCCTTCAGCGTTCCGTGTTTCATAAGGGAAAGATGCTCGTTTCCTTGTATTTTTTTAGCGCAGGTGGTAGCGGGCGCGCAGGGCGGCCGTGGCGCGGCCGGCCTCCTCGCCGGTAAAGAGCAGGCTCACCTGGATCTCGGAGCTGGTGACCAGCAGCGGGTGCACGTCCGCCTCGTCCAGCGTCTCGAAGATGCCCGCGGCGATGCCGCGCTGCTTCTCCATCCCCTGCCCCAGGATCGTGAGCTTGGTCAGGCCGAAGGTGAGCGTGGCGCACTCCAATTCCTTCGCGGCCCTGCGGGCGTGCTCCTCGGTGATGGTGAAGGAGAAGCTCTCCCGGGCGGTGGAGCGGGCCAGCATGTCGATGTTCACGTCCTGCTCGGCCAGGGAGCGCAGGAGCTTGCCCGGGTCGATGCCCGCGGGGATGGTGACCAGGGTCTGGCCGTCCTCCATGCGCAGGTGGGTGACGCCCGCGTCCTGCAGGAGCAGGTCGCGCATGTCGTAGAGGCCGGGGTTCTTCTGCGTCACGAAGGCGGCGGCCTGCAGGGCGCCTAAAGCGAAGATGCGGCGGCTGGAGGCGGAATGGGCCAGCGTCACGGTCTCGTCCTCCCCTAGGAAGAACAGCTCGTGCTCGCCGGTCACGCTGCCGCCGCGCACCGCGTGGATGCCGATCTCGCCGCTGTCGCGGGGGGCGACGCCCTGGCGGCCGAACACGTAGCTGCGGGGCTCGGCCAGCGCCTCCCGCACGCCGTCTGCCAGCAGCAGGGCCGTGCCGGAGGGGGCGTCCACCTTGGTCTTGTGGTGCTTCTCCACGATCTCCACGTCGAAGCCGGCAAGCTCGGAGGCGGCCTTCTTGGCCAGCTCCAGCAGCACGTTCACGCCCACGGACATGTTGGCGGTGCGGAAAACGGGCAGCTCCTTGGCCGCGGCCACGATGGCGGCGGACTGCTCCGGGGAATAGCCGGTGGTGGCCAGCACCAGGGGCATGGAATGAGCCCTGGCGTAGCGCAGTATATCGTCCAGTGCGTCGGGGCGGGAAAAGTCCACCAGCACGTCCGCCTGCACGGCGCAGTCGTCCAGGGACTCGTACAGGGGGAAGCTGGCCTTGGCGCCGGCGGCGTAGCGGTCCACGCCCGCGGCCACGTAGTAGCCCTGCTCCACGGCGCAGGCGGCCAGCAGGCGGCCCATCTTGCCCAAGGCGCCGTTGATGAGGATCGAGATCATGGGAACACTCCTTCCGCCGGGCCGGGGTCTTCCGGCCTTCTCGGCCTAGTCGATCAGGGAAAAGTCGCGCAGGCAGGCAAGCAGCTTCTGAAGATGTGCCTCCTGCATATCCACAAGGGGCAGGCGCAGCGGCCCGCAGGCAAAGCCCATCTGGCGCAGCGCGGTCTTTACGGGGATCGGGTTCACCTCGCAGAACAGCGCCTCTGCCATGGGCAGCATGCGCAGCTGGGCCTGCCGGGCCTCCTCGGTGCGGCCTGCCAAATAGTCCGCGACCATGTCGTGCATGAGGCGCGGCAGCACGTTGGCCACCACGGAGATGACACCCTTGCCCCCCAAGGACAGGATGGGCACCACGCTGTCGTCGTTGCCGGAATAGATGGCAAGCTCCGGGCAGAGCCGCGCGATGCGGGCTGCCTGCACGATGTCGCCGGAGGCCTCCTTGACGGCCACGATGTTGGGATGTTCATCGCTCAAGGTCTTCAGCGTCTCCGGGGCCATGTTCAGCCCCGTGCGGGAGGGGACGTTGTAGAGGATCAGGGGTTTATCCACCGCGTCCGCCACGGCCCCGAAGTGGCGGATGAGCCCCGCCTGCGTGGTCTTGTTGTAGTAGGGCGTCACCAGCAGGAGCGCGTCCGCGCCCAAGTCCGCGGCCTGTTTGGCGGAGCGGATGGCGAAGGCGGTGTCGTTGGAGCCCGCGCCCGCGATCACGGGCACGCGGCCGTGCACGCGCTCCACAGCCCGGGCGATCACCTGGGCCTCCTCGCTCAAGTCCATGGTGGAAGGCTCGCCGGTGGTGCCGCAGACGATCAGCGCGTCCGTGCCGCCGGAGAGCTGGAACTCGATCAGCTGGTCCAGAACGGGAAGGTTCGGGCCTCCGTCCTCTGTGAAGGGGGTGACCATGGCCGTGCCGCTGCCCTGAAACACGAGGGTCTTTTTAAGCATACCTGCATCCTCCTTGGCGGTCGAATCGGAATACGTTTTGTAAAAGGAAGGCGGCATCTTTTTGCCGACCGTGGGCAGAAGAAAAGCGCCCGTTTCCTGCCCGAAAAACGGAGGGGCCAAGGCCGGAACGCTGTGCTTGCTGCCTGCGGACGGCGTCTCCACTTAAAAATACGGGGAAAAGCCGCGCGTTTTCCTTTCCAACAGCGCTCCGCCCGAAGGGACCTTCCGGGCGACAGTCGCACGGCCCTGTGCCGTGCGCCCAGGCGCGGGGCCTCTTAAGTTGCCCTTTTGAAGCGCCTTCGGCGGGCAGGCCCTTCTCCGTTTTTGTTTCGGATACCGCGATGCCCGCGCCTCTGTCATAAGGTACCTTGATTATACCCTTGCCGCCCCGCCCTTGTCAACTTGAAAACCCGGCGCGGCGGGCAGACGGAAACAAGCCCCTGCCGCACACGCAAAAGGGGCGCGCCGTTCTTGACAAAGGCGGCCGCCCCTGCGTACAATGAAAGAGCGTAAACGGATACGCTTAAAGCCCGTTTTGGCGGATCACTTCTCGTTGTGGTCCACCCAGTCCTTGGCCTCCCGTATGTCCGTGGGGTTCGGGAGCGGCACGCCGCTCTGCTCCTCCCTGTTCTGCCCGTCGGTCAGGGCTAACGTGGCGTACTGGGACGCGCCCGCGTAATGCACGCTGACCCCGCTGTCCAGCGGCCGGGTCCTAACGGACATCTTCTTTCGCTTTTTCGCCATGGTGGGAACGCTGCCTCCTTTCCGGGCCGGAAAACTCCTTATCCAGCCGTTTTTGATAAGGGTAGTTTGGCCGGAGGCAGGCGCGATTATGATGAGGACCCGCATTTTCAGGAAGGGAGAGAACGATATGCTCCTTCGCCAGGCTCGGCCGGAGGACGCCGCGCGCATCGCCGAGATCTACCGCCCCTATGTGGAATACACCTGCTACACCTTCGAGTACGACGCGCCGGACGCCGAGGAGTTCAAGCGCCGTATGCGGGACATACAGTCCTTCTTCCCCTTCTTCGTCCTGGAGCAGGAGGGAAATGTGCTGGGCTATGCCTACGCCCATGCCTTCCGCGAGCGCGCCGCCTTCGACTGGTGCTGCGAGACCAGCGTGTATGTGGACTGCCGCTGCCGCATGAAGGGCGTGGGGCGCGCGGTGTATTCCGCCCTGCTGGAGGCGCTTCAAAAACAGGGCTTCACCAAGGCCTATGCGGTGCTGGGCTGCCCCAACGAGCCCTCCGAGGCCTTCCACGCGGCCTTAGGCTTTACGCTGGAAGGGGAGCTGCCGGACGTGGGCTACAAGCACGACGGCTGGCACGCGACCAAGTACATGGCAAGGATACTCAACGAGCCAAAGCGGAACATGGCGCCGCCCAGGCCCTTTCAAAGCCTTTGAAAATCTCACATAAAGACCCGTTCACGAAAGGAGACAAACACACATGAAAGCGCGGGAACTGATGGAAAAGCTGCTCGATCTATCGCCCAGAAGGATCGAGGACACCGTGGACACCTTGAAGGCGGGCGACCCGGACAAGGAGGTCCACAAGGTCGCCACCTGCTTCATCGCCTCCGTGGAGCTCATCCGCGAGGCGGCCGCGTGGGGCGCGGACCTCATCATCGCCCACGAGCCCACGTTCTACGCCCACAGGGACGACGTGGAGGATCAGCTGGACGATCCCGTGATCGCCGCCAAGAAGGCCCTCCTGCGGGAGACGGGCCTCACCGTGTACCGCTACCACGACCACGCCCACAGCAAGCAGCCGGACGTGATCATCGACGGCGTGTTCCGCAAGCTGGGCTGGGAGGTCGAGTTCACCGGCTACGACAAGCCCGCGTACCTGAAAGTTCCCATGACGGCCCGGCAGATGGCCGCGGACTTTGAGCAGAAGCTGGGCGTCCGCCACGTGCGCGTCGCCGGCGAGCTGGACAAGCCCGCCACGGGCATCGCGCCCATGTTCGGCTCCCCCGGCGAGGATACGCTGGAAAAGGCCCTGCGCGACCCGCGCATCCAGGTGGTGCTGGCCGGCGAGGTGAGCGAGTGGCGCGTGTGCGAGTACGCCCGCGACGCGGCCGCCCTGGGCATGAACAAGGCTGTGCTGGCCCTGGGCCACGCGGGCAGCGAGCGCGACGGCATGGACGACTTCCGCCGCATCCTGCTGGAGCTGGACCCCGGTCTCACCGTCCGCTACTTCGACAGCGGCGAGGTGTACCGCTATCCCGGGGACAAGGCCTGATGGAAGCGCGTTACGCCTCTGCGCTCGAAAGCCCCATCGGTCCCCTGCTCGTGCTGGCGGACGAGGACGCCTTGCTGGGCATCCACATGGCACAAACGAGCGAAGCGGAAGCTGCCCTGCCGGGGAGTGGGCTCACGCGCCGGGCAGCCTTGGAGCTTGAACAGTATTTCTTAGGGAAACGCACTTCCTTCGACCTGCCCCTGCACCTTTGCGGCACGCCCTTTCAGGAGAAGGTCTGGCGCGCCCTAGCCGAGCTGCCCTACGGGGAAGCGACGAGCTACGCCGCCATCGCCCGCCGGATCGGCAGCCCGAAGGCCGTGCGGGCCGTGGGCGGCGCGGTGGGAAGGAACCCCTTCCTGGTGGTGCTGCCCTGCCACCGGGTGCTGGCCTCGGACGGCCGCCTGGGCGGCTTCGCCCTGGGACTGAAAGCCAAGCGGACGCTGCTGCGGCTGGAAAACATCTCCTGGCGGGAATGAGGCCGGCTCATACTTAAAACCCCCAAGGCCCGCGCGTCCAACGCGCGGGCCTTCTTCTTCCCCTTCTTTCGCGGCCTTGACGGAAGGCGCGCCGCCGTGCTATGCTTCCCTTTGCTAAATATGGAAAAAAGGGGGGCTTTGCCATGCCAGACCTGTGGCAGAGCGGCATAGAAGAAGAAAGCGAGTACGCCCGGCGCATCCGGGTGACCACCACGCCTGCGCTGGAGGGGTACCGCGTCACCGCGTACTTGGGCGTCGTCTCGGCGGAAACCGTCCTTGGGACCGGCTTTTTCAGCGAGCTTGCCAGCTGGATGGCCGACCTGTTCGGCGCAGAGAGCCGCACGCTTGCCTGGAAGATCGACCAGGCCCGGGACTCGGCCCTCAGGAAGCTGCGCGCAAAGGCGCTGGACTTAGGCGCGGACGCCGTCATCGGCACCTCCTTCGCCTATTCCTCCAACTCCCGCAGCATGGTCAGCGTGATCGTCACCGGCACCGCCGTCAACGCCGCGCCCATCCCCCGCTGACCCCCGCCCCACCTATCCTCCGGCCCCGGGCCTCGACCCCGGGGCCGTTCTCTATTTCTCTCCCCCCGCAACGCACTTTCCTGAAGGTCCCCCCCCGAGCGGCAACACTATGCGAGCCCTCCCGCATCAACGCAGCGAGCAAGCGGGTAGGCGTTTGAAAAACGCCCCGCAAGCGAGCAGGATTCGCGACGAACGCCCCACTTTCCCTCATATCCGCCTTTTCCCAAAAATACCAACCTTTTGACAAAATCCGACATAACACAACCACGTAGCGAGCGAGCTGGCGTTTGCAAAAACGCCCCGCAAGCGAGCGGGATATACCGCGTCGCCTCTCTTTCCCCTCCTGTTCGTTCCCATTCTCTCAAGAACCGCGCTAACATCATGCCAAACCCCCGAGCCAACGCAGCGAGTGAGCGGCTGGCGTTTGCAAAACGCCCCGCAAGCGAGTGGGATTCACAACAGCCGCTCCGTTTTTCCCCAAAAATGCCATATTTTCGACATATTCCGATATTGTGCAACCGCGTAGTGAGCTATTGGCGTGTTGAAACACGCCACAAGCGAACGGAACTTGCGCTGATCATTCCCCTTTTCCCTCCTGCCCCTTCCCGCCCCACAAAGAACCGCGCCGAACTTCTACCAAACCTCAACGCCAACGCAGCGAGCAAGCGGGTAGGCGTTTGAAAAACGCCCCGCAAGCGAGCGGGATTCATGGCTAACCTCCGCTTTCCCTCATATCCGACTTCCCCAAAAATGCCGAACTTTTGACAAAATCCGACATTGCGCAGTCACGTAGTGAGCGAGTGGTGCGTTTATAAACGCGCCACAAGCGAATGGGATTTACAGCGTCCCTTTTTTCTCCTACCCGTTCCCCTCCTCCCAAGAACCGCGCCAAGACTCTACTCCCCCTCCTGCAACGCAGTGAGCAAGCGGGCAGGCGTTTTGAAAAAACGCCCCGCAAGCGAGCGGGATTTCAGATGAAAGCCCCCGTTTTCCCCATATCCGTCTTTTTCCAAAAACGCCGAGTTTTCGACATAATCCGATATTGCGCAACCGCGCAGTGAGCGAGTGGCGTGTTTCCAAACGCGCCACAAGTGAACGGGGCTTACGACGAATGCCTCGCTTTCCCTCATATCTGTCCTTCCCTAAAAACACCAATCTTTTGACAAAATCCGACATCGCGCAGCCGTGTAGTGAGCGGGTAGGCGTTTGAAAAACGCCCCGCAAGCGAGCGGGATTCACGACGCCCCCCACTTTCCCTCATATCCGTCTTTCCCCAAAAACACCGGCCTTTTGACAAAATCCGACATTGCGCAGCCGCGTAGTGAGCGAGTGGCGCGTTTACAAACGCGCCACAAGCGAACGGAACTTACAGCGGCGCCTCTCTTTTTCTTCCTGCCTGTTCCCATTCTCCCACGAACTGCGCTGAGATCATGCCGAACCTCCGCACCAACGCAGCGAGCAAGCGGGCAGGCGTTTGAAAAACGCCCCGCAAGCGAGCGGGACTAGCAAAGGAGCCAAACAGGAGGAAAAGCCTCCGCTCATTTTTCAGCGGCAGCTCGTTTCCCCGACGACGAGAAGGGGGGATCGCCAAGGGGGGCGGCGCTCCGCCGCCCCCCTTGGCGGAGCCTCGGCGCAGCCGAGGAGTCTCCCGTACGGGGCACAAAGGCAAGCGAACCGCTCCCCCCGTCCGTGCATCTCACGTCCCCCGTTTTCCGTCGTATCCCTTTTCCCGCGCCCGCAGGCGCGCGTCCCCGCCAAAAGTCGGAAAGCGCAGCGGAGGCGTCGTGAGCGCGCTTGCAAGCGAACAGCCGCAGCAAGCGGGACTTTTTGCGGAAGAGGAGTCGCGACTGAGTGAGCGAGAGGTGGCGTTTTTTTACAAAAAAACGCCGCCGCGAACGATACGTAGTCCGCGACGACGTGGTGGCGTGCCTTGAGGGATTCGAACCCCCGGCCTTTTGGTCCGTAGCCAAACGCTCTATCCAGCTGAGCTAAAGGCACATACCATCTGCGCTTGATTTTCAAGCGCAGAATCGATTATAACGCCGGGGGATAAAAATGTCAAGGGGTTTTATGGGTCTCAAACAAGATTCTTTTTTACAGGAGCAGCGACGTTTCCGGCAGGCCTTCCGTGCGGACGGTCAGGAGCGGGTGGCTCGACTCGCGGCGCAGCACGGCCAGGGCGCGACCCCGCCAGAGCGCGCAGTCGGCGGCGGCGTAGCTGTCCGTTGTGCAGGGGTCCGCGGAGCCCAGTCCCAGCAGGCGGCAGCCCTGCGTGGAGACGAACACGCGCCTTTCTCCGGGACAGAGCACGCCCTTCTCGTCGCGCAGCTCGATGTGCACATAGCGCAGCTTGGTGCCGGGCATGTTCTTGTCCTCCGCCCGCAGGACAAGGCGCGCGGGCGTGCCCGCGGTCCGAAGTGTGCAGCGGCCCAGTTCCCTGCCCTGTTCGTCCAGGGAGACCGCCTCCAGGACGCCGGGGGCATAGCTGACCGTAAAGGCGGCGCGGTGCTCCCGCACAGGCTGCTCGTCCAGCGTTTCTCCGTTTAAGACAAGGCGCACGACGCCCTCCCTTGCGTACACGGTCACAGCGGCGGGCTTTCCCTCGAAGCCGGGATAGTTCCAGCACTCCAGCAGATCCGGCCAGCCCCAGCGGGTCGTATACTCCTTCTGGCCGAAGCGGGACGGGTGCTGCACGCCCAGGAAGGGCCGGGTGCGGTCCGTCCAGAGGAAGTCGCGGTAATGGGACTGGGGCGCTTGCGGCCGGTCAGGTCCAGGTCGCCGCAGTAGGCCAGCCGCCAGGGATAGCCGCAGGGGCTCTCCTCGCTGCCGTACCAGCTGCGGCCGATGCCCGCCTCGCCGATGTAGTCCCAAGCGGTCCAGACGAAGTCGCCGATCAGGTAGGGATGTTTCTCGACCGCGCGCCAGTTCTCCGCGGCCTCCATGGGGAAGGACTCAGTGCCCACGAACACGCGGGACGGGAACAGGCCGTGGTCCTTCTCGTAGCGGTCCAGCAGGTAGTTGTAGCCGCAGACGTCCAGCGGGGCCAGGTAGTCCTCGGACTTCATCGCCCAGTAGTCCTTGCCCTCGCCCTCCTCCAGCGTGGACATGGTGTTGAGCGCCATCTCCTGCAGCTCGGTCTCCTCGAAGAAGCCGCAGATGGCGTTGGTCACGGGGCGGGTCCTGTCCAGCGAGCGGACCTTCTCCGCCAGCCGGGCAGACCACGCGGCCCCGTCGGACATGCCACTGCGCTCCTGCACCTCGTTGCCCGTGGACCAGAGGATCACGCAGGCGTGGCGGCGGTCGCGGCGGACCATGGCCTCCAGCTGCTGCTCCCAGGTCTCCTCGAAGTAGAGGTGCTCGTCCGCGGCGCGCTTGCCCTCGCGCCAGGCGTCGAAGGCCTCGTCCACCACGTACAGCCCCAGGGCGTCGCAGGCGCGCAGGAAGCTGGCCGAGTGCGGGTCGTGGGCGCAGCGCACGGCGTTGAAGCCGTTCTCCTTCATCAGCCGGGCCTTGCGGTATTCTGCGCCGCGATGGCTGGCCGTGCCCAGAAGGCCATTGTCGTGGTGGATGCAGCCGCCCTTGAGCTTGACCGGCTGCCCGTTGATGAGCAGGCCCTGCTCGGCGTTCACGGCCACGGTGCGCACGCCGCAGGGGACCTCCTCGGTATCCAGGACCTCGCCCTTCGGCCCCAAAACCTCGGCGCGCAGGCGGTAGAGGTGCGGGTCTTCCGCGCTCCAGAGGCGGCAGGGGGAAAGCTGCGCCTCCGCGCAGGCCTGACCGTCTTGGGCTTCGGCTTCCATATCCAGCAGCGTCTCGTCCCCGTCTATCAGAGAAAAGCGGACGCGGCCGGCCTCGGGAGAGACCTCTGCGTTCAGCCGCAGGGAGGCGCCTTCCTCCGTCAGGGAGATCGTGTCCAGCCAGAGCCCGTCGGGCAGTATGTAGGCAGGCGCGGCGGCGGAGAGCAGCTCCACGCCCCTGTACACGCCCGCGCCCGGGTACCAGCGGGAGGCGGGCAGGGGCCCTGCGTTCACGCGCAGCTGCACGGTGTTCTCGCCCTCGTGCAGCCTTCCCGTGAGCCAGACCACAAAGGGAGAATAGCCGCTCTTGTGCAGCGTCAACAGCTGGTTGTTGACCCGCACCTCACACAGGCGGTAAACGCCGTCGAAGTACAGGCAGCAGGGGGACGCCGCGGCCTGCGCATCCACATGGAAGCGCTTCTCGTAATAGCCCATGCCGTCGGGATAGAACGCCTCGTTGGTCCCACCGGGCGAGGCCGGGTCGGGCTCCAAGGCGATGCGGAAATCGTGGGGCAGGTCCACGGGGCGGCCCTGCCCGCGGACGGCGCGGCGGACCCAGTCCTCGTGCCGGGCATATTCAAACAGCCAGTTCGCGTTGAAATCCTGGTGGCGCATAAAGAATGACCTCCTTGCAGTCGAGACCGGGCCGCGCCCGGCGCTACCCGTATGATACCGCAGAACAGGGCGGCCCGTCAATTGAAGGGGAAACAAAAACCCGCCCAGGCATCGGAAAAACGCCGGAGCGGGTGGGGGTTCAGGCACGCTTATGCAAGGGAACACCCTTGTACAGAAGCGCATCCTTTGTTCATTGAGTCAATCGACACCAAAACCTTCTGTTAATGCTTCCAGTTTACCCTTTGGAGATACATGCTCAAAATTAGCCCTCTCTCCAATAGTTGCATCCATTCCTGTCGCTCGGACGGTTATATCCACCATATCCGCCATCGCAATAAACTCTGCCATTAGAATCAGTGTTGTTCCAATCTGCGTACCGACAATCACGACAATTCCCATAGAACGTGCCCTCTGGTAGCCTGATTTCAACCATGCAAGACATTATTTTCACCTCTTTTCATACGACATTTAGTGTGTCGCTCTTTATTTTTATTGCATCCCCATTCTGCATTGCCAAATAAGATACGATCTTTTTCTCAGGCAGCACAACAATAGGGAAATACAATTTACCAATACTCGACGGCATCGCTTGCATAATTGTTGTAATGTAAGCGATGTCTCCATCCGATAAAGTATCCACCCCCCAAAAGTGCGTATGAAAAATGCCCTGGAATGTGATTCCTTTCTGTTGCCATTTTTCAATAATCCCGTTCAAAAAAGTAACATTTGGCGTATAAAAACAGCCCTTATGCACAGAACGACTTTTATCAAACACACACTCGCAAATTGTATTGTCAACACTGCCCAAAATTCCCCCAGTTTCAGGAGGTGCAGAAGGTACAGTATTTAAAATATAATCACGAGTATTTCTCAAAATATTCATTGCATTGTCCGTCTTAATTCTTCCAAAAATTCACAGCAAAAGTCCAAATTTTCACAATGGCCAAGAAGAAAAGGCGCATAAGCTCTATTACTCCGAGGAAAAACGCTGAAACTATAATTAAGGTATACCGTAGCCAGCGCTTTTGAGGTGTTTGCAGTGATATATGGAACTTGTTTTCAAGATAGGCTACGAAGTTTTTTCCCGCTTTGATCCCATATATAAGGAATGAATAGATGTATGCTGCTATCAATAGAATTAATAGAACTATGTCAAATGTACTCATCGATGTAAACCTCACATTTCTTTTTTTCGTTCAAGCCTGCATTTTATCCGTTAATAACGCCATTCACCAGAATGATCCATATATTGCTCCCCCGGTTTGCGCCATCCACCGGCTTCGTCAACATACTCGTCATTCGGGCCTCTCCATGCTCCAGTAATATCGACATAGTCGTCATCTGGAGTCCTCCACCCGCCCGCAGAATCTACATAATCCTCATCAGGCATGCGCCACGCGCCTGAAGCGTCCATGTACTGTTGCTTTTTCCATCTTGGCATTATGCATGTTCCTCCTTACTTTGTCTTGTTTTGGTCAACAACTAATTCTGCCAATCGGGAAATCAAGACTTCCATTCCTCCATCCTTAAAATTGTCACAGATATATCCCATCGTAGAAAACCATGGTCCAAACCTTACATCGTTTCTTTTGCAGACATACGTCCTCCCTGCCTCCCCTTGAAAACTCTCACAGTAAGTACAAGTATGGCAAGAATCTGGACCAGCTTGAGATCGGAACCCTGCAATCAGCAAGGCCCTATCCCCATCCCGAACAAATTTTGTACATACATCTGACCCTCTAACTTCACAACGCCGCAGTGTACAAACAAATCTTCTTCTGCCAAAGAATTTTCTTTTTGAAATATAGTACTTACATAATCTACACTTTTTCTCAATAGTCATATCGTCTTCTCCTCTTGCTCGGCTTTCTTTGACATATAAGTGTACTTTTTTGTAAGATAACTACGTAGGCTCAATTCCCTACTAATAAGCAAAAAAATAAGTATAACACTAGAAAAAGTATTGCAATTATCCTCTATCTATGCAATAATATAGAGGTCACAACGTGTATGGCGTTTGTGTGAGGCTCTTACAAAAAAGTACACTTTTCTGTAAGACTTTCCAAGAAAGCGCCGCATCGCAAAAAATTCCTTTCATAAAGCCAAAAGCATGGCCTGTCCCTCGTAAGTCAGACAGGCCATGCTTTTTTGCATGTTTTTGTCAGTTTCAGCCCCAGCGCTGCCCGAGGGCCTGCAGGAGGGCCTCCAGCGTGGTATCGTCGGGCGGACCTCCTATGCAGGTGAGGGAGGCGGCGAATCTTCCCTTGACGGCCACGGCTTCCATGCCGTTTTTGGCCAGATACACTCGATCCAGGCCGGGAACGGCCGCCGTGCTCCAGCCATCGCCGCCCGCTTGTCCCGCCAGTGCCTTCCCCTGCAGGGCGCGCGCGATGTCCTCGCCGGAGCCAAAGCGCAGGGCATAAACGCGCTCAAAGAGGGCGTAGCCCGCGCCGCCGTCGGTGCGCAGGGGCTGATACAGGTCGTACGTCTCGGCGAGCAGGGAGGCGGAGCGCTCGATCTTCCCCTCCCTGTCCGGCAGGAACACGGGCACGCGCTCGCCCGCAAGGCCCGCTTCCTCCAGCAGGACGTAAGGCCCGTCGGCTTCTTTGGGCAGGGGCGACGTCCGGCCCGTACCGACCTGGGCAAGGCAGAGCGCAAGGCTTAAAACACAGAGCAGCAGGAGCGCGCCGGCCGTGATTTTGTGCGCCTTTTGCCCGCGGCCGCTGCGGTCGATGGGCAGCCCCTTGGACAGCCGACGCCGAAGCAGGGCTAAACTTACGGCGGCGTGGATGGAAAAATACAGGTTCGCCGCCAGGAAGCAGAGGAAGAACAGCATAAGGCCCGTGGATGTGACGAAGCTCATGCGCCACTCGTCCGCAAAGTTCATGAGGGCGGCCGAAAAGCTGTCCGACGCGGCGGCGGTGAGCAGCAGGTACAGCGCGACCAGCAGGGGCACCTGCAGGAGCGTCAGCCAGGCGTTCGTCCGCAGGGCGCGCAGCGTTTCCGCCTGCTGGGCCGGGTCGCTGTACAGCTCCTGCACGGGCGCATCCGCCGGGGCGCGGAACACGTGGATAAGCCCGCGGCCGGTCACGTACTCCCAGCCGCAGTCCTCATAGAGCGCCACCTGTTCCTCCGGCAGGCCCGTCTCTTCCCCAAGCCCTGCGCGCGGGGCCAGCTCCACGCGGTACAGCGCCTTTACGGGCTCTCCTTTGCGGAAGCGGCTCAAAAACGCGCCCCGCTTTTCCAGCAGCCAGCCCTTCTCCGCCATGCGGGTGTAAAAACGCTCCGTTTCGCCTATGGCGTGGTCGCCGGGCTGCGGCAGATAGCACCGCTTCATGCCTCATCTTCCCCCTTTTCCAGCATCGCGCCGTCGCGCACCATCCGCTTTAGGCGCTCATATTCCGCCTGCAGTGCCTCTTTCCCTTGATCGGTGAGCAGGTAGATCTTGCGCCGCTCGTCCAGCGCCTCCAAGCGGATGAGGCCGTCCTTGCGCAGGCGCGTCAGGATCCCGTACAGCGTCCCCGGCCCCAGCAGCACCCGCCCGCCGGACAGCTCGCGGATGCGCTGCATCAGCCCGTAGCCGTGCCCGGGCGAAAGCAGGGCCAGGAAGATGTAATACATGGCCTCGCTCATGGGCTGGTCCATCGCGCCCGCCTCCTTGCCGTCTAACTATTATGCGATACGATATATCGCGTGACACAATAGTACCACGGCGGCGCGGGCCCGTCAAGGGCCAAACGCGCCCGCACAAACATCTTGACAAATCGGCAAGTATATATATATATATAGAGAAAGCCTTTTTTGTGTGTCTTTCAAATCCTTTTGTCCGACCCCCAAGGAGGTTTGCCCCACATGTCCTGCCCATTTTTGCGCTGCGTTCGCTTTGAGATGCGCCGAGCGTTCCGCTCTCCCCTGTATTACCTGATGCAGCTCCTGATCCTCGCCGTCTTCTGCGCGAGTCTGCTCATGAACCGGGGAAGGATACAGCCGGAGGCCGTCGACTGGACGTTCTGGTTCACCGCGGGCGTGACCGGCTCCTCCACGCTCCTTCCCCTGGTCGTGAGCCTTCTGTGCGTCGTACCGCACGCCGCCTGGCACAGGGCTGACCTAAGCTCCAATTTCCTGCCCTTTTATGTGTTTAGGACGGGCAAGCGAAACTACATCGCGGCCAAATGCGTTTCCATGTTCTGCTTGGGCGCCCTGGTTGTCCTCTGCTCGCTGCTTGTCTGCCTGCTCCTCTGCCGGGTCCTGTTCCCGTCCCAGCCGACCGCGGAGGGCTGGCTGCCCACCTTCCTGTTTTCGGGCCTGTACCGCCGCTCGCCGCTGACTTACTGCCTGTTGCTGATCGGCAACGCGGGCCTGCACGCCGGGATCTTTTCCCTCGTCGGTCTGGCGCTTTCCGGGCTTTCGGCCAAGACGTACACCGCCCTCATCGGGCCCTTCGTCGTCTCCATGGTGCTGCACGTGGTCTTTAGCCTGGCGGGGCTTCCCGGGCTCTCTCCCCTGTCCCTGCTCATGCCGGAGTTCAACGCCAACACCACGGCCGCGCAGGTATACGGGGAGGCGTTTACCCTGATGGCGGTCAGCGTCCTGGCCTTCTCCTTCCTCGGGAGAAAGAACCTAACAAAATAAAAGTGTGGGGGAAGCCATGAAAACGATCCTCAAGCAGGCGGCGGCCGGGTTCCGCCGCACGCTGCACGACCCAGCCCTCCTCATCACCGTCCTCGTGCTTTTCTTCTTCCTGAGGTTCTTAAACGGCTCCGAAATCGCCCTCATCCGCGCGCGGGGCATCTCCCTGGCCGAGGTCGTGTTTCAGGGCCTGCAGTCCATGAACGTCGTGGCCCTGCTCTACGTCCCGCTGTTCCTGCTTTTGTGCAGGGAGCTTGCGCCCGCGCCCTTCGACCTGTTCGTCCTGCCAAGGAGCGGCGTGTGCGGATGGAGCGGGTCCCGGGTCGTCCTTGTGCTCCTGCAGGCCCTCGCGTTCGCCTCTCTTTTGGCCCTTCTCGTTTCCTTGAGCGTGTTCCCCGCCTGGCTCTGGCGGAACGAATGGGCCCTGGACGGCTTTCTGCTCGGTGGGCAGGGCTCGACCCTTTCCGACAGCTTGATCTATTCCATGACGCCGCTTTCCTGCGCGTTGGTCCAGTGGGCACAGCTTGCCTGCCTGTTTGTCCTGCTCGGGCTTTTAGCCGACCTGCTCACGCTGCTGTTCGGCCAAAGGCTCGGCATGGTCACAACGTTCCTCGTGCAGTTTCTCCTTTACGGCGCTTACTGGCTCCCCCTTCCGGGGCCTCTCCGCTGGCTTTCCTATCGTTGCTTCTTCTTGAGCGAGTACGGCAGCTTCCTAGAGCTTTTGGCCGCGGGAGGCGCGGCGCTCGCCTTCCTGACCGCGCTTACGTTTCTTTGCCAAGCGGCGGCGCGGAGATACAAATGGTACGCGGTGAAACGAACATGATCGGAAGAGCGCTGCGCTGGAACCTGGCGATCCAGTTCCGCCAAAGGGAGCTGCTGTGGGCCCCCCTGGCCGGGCTGTTTTACCTTGCGGTCTCGTATGTCCAGCTCCTGCCCGCCCGCGAGGGGCTCACGCCGCAGGCCGTTCAGTTGGTGGTCTACGGCGGCATGGCCGCGGGGGAGTTCACGCTGCTGCCGCCCGCGAAAATGGGCGTGTATCTGGCCCTGTTCGTGCGCGTTCTGGCCAATACCGCGCAGCAAAGGGACAGTGTCCTGCCCTACTGCGTGAGCCGCTGCGCCTCCTGCCGGGCCTGGGTCGCTGGGGAGCTGAACGCCTCCCTCCTGCTGGCCTGCCTCTGGGCGCTGCAGCTGCTGTGCTGCGAATTTCTGTTGTGCGCCGTGTTTCATGAAACTCCTTTTACAGGCGCGCGGGCCCTTGTGAGCGTTCAGCTTTTCTTGCTGGATACCGCCGCCTTTTTCTCGGTCGCGGCGCTGTTTGCCGCGCTCAACACGGCCGCGGGCAGGGCCTTGAGCGCCTCCCTCTGCGTCCTGTTGGGCGTTATGTCGCTTGTCTTTTATCCCCTCTGCTTCGTCCTGCCCTATGGCTTTTGCTTTGCGTTGAGGACCCGGCTGTTGGGCGGCGAGGGCTGCGCCGGGCCTCTGGCGCTTTTCGGTCTATTCGGCGTTCATTATTTGCTGCTGTTTGCATTTCTTTTTCACAAAAGGGAAGCGGGATCAAAAGGAGGATGTTTCGATGAACGGTAAACCCATGGCGATCTGCGTGGAAAACGCCTGCAAGACGCTGGGCGGCCAGCGGATCCTTAACGACATCACCGTAAACTTTGAAAAGGGGAAGGCCTACGGGATCGTGGGCAGGAACGGCTCGGGCAAGAGCATGCTGTTCCAGGCCATCTGCGGTTTCCTGACGCTGGACCGGGGCCGCGTGACGGTGGGCGGCAGGGTCGTGGGCCGGGACGTGGACTTTCCGCAGGAGGTGGGCTTCATCATCAACGCGCCCGGCTTCATCGAGAGCTTTTCCGGCCTTGCCAATCTGGAGATGCTGGCCTCCCTTCGCGGCAGGATCGGCCGGGAGGACATCCAAAGGACGATGCTGCGCGTGGGGCTGGACCCGAAGGAGCCCAAGGCCGTGCGCAAATATTCCACGGGCATGCGGCAGAGGCTGGCCCTGGCGCAGGCGCTGATGGAGGAGCCGGACATTTTAATCCTGGACGAGCCCATGAACGGGATCGACCGGGAGGGCGTGGAGGATGTGCTCGCGGTCCTGACCGAGGAAAAGGCGAAAAAGACGACGATCCTACTCTCCAGCCACATACCGGGCGACGTCGAGTCCGTCGCGGACGAGGTATTTTTGATGGAAAAAGGGTGTTTGAGCCGGATGCGGTAGGGCCGGGGGCGGCAGGAAAGGGAGGAATGCGCGTCGAAATTGTATATGATGCGGGGAAAGAGAGGAGCGGCAAGGGCCGCCTTCCTCCCGTATCGGCGATGAAGACGGAAAGGTGGAGATAAGAAAAGATGCAGGAAGTGTATGAGTTCCTCAAGGCCTGCGGCGTGTACTATCTGGCCACGGTGGAGAATGGCCAGCCCCGCGTGCGCCCCTTCGGCACCGTGGACCTGTTCGAGGGCAGGCTGTACATCCAGACCGGCAAGTCCAAGGCCGTGGCCCGGCAGCTGAAGGCCGACCCGCGCATCGAGATCAGCGGCATGGCCGGGGAAAAATGGATACGCTTGAGCGCCGAGGCTGTGCTGGACGAGAGGATCGAAGCCCAGGCACACATGCTGGAGGCCTATCCTTCCCTGCAGGACCGCTACCAGCCCGGCGACGGCAACACGGAGGTCTACTACCTGAAGAACGCCGTGACGAGCATCTGCTCCTTCACCGAGCCGACCAAGGAGATCCGCTTCTGAAACTTGAGACCTGGAGGCCAAACGCATGGACGACCGCCGATACGACAGCCTGAAGCTGGACAACCAGCTGTGTTTTCCGCTGTATGCCTGCTCCAAGGAGGTCGTTCGCCGCTACCGCCCCTATCTGGACGCGCTGGACCTGACCTACACGCAGTACATCGCCATGATGGTGCTCTGGGAACAGGGCGAGCTGAACGTCAAATCCCTGGGGCAGCGGCTCTACCTGGACTCCGGCACGCTGACGCCGCTGCTCAAGAGCCTGGAGCAGAAGGGCTATGTGCGCAGGAAGCGCAGCGCGGAGGACGAGCGCGTGCTGCTGGTGCAGCTCACCGAGAAGGGCGCCGCGCTCCGGGAAAAGGCCCTCTCCGTCCCCGGCCAGCTGGCCCGCTGCGTGCACCTGGAAGGCGAGGAGGCAAGGGAGCTCTACCGCCTGCTGTACAAGCTCCTGCTCTCTTTGGACGAGGAAAGCCCCGCAAAGAAGTGACCTTTCAAATCAAAGGTATACATTTTAAACACATGAAGGAGGAAACCCACACATGAAGACCGTTTATATGACCAAGGGCGTCTGTTCCACCGCCATCGAGCTGGAGGTGGAGGACGGCATCGTCAAGCACGTGAACTTCGTCGGCGGCTGCCGCGGCAACACCCAGGGCGTGGCGCGCCTGGCCGAGAACCGCCCCATCGAGGAAGTCATCCGCTTAACGCAGGGCATCCAGTGCCGCGGCGGCACCTCCTGCCCCGACCAGCTGAGCCAGGCCCTCCGCCAGATCGCGGAGAGCGCGAACGCTTGAACCAAGACGCAAACAACACCAAAAGCCCCCTGCCGCAGGCACTTCCCGCGGCGGGGGGCTTTTGCTTTGCCTCTTTATTTGTCTATTCTTGTCCGCTTGCAGTCAAGTCCAGGCTGTTGGCCCAGTCCATCACGTCCTCGGCGGAGGCTCCGGCGGGGAAGCGCCTGCCGTCCAGCCAGACAGCGCCGCCCGCGGCCTTGCGCAGCGCCGCATCGCTGCTGCCAAAGCCGCTGCTGCCGGAGGTGCAGAAGGGAATGAGCGTCTTGCCGGTGAAGTCATAGCTCTCGATGAAGGTGCTCAGGATCCGCGGTGCTTCTCCCCACCAGATCGGGTAGCCGATGAACACCACGTCGTATTGCTCCATGTTCTCCACCGAGCCGGAGATGGCCGGGCGGGCGTCCGGGTCATCCATCTCCGCGGAAGTGCGGCTGCCCGAATCGCCATAGTTGAGGTCAGCCTCGGTATAGGGTTCCTCCGGCACGATCTGGTAGAGCTCTGCCTTCAGCCCCTCGGCCAGCTTCTGCGCCACGCCTTCCGTGTTGTGGGTGGCGGAAAAATACGCAACGAGTATCTTGCCGCCCTTCGGCTGTTCTATCTCCTGTTCCGGCTCGGCGGAGGAGGGCTCCGGCATTTCTTCCGGCTCCGGGCTTCTTTCTGCAGGCGCAGCGGGCGTTTCGGGGGTCTCCGTTGCGCTCATGGGCGTTTCGACGCTTTTCGATGCCTCGTTCCCGGCGGCGCAGGCCGCGAGGGTCAGGGCCAGCAGCGCCGCCAGCAGGGCAGCCGTGAACTTCCTCATTTCAGGCCTCCGTACTGCTTCTCGTCCACGGGCTCCAGCCATTCGTTGGAGGCGTTCTCCCCCGGAACTTCAATAGCGAGATGACTAAACCAGCTGTCCGGCGCGGCCCCGTGCCAGTGCTTGACGCCCGCGGGGATGTTCACGCAGTCGCCGGGCTTCATCTCCACGGCCTCTTTGCCCCATTTCTGGTAGTAGCCGCGGCCGCCCACGCAGATGAGGATCTGCCCGCCGCCCTTGTCGGCGTTGTGGATATGCCAGTTGTTCCGGCAGCCCGGCTCGAATGTCACGTTGAAGATGCCGACCTGCTCCTTCGATACCGGCGCCAGGTAGCTCTGCCCGCTGAAATACTGCTTGAAGCCGTCGTTCGGCGCGCCGATGGGGAAAAGGATGGTGTTCTGATACCTGTCCTTTTCGGTCAGCGCGGGCTCCTTCTCGTCCCACACGTTCTTGGCCAGGCGGAACACCGCCCAGGCCTTGGGCCAGCCCACGTAGAAGCCGACGTGCGTCACTATGGCGGCGATCTCGGCGCGGGTGACGCCGTGGGCCTTGGCGTTTTCCAGATGATAGGTGAGAGACGAATCGGTGATGCCCGAACTCATCAGCGCCACCACGGTGACGATGCAGCGGGTCTTTAGGTCTATATCGTGGTTGTTCCAGTTCTCGCCAAAGAGAACGTCGTCGTTATAGTGAGCAAAGTCCGGGGCAAATGTGCTCAGCTGGTCCCTGCCCGCGGTCTGCGTGATCTTTTCCATGTCTCTTTTCTCCTTTACACTACGTTTCCGGCCTTCTGCTTGCCGTTCTGGGCCATCACGCCCACCAGCGCGTGGGGCACGTACAGCTCCTCCAGATAGTCGATCTCGTCCTGCGTGAGCTCCAGCTCCACCGCTTTCGCCGCGCCTTCCACGTGGGTTCCCTTCGTCGCTCCCACCACCGGCGAGGCCACCTTCGTCAGCAGCCAAGCAAGGGACACCTCCGTCATGGACACGCCGCGCTTCTCGGCCAGCTCCGCCACGCGGGCGATGATCTTCCCGTCCGCCTCGGCGGTGGCGTCGTATTTGAATTTGGCGTAGGAATCCTCTTGGAGGCGCTTGCTCGTCTCGCCGGGCCGCTTGGAGAGCCGCCCTCCGGCCAGCGCGCTGTACGGCGTCATGGCGATGTTCTGGTCCCTGCAGAAGGGGGCCATCTCGCGCTCCTCCTCCCGGGCGATGAGGTTGTAATGCCCCTGCACGGAGATGAACTCCGTGAGGCCGTGTTCGCGGGCGTAGAAGTTGGCCTTGGCCAGCTGCCAGGCGAAGCAGTTGGAGATGCCGATGTATCGCGCCTTGCCCGCCTTGACGACGGCGTCCAGCCCCTCCATGATCTCCTCCATGGGCGTGTGGTAGTCCCACATGTGGTAGATGTAAAGGTCCACATGGTCCAGCCCGAGGTTCTGAAGGCTCTGGTCCAGATAATTCTCAATGTGCTTCTGCCCGCTGACGCGTGCGTCGATCTCCGCCTGCGTGCGGGGCGTGAACTTGGTGGCGAGCACGACCTCATCCCGCTTGGCAAAATCCCGCAGCGCCTTGCCCACATAGCGCTCGCTGCTGCCGTTTTGGTAGACGATGGCGGTGTCGAAGAAGTTGATCCCGAGCTCAAGGCCACGCCGGATGATCCGCCTTGTCTGTTCCTCGTCCACCGTCCAGCTGTGCTGGCCCGTGGCGGCGTCGCCAAAGCCCATACAGCCCATGCAGATGCGGGAGACGGTGAGCTCGCTTTTCCCGAGCCGAACATACTTCATGCCCTTGTATCTCCTTACAGGACGGACTCGGCCCAGGCCTTTAAGTCCTTCTCCGTCTGGCGGCCGTTCAGGAGCCTGCCCTCTACGATCTCAGCATCCGCCGCAACGGAGGGTTTCAGTCCCGCCACGGTCCTGCCGAAGCCGCTGCCGCCGGAGGTCGCAAACAGCACGATCTTCTTGCCGGAGAAGTTATAGCTCTCCAAAAAGCTGTTGATGATGGTCGGGGCCACGTACCACCAGATGGGGAAGCCCAGCAGGATGGTGTCGTAGGCCTCGATGTTCGCATCCTTGTCGGCCAGCGCGGGGCGGCTGGACTTATCGTTCATCTCGATAGAGCTGCGGGACTTTTTGTCCATCCAGTTAAGGTCCGCCTTTGTGTAGGGCACCTGGGGCCTGATCTCATAGAGCTCCGCACCCGCGGCCTTTGCCAGTTCCTTTGCGACCTGCGCCGTGGTCCCGCTGGCGCTGAAATACGCGACCAATGTCTTGCTCATAGGTTTTCTCTCCTTTTTCGTTTTAGTCTCCCAGCAGTTTTCTTATGCAGTGGAAGCTGATCTCGTAGATGGACATGAACACGTAGTTGACGCCCGCCTCCTCCATCGCCGCCCGCTGCTTTGGGGTCACGTAGGTATAGGGGTAAATGCCGAACAGGAAGGGGAAAAAGGTGTAGATGAAGTCCTGCTTCTGCCGGATGCTCATCTCAGGGAAATACTGCGTCAGGCAGTCCATCACCGCGCGGATGGAGGCGCCGTAGGCGACCTTGAACGCCTCCAAATGCTCCGGCCGGCTGCCAGTCTCCATGTCGTAGTGGTTCATGGAGAGGATCTTCAGCAGCTGCGCCCGCTCCTCCAGGGAATGGGCCAGCATGGAGGCGAACTCGTCCTTCGTCATGGCCGGGACCTCCGCCATGGTTTTCTTGAGCGAGGCGATCCAAAGCTCGTACTCGCGCTTTAGGAGCGCTAAGAAGATTTCTTCCTTCGTCTGGAAGTAGTTGTAGATGGAGGTGCGCGTAAAGCTGGTGGCCCTGCCGATCTGGCCCATGGTGATCTCCTTAAAGCTCATCGTCTGGTAGAGCTTTTCGCAGGCGTTCACGATCTCCTCCCGCCGCGCCTCCGTCAGCTCCGGCGATCCCTTCGGCATCTGTTTTTCTCCCTTTCCGCGATGACGGGTCACATATTCTGACGACCTGTCAGCGTCTCTAAGCATAGCATCCTTCTGACAGCGTGTCAACACCTTTTGCAAAAAATTTTTCGCCGCATAAAAATTCCCCCGGCCGCGGGGAACGCGGCGCAGGGGAAAATTTGTCCGTTTTTCAGGGAACGCGGGCGAATATGCGCACCAGCGGGCCTTTGGGCCTGTTTTCTACGACCGTCTCCGGCTGCGCGTCCGCCAGGAAGGAGAGCGCGCCGCCGCCAGCCCGCACGCTCGGCCGCCAGCCCTGCCCCTTGTCCTCGTTGACCACGTGCAGGCGGCAAGGCGCGCCGGTATAGTCCTCGCCCGTAAGGTAATAGTCCGCGCGGCAGTGCCAGGGCCAGCCCGGCCGCTTTTCCTGCCTGTCGCAGGCGCCGGGCTCCACCGCGCCGCGGAACCAGGGCGTCTGACTTTCCCCGGTGAAGGGCAGGTATTGCACGGTCTCACGCGGGCGGCAAAGGCGCTCAAAGCCCGTCAGCTCCACGTCCACACTCAAGAGCAGGTGCTTGCCCTGCAAAAAGGGGCGCAGCGCGTCCAGAAAGACGCGGTCCTCCCGGGCGTCGAAGCCATGCCCGGCTCCTTCCAGACGCACGAAGTCGCAGCGCCTCGGGGCCGCCTGCTCGTAGGCCTCAGCAGCCAAGACGGAATAGCGGATGTCCACGCAGTCGTCGGCGTCGCCGTGCACGAGCAGCACCGGCCCCCGGTAGCGCCCGATGACCGCGTAGGGGTCGAAGCCCTGCATGCAGGCGGGGTATTCCCTGCCGATCGTGCAGCGGCCGTCGGAGATGGTCTCCGGGATGTGTTCAGGGTCGAAGCGGAAGGCGAGCATCTTCCCCGCCCGCGCGTCGTCGGGTATGCAGAAGGCGGGGTAGAGTAGCACCAGCCCCTCGACCGCCTTGCCCAGTTCCGCGGCAGCCAGCGCGCTCACGAAGCCGCCCTGGCTCATCCCCAGCAGCAGCACCCGCTCCGGGTCGTTGCCGGGCAGGGAGCGGGCGTAGGCGACCACGGCCTTTAAGTCCTCCACCTCGGTGAGCACGGTCATCTCCGTGGTCGGCCCGTCGCTGGTGCCCTGCGTGCAGCCGCCGCAGAAGTCGAAGATGTAGGCCGCGTAGCCCAGCGCGGCCAGCTGTACGGCGTAGGCCCGCGCCGAGCGCATGTTGGACATAAAGCCGTGGGACAGTATGGCGATGGGCAGCCTCTCGCCCTCGCCCCGCAGCTCCCGGCCGCGGATAGTGAGGCCGTCCCGCTCACAGGAAAAGCGCCGCGTTTCGATCCGCATGCGATGACCTCCTTGTATCGGGTATCCTGACGGAAGTATACCGCATAGGCACGGCGCGGCGCAAGGGAGAAAGCCCGCGTTTGCCCCTCAGCGGCGGAACAGAGAGAAACCCTTCTTCTCGTAGGGCTCGGTGTGGGCGGAGAGCACCTGATAGCCGGTGGCGTTGATCGCATCCATCACCGCCCGCTCGTCCAGCTTCTCGTCGCTCACGATCTGCGTGCACTTCTTTACCCGGGAGGAGCTGACCTTGCGCACCGCGAAGGCGCGGCGCACCGCGTCGTTGATGTGGCTCTCGCACATGGGGCAGGCCATGCCCTCCACCTGCAGCGTCATCCTGTACATGGGAACATCTCCTTTAAGTTAGATTATGCTAACCATAAGTATACCACCCGCACCCTTCCCCGTCAAGCTAAAGCCTTTTTGAGCCACTCCACCCTTCTCTCCACACAAGTCTTCAGCAGTTCGCTCTTTATGGCCGTTTCAAACCCGTGACAGGCGCCCTTGACCTCGTGCAGTTCGGCGGGTATCCCCTGCGCCCGCAGCTTTTCACACAGCAGCGCTCCCTCGTCGCGGAGCGCGTCGAACTGCGCGACCTCTATGTACGTGGGCGGAAAGCCCGCAAAGGACGCCGCTTCCAGAGGTGAGGCGTACTCGATCCTCTCCGGCAGCCCTCTCCTAAGATACGCTTTCCACATCATTTTGGACAGCTCCGCGTCAAAGACCGGGGCGTCCGCATATTTCCTCACGGAATCGGTCACCATCCGCCTGTCCGTGACCGGGTAGATGAGCAGCGCGGCATCCGGCATGCGCATTTTCCGATCCCTTGCCATCAGCATCACGGCCAGGGCGAGGGCGCCGCCCGCGCTGTCCCCCGCGACGACGACGGGCGCGCCGCCGGCCTGCTCAAGCGCCCATTGATATGTGCAGTAGCAGTCCTCCGCCGGGACGGGGAACGGGTATTTCGGCGCCAGGCGGTAGTCGGTATAGACGACCCTGCACGGCAGGTCCAAGGCATATCTTTTCGCCATGCTGTGGTGGGCAAAGGAGGCCTTCAACACAAAGCCCCCGCCGTGAAACAGCACCATGCAGGGCAGCTTCCCCGCGTAACGGGCGGGCTCGATCACCAATGTATCAAGGAGCGCGCCGCCATAGCCTGGCGTCCTGTGCCGGGTGACAGTTACGTCGCCGTCCGAGCGGCATTTGGAAAGGCCGATGATCCCGTTCATCAGGGGCAGAAGCGCCGGGGCGTTCGGCATCTTGATCCTGGCGATCCTTCCCAATTCCCGGTCCAGGTCGTATTTGTTCACGGCATTCCCTCCCACAAAAACATCGCTCTATCGCAGCTTTTCGATCAAGCGCGTTTGCGCTCCGTGCAGTCGTTTTCGCGTGCCTCCCGTTTCCTCCAGCCAGTCCGCCACAAATTTGAGTTTCTCTTTTGCGGACTTGTATTCCGAAAGCAGCTTGATCGCCGCGAGATAAGGGCTGGCCTTCCTGCTTTCAAGATCGTGCGGCAAAACGGAGAGCTTCCCGCTGTAAATGTAGCAGATCCCGTCCTCTTTGTCGATCACATAGTCCATGACCGCTTTTTGGATGCAGGTATCCTCCAAGGTGTATTCCGATCGCTCTAAGCGCCGAACGGCCGGCCGTTCCCTCTCCCCCATTGTACCACCCAAACGCAGGGAGGTCCACCTCTCCGCTTCGGTCGGTCGAGCGGGGCACAAAAGACGCTCCGGCGAATATCGCCGGAGCGTCTTTGCATAGGGGGCCTTACAGGCTTGCGTAGGCGGTCTTGGTGTTGACGCCCGGCAGCCTGCCGATGCGACCTGTCAGGGCGGAGATCACATCCTGTGGCGCGTCCAGCGCGATGCTGATGATGGAGATGCCCTTCTGCCGGTAGGGCAGGCCCATGCGGCCGATGATGTAGGGGCCGTACTCGTGCAGTATGGCGTTGAGCTGGGCCACGGAATCCATGTTGGAGACAATGATGGCGCTCACGGCCACGCGGCTGTTTTCTTCCATGGGCTTTAGCTTCTCCTTCCCTTTGATGGGTCTTTCAGTCCTCCCGCTCGTCCAGGCGGGCGGCCAGATGGGGGAACACGGACAGGCTGCGCCGCAGTATGCCGTGCATATGGGCGATGGCGGTGCCGTAATTGGTGATGGGCACGCCCTGGTCGACGGCGCGCTCCATGCGGGAGAGTACCTCCCGCTCGTTGAGCATGCAACCGCCGCAGTGCAGCACCAGCTTGTAGGGCGACAAATCCTCCGGGAACTCCGTGCCGGAGACGGTCTCGAAGATGGGTTCTGCGCCGCAGTGCTGCCGGATCCAGCGGGGGAGCTTCACGGTGCCTATGTCGTTGCACTGCCTGTGGTGGGTGCAGCCCTCGGCGATCAGCACCCTGTCGCCGTCCCGCAGGCGGTCCAAGGCGCGCACGCCCTCCACCGCGGTGTCCAGCAGGCCCTTAAAGCGGGCCATGAGGATGGAGAAGGAGGTCAGCGGCACCTCCGGCGGGGTCTCGCGGGCGGCCACGGCGAAGGCCTGGCTGTCGGTGACGACCAGCGCCGGCGGCCTGCCCAGGGCGGCCAGCGCTTCCTTTAACTCCAACTCCCGGGTGACCACGGCCACCGCGCCGTAGTCCAGCGCGTCGCGCAGCACCTGCTGCTGGGGCAGGATCATGCGGCCCTTGGGCGCGGCCTCGTCGATGGGCGTGACCAGCACCACCAGGTCCTTGGGCTTTACAAGCCCCGCCAGCAGGCGCTTTTCCTCCGTCGTGGGCCGCAGGGCGGCCAGCCGCTCCTTGAGTTCACGGATGTTAAGGCCCTCTTTGGCGCTCACGTACAGCTCCCGCTCGCCGGCCTGCGGGATGTCCTTCAAAAGGTCCGCCTTGGTGCGGGCGATGAGATAGGGCAGCTTCCTCTGCTCAAACAGCTCGAGCAGGGCCCGTTCGGGCTCCCCCAGCGGTCTGTCCGCGGGCGCGGCCAGCACGGCCAGGTCGGCTTTGGCCAGGACCTGCCGGGTCTTTTCCACGCGCAGGCTGCCCAGCTCGCCCTCGTCGTCGAAGCCGGGGGTGTCGATCACGACCACCGGCCCCAAGGGCAGCAGCTCCATGGCCTTCTGCACCGGGTCGGTGGTGGTGCCGGGCACGTCGGAGACCACCGCCAGCCTCTGGCCCGTGACGGCGTTGAGCAGGCTGGACTTGCCCGCGTTGCGGCGGCCGAAGAAGGCGATGTGCACGCGCACGGCGCTGGGACTCTGATTCATGCTCATCGGGCGCTCCCTCCTTCTAGAAGCGGAAGTCGCGCAGGCCCTGGGCGATCTTGTCCAGGTGGTCCTTGCAAACCTCACGCACCTTGTCCTTGGGGATGTTGTAAAGCTCCGCCTCGATCAGCTTTTCGCCGATGGCTTTCGTTTCCTCGCTCGCGTAGTCCATCAGGAACTCCTTTAAGGTCAGCAGGGCGTTGGGGTGGCAGCAGTTCTGGATCTGCCCGGCCTTGCACAGGGACATGAAGCGGTCGCCGGTGCGGCCCTCGCGGTAGCAGGCGGTGCAGAAGGAGGGGATGTAGCCCAGCTCCATCAGCCAGCGGACCACCTCGTCCAGGCTGCGCTGGTCGGAGACGTCGAACTGCTCGGTGTCGTGGGGCCGCTCGTCCTCGGCGTAGCCGCCCACGGAGGTGCGGGACGCGCCGCTGATCTGGGAAACGCCCAAGGGGATCACCATCTCGCGCACCGCCTGGCTCTCGCGGGTGGAGATGATCATGCCGGTGTAGGGCACGGCGATGCGCACCAAGGCGCAGAGCTTGGCGAAAATTTCATCGGAGATGGAGTTGTCGAAGGCGCTGGGGTCGATGTCGTCGGCGTGCTTGATGCGCGGCATGCTGATGGTGTGCGGGCCCACGCCGTGCACGGCCTCCAAATGTTCGGCGTGCATGAGCAGCCCGGCGAACTCGTAGCGGTACATCTCCAGCCCGAAGAGCACGCCCAGGCCCACGTCGTCGATGCCGCCCTGCATGGCGCGGTCCATGGCCTCGGTGTGGTAGTTGTAGTCGTGCTTGGGGCCGGTGGGGTGTAGCTGCAGGTAGCTCTCCTTGTGGTAGGTCTCCTGGAAGAGTATGTAGGTGCCGATGCCGGCTTCCTTGAGCTTGCGATAGTTCTCCACCGTGGTGGCGGCGATGTTCACGTTGACGCGGCGGATGGCGCCATTCTTATGCTTGATGGAGTAGATGGTGTTAATGCACTCCAAAATGTACTCGATGGGGTTCATCTTCGGGTCCTCGCCCGCCTCGATGGCCAGGCGCTTGTGCCCCATGTCCTGCAAGGCGATCACCTCGCGCTCGACCTCCTCCTGGGTGAGCTTCTTGCGCGGGATGTGCTTGTTCTTCATGTGGTAGGGGCAGTAGACGCAGCCGTTGACGCAGTAGTTGGACAGGTACAGGGGCGCGAAGATCACGATGCGGTTGCCGTAGAAATCCTTCTTGATCTGCTTGGCCAGCGCGTACATCCGCTGGACCCGCTCCGGGTCCTCGCAGGCCAGCAGGACGGAGGCGTCCCGGTGGGACAGGCCCTTGCGCTCCTCGGCCTTGTTAAGAATCTCGTCCACCAGCTTCAAATCGTCCTTGTGGGCGTCCGCATAGGCCAGCGTCTCCACGATCTCCTCGTGGTTGATGAACTCGTCCGCGATCAGGGATTTGGGGTCGTAACGGTACATGTCTCTTCTCATCCTTTCTTTCGGGTCAGGCATGGCTTCCCCGTCAGCTTGGGTTTTTTTAAGATCGGGCAGAGAAAAGCCGCCTTCCCTCTTTTCGCCTTTTCATAAGCGGCAAAACAGGGAAAGCGGCTTTACTTATCACGTCATTTTTGGGGCGCAAAAAAACAGGCGCCCGCATATCGGCATCCAGACCCTGTGACTTATGGTTCAGCCGCGCTTTGCCGTCAGAAAAGGGCGAAAGGGGGAGCGGGTCGCCCGCCCTCTCTGCCTACCATCATACAGCAAGCGGCCTTCCCGCGCAAGTTAAAAGATGAAGGGCAAAGAAACAGAGGCGGCTCCCTGCCGCCCCTGTCGTTGTTGATTTATAGATCCAGCGCCTTTTCCAGCTTGCGCTTGACGCGCTGCAGGGCGTTGTCGATGGACTTTACGTGCCGCCCTAGGTCCTTGGCGATCTCCTGGTAGCTCTTGCCGTCCAGGTAGGCGCGCAGCACCTGCTGTTCCAGGTCGGAGAGCACCTGGCCGATGCGGTCCTCGATGCTGGAATAGTCCTCGCGGCTGATGAGCAGCTCCTCGGGGCTGACCACGCGGCCCTCGGCCAGCACGTCCAACAGGGTGCGGTCGGACTCCTCGTCGTAGATGGGCCGGTTCAGGGAGACGTAGGAGTTAAGGGGGATGTGCTTCTGCCGGGTGGCGGTCTTGATGGCGGTGATGATCTGGCGGGTGATGCACAGCTCCGCGAAGGCGCGGAAGGAGCTTAGCTTATCCTCGCGGAAGTCGCGGATGGCCTTGAACAGGCCGATCATCCCCTCCTGCACGATGTCCTCGTGGTCCGCGCCGATGAGGAAATAGCTGCGGGCTTTGGAGCGGACGAAGTTCTTGTACTTGTTCAGCAGGAACTCCAGCGCCTGCTCGTCCCCGTCGCCCGCCATTTCCACGATCTGCTCGTCCTCCAGCCCGGCGAAGCGGCCCTCCTGTTCGGGGGGCATCTCCGGCTCGTCCCAATCATTGATCGTCATGTCCACGCCTGATCCTTTCCAAATACTCTCGCTGCGCCTGGGTCAGCCTGTCCTCGAAGGTGGCCGCCTTCACCTTTTTCTGTTCGCTCTGCTCGCGGTTGCGCTTCCTGCGGGCGTTCTGCATCTCGCGCCTGAGCTCCGCGGCGGACATGCGCACCGCCCCGCGGGAGAGGATCACCGACTGCTCCAGGGCGTCATTGGTGGCCACGCGCACGTCCGCGTGGGCGTAGCGGGGAACGCCGTCCAGAAACACGTCCACGGCCCGCTCGATGTAGTGGTCGGCCGTCTCGTGCTGGCGGGTGTAGACCACGGTGATGCCGAAGACCTGCTCCACGGTGGGCGCGAGCCTGCTGCCCGCGTAGCCGTCGAACACCAGCGTCACCTGGTGGCCGGTGTAGCCCGCGTAGTCCGCCAGGGAATGGATCAGCTTGTCCCTGGAAAGGGACAGGTCCTCGATCCCCTGGAACTCCGGCCACGCGCCTATGATGTTGTAGCCGTCCACGATCAGGAACACCGCTGCTTCGCCGCCTCGTACAGCAGGATGCCCGCGGCCACGGAGGCGTTGAGCGAGGAGATGCGGCCCTTTAGGGGAATGGAGACCGCGCCGTCGCAGCGCTCGCGCACCAGGTGGGAAACGCCCTCGCCCTCGGCCCCGATCACAAGGCCCAAGGGCCCCTTCAGGTCCGCCCGCTCCACGGGCGTGCCGTCCATGTCCGCGGCGTAGAGCCAGAGACCCTTCTCCTTCAGCTCCTCCATGGCCCTGACCAGGTTTTTCACCTTGGCCAGCTTCACCCACTCCGCGGCCCCGGCGGAGGCCTTCACCGCGGCGGGGGTCAGCGTGGCGGCGCGGCGCTCGGGGATCACCACGCCGTGGGCGCCCAGGCACTCGCAGGAGCGCAGGATGGCTCCCAAGTTGTGGGGATCGGTGATGGAATCCAGCAGCACCACGAAGGGCGGCTCGTTTTTCTCCGCCGCCACGGCCAGTATGTCGTCCAGCGTCGCGTAGGGGAAGGGCGGCGTCACGGCGGCTATGCCCTGATGGGCGGCGGCCAGCTCGTCCAGGCGGCGGCGGTCCACCTCCTGCACGGGGATCTTTCTCTCCCTGGCCATGGCGAGCAGCTCCCGCATGGAGCCGGAGTTCTCGCCCTTTGCCACCAGCAGCTTGTCGATGGCCCTGCCGGAGCGCAGCGCCTCGCGGATGGGGTTGCGGCCCACCAGCAGGTTCTCCGGCGTTTCGGGAATCGGCCTCCTATTCTTCTCCATGGGAACGCCTCCTCTCGTGGCGCTGCCGCACCTCGGCCGCCCGGCCGCAGCTGCGCTTGCCCTCGGGGCAGGGACCCCGCAGGCAGGAAGGCCCCGCGTTCTCGAAGATGGTGGGGGCCAGGGGGTAGACCAGGTCCAGCATGCGGTTGGCCAGCTCGCAGATCTCCCACTGGGCGCGGTTGCAGCAGCGCAGGGAGAAGAAGTGCAAAAGCTCCCGGGCGTTCATGGTCATCACGATGCGGGTGGCCGCCGCGCCAGGCAGCACGAAGCGGGCGTCCTCGGCGCTGTTTTCGCCCAAAAGATGGGACCACTCGTCGTACCAGTCCTGTATGGTCTGCATCTGCTCCCGGAAGCGCTCGACCGCCTCCGGCCCAAGGGCGCGGATGCGCGGGGGCAGGCAGTAGTCGAACAGGGCCTGTCCCTCTTGGGAGACGTACCTCTGGGACTGCACGGAGAAGCTGGCCAGCCTGTGCCGGGTGATCTGGGCCAGCAGCGTGCGGGAGACGCCCTCGATGCCAAAGGTGAAGCTGGCGTGCTCGATCACGGAAGTGTGGCCGCTGCCCAGCACCCCGCGGATGTAGGGGCCGTTGTCGCGCTTTTCTGCCATCTCGCGCAGGGCGTCCAGATCCTTGGCGGAATAGCAGGTGCGCGAGGCCGTGGAGATGAGCTTCTCCGGGTCCGGCGTGTAGGCGAGCAGTTCCACATGCAGCTGTACTTCGGGCATGGAGCGGGTCCTCCTTATATTTATTGGCGGGGATTAAGATCAGAGGGAGCTTAGGGCGCGGTCCAGCAGGAAGGCGAGCCTCTCCTCCTGGCCGCTCAGATACAGAAAGCCCAGCAGGGCCTCCAGGCCGGTGGCGTGGGCGTAATCGGCGGGGTCGGCGTTGCGGGGCGGGCGGGAGTGGGCGTTGCGGCCGCGGCGGCAGACGTCCGCTTCCTCCTCGGTGAGCAGGGGCTCCAGCGCCAGCAGGGCCCGCGCCTGGGCCGCGCAGTTGACCTGCGCCACGGCGGCGCGGTGCATCTGCTTGGGGGCCGTGGGAGAAACGAGCAGCAGGCGGGTGCGCACGTACAGATCGAACACCGTGTCGCCCGCAAAGGCCAGCTGCACGGGGTTCAAAAGGCGCGCCCTCTGCGGGGACAGGGGAGCGTCCGTCGGGAAGAAGCCCAGCAAGGAAACACCTTCTTCACGGCCCTTTTTTAAAGAGAAGGGCCCCATTCGATCGTCACCAATCAGTATAACAGTTCCCGTTCCGTATTGCAATGCGGCGGGGCGAAAAAAAGAGGGATACCCTTTTTTACCGCCCCGTATTTGAACGAGCCCCTCCGCGTTTGCGTTGCAGCAAGGCCCGAAAGATGTCTGGAGGTACGTTGAAGTAAAAAGAAGTCTGTGGTATGATGGAAGGGAGGTCAAAACGATTTTTTGGATAACCGCGTTTCTTTTAAGAAAGGAGCTGCCGACACAAGATGTTTTTCCCCTATGGGTATTACGGTTACGGGATGAATGGATCCCTGCTTCTCGTGCTGCTGGCCGCCGTGCTGGGCGTGCTCGCCCAGTCCGCCGTGCAGAAGCAGTATAAAAAGTATTCCGCCGTGCACGCCATGAGCGGCGTCACGGCCGCGCAGGCGGCGCAGGCGCTGCTTTCCCAGGCGGGCATCTACGACGTGCGCATAGAGCGCAGCGGCCGGGCGGGCCTGTCCGACCACTACGACCCCAAGACAAAGACGCTGCGTTTGTCCGACGGGGTGATGAACTCCGCCTCCATCGCGGCGCTGGGCGTCGCGGCCCACGAGTGCGGCCACGCCATGCAGCACGACCAGGAATACCTGCCCCTGCGGATGCGCAATTCCCTGGTGCCCATGGTGAACCTGGCCTCCAACCTGTCCATGCCCCTGTTCATCATCGGGCTGCTCATGAGCTTTTCCCAGCTGGCGATGATCGGGGCGGCCCTGTACTTCTTCGGCGTGGTGTTCCAGCTGATCACGCTGCCCGTGGAGCTGAACGCCTCCTCCCGGGCCCTGAACGCGCTGGAGAGCACGGGCCTGCTCACCCGGGACGAGCTGCCCGGCGCGCGGAAGGTGCTCACCGCGGCGGCCTCCACCTACATCGCGGCGGCGCTCATGTCCATCGCCCAGTTCCTGCGGCTCTACGGCATCGCCAGCCGCGACCGCCGCTGACCTTCAAGGAGTATCACACATGGACGCAAGGACGAGAAGGCGGCAGCTCCTAAAGGCCTTAGAGGACGCCGGCGGCCCCATCACCGGCGGCGAGCTGGCCCAAAGGCTCAAGGTGAGCCGGCAGGTGATCGTGGGCGACGTGGCCCTGCTGCGCGCAGAGGGCGCGGCCATCTACGCAACGCCCGCGGGCTACCTCCTGCCGCCTAAGGCCCATTCGGGCGCGCGGCGGGTGATCGCGGCCTGCCATCTGGGCGAGGACGCCCTGCTGGACGAGCTGATGACCGTGGTGCGCTTAGGGGGCACGGTGGAGGATGTTTCCATCGAGCACAAGCTGTACGGCGAGTTCCGCTCGCCCCTGCTGATCGGCACCGAGGCCCGGGCCCTGCGCTTTGCCCAGAGCCTGCGGGAGAGCGGAATGGAGCCCCTTTCCCGGCTGACCGGCGGCGTGCACCTGCACACTCTGCTGGCCCCGGACGAGGAAACGCTGGACAGGATCGAGCGGGCGCTGGATGAAAAGGGCTATCTTTTGAAAGACCTATAAAATAAGGGAACCGGCGGCGGGCTTTCGCCGTCTAAGGGGAACGGAAAAACAAAAGGGGAGAAAAGTCCCCCTGAATGACAAAATAGGACGGTGCATTTCCCATGAAGACGATCAAGAGGATCTCTGCCCTGCTCTACGCGCTTTTGTTCCTGCTGCTCACCGCCTGCGCGGGCGCTCCCACCCCCGACTACACGCCGGAGGAGATCTTGGACGCGGTGCGTGAGGCCTACGGCGACAACTACCTGCCCGACAGCGCCATGGACGAAACGTACATCACCGACGTGCTGGGGATCGACCTTACACAGGTGGACGCCTTCGCGGGCGAGATGCCCATGATCAGCCTGCAGGCCGACCGCGTGCTGATCTTAAAGGCCAAGGAGGGCAAGGGCGCGGACGTGGAGACGGACGTGCTGGACGCTCTGGACGAGATCAAGGCCCAGGTGAGCTTCTACCCCATGAGCATGGCCAAGGCCAATGCCGCCAAGGTGGTGCGCCACGGCGATTACGTGTGCCTGCTGATGGTGGGCGCGCCGGACGATACCTCCGAGACGGATGAGGAGGCCGCCGCCTTCGCCGAGGAGCAGGTGCTCCTGGCCGTGGACGCGGTGGACGCCCTGTTCAAGTAAGCGGCGATCAAATAAGGCCGAGGCGCACGCCCCGGCCTTCTCTTGACACAGCACTACTTAAAATTTGGAAAGGAGGCGCTCCCGTATGGTGTTCAGCGGCGCCGCCTTTTTGTTTTACTTCCTGCCCCTGGCCTTAGCCCTCAACGCCCTTGCGCCGGGCCGCTGGAAGAACGCCGCGCTGTTTTTGTGCAGCCTCGTCTTTTACGCCTGGGGCGAGCCGGTGTACGTGCTGCTCCTGCTCTTTTCCTCCGTGGCCGACTACCTCTGCGGCCTGCTGGCGGAAAGTCAGCGCGGGCGGACCGGGGCCAAATGGGCCTTGGGGTTATCTCTCTTTGTGAACCTCTCCCTGCTCGGGGCGTTCAAGTACGCGGGCCTGTTCGTTTCCTCCTTCAATACGCTTACGGGCCTGCAGCTCCCCGTGCCGCAGCTGCGGCTGCCCATCGGCATCTCCTTTTATACCTTCCAGACCATGAGCTACACCATCGACGTGTACCGCGGCCGCGTCCGCGCCCAGAGGGACTTCATCGCCTTCGCGGCCTTCGTGTCCATGTTCCCCCAGCTGGTAGCCGGGCCCATCGTGCGCTATTCGGACATCGAGAACTCCCTGCTCGACCGCCGCGCCACGCTGCGGGACTATTCGGACGGCGCCTGGCGCTTTACCGTCGGGCTCTCCAAGAAGCTGCTCCTTGCCAACGCGGCGGGGCAGGCCTTCGAGAACATCCGGCAGACCGCCTTTTCTGATCTGGGCGCGGCGGCGGCGTGGCTCGGGATCGTCTGCTTCTTCTTCCAAATCTACTTCGACTTTTCCGGCTATTCGGACATGGCCGTGGGACTGGGCCGCATGCTGGGCTTCACCTTCCCGGAGAACTTCGACCACCCCTACGCCTCCACCAGCGTCACCGAGTTTTGGCGCAGGTGGCACATGAGCCTGTCCGCCTGGTTCCGCGATTACGTCTACATCCCCTTGGGCGGCAACCGCAAAGGCCTCAAGCGGCAAATATTGAACCTGCTCATCACCTGGCTGCTCACGGGCCTTTGGCACGGGGCGGGCTGGAACTTCGCGCTGTGGGGGCTGTATTATTTCGCCTTCCTTGCCCTGGAGAAGCTCTGGCTGGGAAAGCGGCTGCAAAGGGCCCCCAGGGCCGTCGGCTGGGCCTACACGCTGCTGGTCACGCTGGTGGGCTGGACGCTGTTCGCCTTCGACAGCGCTCGGGAGGGCGGGCAGTACCTCCTGCGCATGTTCGCGGGCGCGCCGCTGCTTTCCGGCGGCTTCCTCTACCGCTTCCGCAGCCTGTGGCCGCTGCTGCCGCTCATGGCCCTGGCCGCCTCGCCCCTGCCCGCGCGGCTGTGGGGAATGTGTGCAAAACGCATGGGCGAGAAGGCCGCGGGCGCGCTGCGGCTGCTGGCCATGGCGGCGCTGCTGCTTTTGTCCATCGCGTCGGTGGCCTCGGGCGGCTATGATCCCTTCCTGTATTTCCGCTTCTGACCTTTGAACAACTCCCCTTATGAGAGGAGGCTCCCCAATGCGAAAGGTAAGCCTTGCAGGGGCCGCGGCCGTGCTGTTCACGGCGCTGCTGGTCCTGCCCTCGTTTCTTTCCCTCCTGCTGCCGGACCGCTACGTCTCCGAGCGGGAGCGGCGCGGCCTGCAGCAAAGGCCCACATTCAGCGCCGCCGGCCTGCTTTCGGGCCGGTACATGCAGGAGCTGGAGACCTACTTTTCCGACCAGCTCCCCCTGCGGGACGGCCTGGCGAGCCTGAACGCGGGCCTCTCCTTCTGCCTTGGGCAGCGGGAGTTCGCGTCATTTTACGTGGGGGACGGCCGCCTTTTGCAGGCGCAGCGGGGTCTAAACCAGGAGGACATGGAGAAGAACCTTTCCTATGTGGAGGCGCTGGCCGCCTCCCTGGACGTGCCCGTGACGCTGGCCCTTGCGCCGGGCAGTGCGGAGATCTACCCCGAGGCCCTGCCCTACGGCGGCATGGAGGACGATCTCTCCCCCCTCTACGACAGCGCGAAGGGCCGCGCCTTCTCCTTATTGGACCTGCGGCCCGCCCTGCTGGCCCATAAGAACGAGGATATCTACTTTAAGACCGACCACCACTGGACGAGCCTGGGGGCCGCATACGCCTGGGCCGCCTATGCGGAACAAAACGGCATCGACGCCCTGCCCCTGGGGGAATACGAAGAAAGGCCCTTGAGCGATACGTTCTACGGCACGGGCTGGGCGGCGGTCGGCCTGCCGGGCCTGCCTGCGGACACGCTGTTTTCCTACGACGGCGGGCAGCCGCTGAAACTCACCCAGAACGGGGATGAAAAGGAGAGGGACGGCCTGCTGTTCGAGGAGCATCTAAACAGCGCCGACCCCTATGCCGTGTATTTGAACGGCAACCAGCCGCTCATCACCATCCAAGGCGGCGCGGCGAACGGCAGGCGGCTGCTGATCGTCAAGGATTCCTTCGCCAACTGCCTGGCCCAGTTCGCCGCCACGGATGTGGAGCGGGTGGACCTCATCGACCTGCGCGCCTTCCGGGGCGACGTGGCATCTTACGCCCGGGAAATGGGCGCCACGGAGCTGCTGGTGCTCTACAACATCAAAAACTTCTGCGAGGATAAAAACCTGTACCTGTTAAAGAAGGGAAGCTGAGGGGACTTACCGATATGACACCCTGCGTGATAAATCGGAGTTGATCGAGGTAACTATATGGAAGGAAGAATAAAATACGGTCCCAATAACTTGTGTATTGCGATATTCTCGCTTTGTTTATCGGCAAGGTTTGTAGAATATTTTCTGATCGAAACAGATAAAACGGCTATTGGTGAAAATGTGCTTCATAAAGCAGCCGGAATCATCATGCTGGCGTTGGCATTGAAAAGGATAGGGCTTTCATGGAGCGATATTGGATTTCAAAGAAACAGTTTCGGAAGAAGTATTTTGAAAGGGCTGCTATTAGGAAGCATTTGCTTTTCTGTTTCGTTTAGTTTAGAATTGGCAATTTTAGCTTTGCAAGGCGATCCGGCACATTTAGAAATATATATCAGCAGTTTTTCTTTAACCGGCTCTCAAATAAAAAATACCGGTTTCGTTTTCTTTTTACTATGTGTACTATTCAATATCGTCAATGTATTGATGGAGGAAGGTGTTTTTCGTGGTCTGTTTATTAAAACGCTTTCCGATACAAAACCATTTATGCAAGCGAATTTTATTGCAGCATTTTTATTTGGTATTTGGCACGTAGTGATGCCGATCAGAAGCTATGTGAATGGAGAGATGTCATTTGCGGCAATGGTCATGATGGGCATCGGTTATAGTATCCTTGCCGGAATTATGGGAATCAAATGGGGACTTCTTTATCGAATAACAGGAAATATATGGGCTGGACTTGGAGAACACCTGTTTAATAATACTGTTGCTACAAACATGCTACATGTCGTTTCACTAAATGGTACAGACGAATTACAAATCGTCCGAATTATGGTTGCACAAATTATTTCCTTTGCTTTTGTTTTGGTAATTTATCATTATCACGGAAACAGACGGGGAAATAGATAAATTTTAATATGCGCACTTCTATACATAAAAGCAGACGTTTCTTCGTCTGCTTTTGCTGTTTTATGCGGGGCTGCCTGACGCTTCCCCTTTTTTCACGCTTCCTTTTCCCCGGAAAAGTAGCTCTCCCCGCTCCCTGGGATGCGCAGGCACAGGCTTAGGATCAGCAGCGCCAGCGCCGTCCAGAAGAAGCAGACGAACATGCCGTGAAGGTCGATGTGCTCGGCCAGCTGCCCGGCCAGGTTGGTCAGCAGCACGCCGCCCAAGGACTTGACCGTGGCGATGGCGCTTAAGGCCGTGGTGGCGTACTTGCCGCCCGTCAGTGTGAGGACGACCTTGAGCGTTGCCATGATGAACAGCATGGTCGTGACCGACTTGGTGAGTATGAGCAGCGCGCAGACGAGGGCCGTGTTTTCCAAAAAGGCATAGGCCACGGTCTGCACGACCAAAAGAAGGGTGTTGAAGAACAAGATCTGCCGCCCGCTCAGGCGGTCCATGAAGCGGTCGGAGAGGAAGATGAGCGGTATCTCCATCAGCGTGCCCAGGAACAGGATCGTCCCCGCCAGGGACGTGCCGATCCTTTCGTTTAAGAGCAGGGGAACGTAGGTGCCGCTGGCGGAGGTCAGGCCCGAAAAGAAGAAGCAGAACGCGGCAAAGCCGAGCAGCGGCAGGGGGAAGGCGGCCCTCTGCCCCGCCCGCTTCTCCTTGGAGGGCTTATCGGCCGGGCGTTCGTCCTTTAGGCCCGTCCAGTGGAAGCCTAAACAGGTCGCCCCGGCGGCCAGGGCGAACAGGACGAACAGCCATAAGGCATACCCTGCGTCCAGCACCATGCCCGCGACCTGCGTGCCCGCCGCGTACCCGACGGCGCCCCACAGCCGCAAAACGCCGTAGCGGTAGGGACTGGCGAAGGCCGGCTGCTCGCACACCGGGTTCACGCTGTTTAGGAACGCCATGGAAAGGCCGTTCAAGGCGAACAAAGCCGCCGTGTTCTTGGTGCAGCCAAAGAGGATGCCGAAAAGGGCGGATAGGGCCAGCAGCAGCACGCTCAGCCTTTTGCGCCAGCCCGTGCGGTCGTAGAGCAACCCCAGGATGGGCTGGGCGATCATGGTGAACAGCCCCGACGCGGAGACGATGAAGGAGATCTCCCCCGTGGTCTTGCCGTTGCCGGACAGATAGACCGACAGCATGGAGCCGAACACGGCCATGGAAAAGAAGTAGAAGAAATAGATGGAGGAGTAACTCAGGTACCCCCGGACCCTTTTGCCTGTGCCGGCCATCTTTAGCGCCACATCCTTTCAAAAGCGGCCCTTGAAGAAAAGGGCCGCTTTTTCTATCCCGCCCAAGCGCCCTACTTGTAGGCGTTTTGGAAAATGGTGAGGTAATCCTCGTCGGACAGCGGCAGCGGATCGGCGGAGATGTCGCCGCCCAGCACCTTATGGACCTTCGCGGGGTAGAGCTTCAGCTCCTCTTCCGTGATGCCTTCCGCACTCATCTTGAGCTCCCCGCAGCCGATGGAGGAAATGAGGGCGTCCAGCGCCTTCACGAAGTCCTGGCCGGAGGCGGGCCTCTCCACGCCCATCGCCCTTGCCATCTTGAGCATCGGCTCCTCGGCGGCCCTGCGGTCGGCGAAGAAGCCGTAGTAGGCGTGGGCGATCTCGATCAGCCCGGCGCCGTGGATCAGCTCGTCGTGGAAGCTGCCCATGACGTGCTCCATGGTGTGGGCGGAGGTGCACAGCATGTAGTAGCCCGCAAACGTGTTGGCGTAGGCCATCATCTCCCGGGCCTCTTTATCGTTCCCGTCCGCGACGGCGCGGGGCAGGTACTTGGCCACAAGCTCTATGGTCTTTAGGGCGAACATCTCCGCCATGGGGTGCGCGTTCCGGTTGACCATCGTCTCGGAGGCGTGGAAGAAGGCGTCCATGCCCTGGTACGCGGTGAGCTTCGCAGGGACGCTTGCCATCAGCTCGCTGTCGACCACGGAGAGCGTGGGGAACATGGAGGGGAAGAAGATGCCCGTCTTTTCCTGCGTGCTGTCGTTGGTGATCACGGAGGCCATGTCGACCTCGCTGGCCGTCCCGGCGGAGGTGGTGATGCAGACGATGGGAAGGGCCGGCTTCGGCGCCTCTTTCTTCCCACCCGCCGCGCTCAGGGAATAATCCCAGATGTCGCCGGGGTTTGCTGCCATCAGCGCGATGCACTTGGCGCAGTCCATGACCGAGCCGCCGCCCAGGGCGAGCACGAAGTCGCAGCCGTTTTCCTTCACCGCCCGCGCGCCGTCCATGACGTTTTTGTCCGTGGGGTTGGGGCGGATCTCATCAAACAGCGTGTGGGCAACGCCCGCCGCCTCCAGCTCCTTCTCCGTGCGGGCAAGGTAGCCGTATTTCTTGACCGAGCTGCCGTTGGAGGTGACGATCAGGGCCTTCTTCCCGGGAAGGGCTTCCTTATGCAGGTCGTTCAGCCTGCCGGGGCCAAAGAGCACCCGAACGGCGTTTTCGTGCGTCCAGTTGTACATGGGGTTTTCTCCTCCTTGCGTTTGTCTTGATGGAAAAAAGCATACTCCCTTTCCCCAAGCAAAACAGCGGCGTATCTTAAGAAATATACTGACTTTTTCTCATATCTGTGTTAGGATAGGGAGCGGGGAGGGGATAAAACGCCATGACGATCGAGGACGCGATCCAAAAGCTGGGGGACGAGTTCCCACGCCTCAACTGGGCCTTTCTGCCGGAGAACATACGGCAGAGGGACGAGGTCATGTCCTACTGGCCGGGCGGCAAGGACGAGGACGTGATGGTCTGCGTGCTCAAGGCCCGGCACGCGCACGAGGTCTTTCACCGCCAGGACTTCTTCTTTCTGAACTTCGCCTACCGCCGGGATTACCAGGCTTTGAGCCTGCGCTCGGACAACCTGATGACCATCAGGGAAAACGACTGCTACATCGGCCAGCCCTTCAGCGGGTACGCGATCCGGGGCGACAGCGACAAAGAGGACATCGTGATCGTCGGCGTGCTCATCCGGCGGGAGGCCTTCTTCCGCGAGTATCTCTCCACGCTCAGCGTGGACGATTCCCTGTTCCACTTCTTTTTGGGGCCGCAGACGGACTTCTTCTCCGAGGACAGGCTCCATCTCTCCTTCCCTTCCGGCCACCCCTTCCGCAGGCTGCTGGAGCTGATGGTGCTGGAATATGCGGACAAGAAGGAGGACAGCCAGGCGATCCTAAAGCCCATGACGCTGGCGCTGCTCATGCACGTGGCCAGGGAATACCGAAGGAGGGCTCCCGGGACCGAGGGGCTCTCCCTCGCCGACCGCATCCTGCGCTACATCGCCGAGCACGCCGCCGACGCGACGCTGGGCGGCGTCGCCGCCCGCTTTTCCTATCACCCCAATTACATCTCCACTTTGCTCAAACAGAAAACGGGCCGCACGTTTTCCCGGCTGCTCCTGGAGCAGCGGATGGACAGGGCGCTGGCGCTCTTAAAGAGCACCGGCCTTTCCGTGGAGGAGGTCGCCGCCATGGTGGGCTACAACGACGCCAGCAACTTTTACCGGGCGTTCCGGGGCTATTACCACGTCTCGCCCCGGGAATACTTCCGCGTATAACGGCGCTTCTGCTTCCAGTTTTCCATAAAGAGAAGCAAAAGAGGACCGCCCCGGCGATGCCGGAGCGGTCCCTTTTAAGTTTGGAAGGGAAAGTGAGCCTTTTACCTCTGGACGCGGCCGGAGGCGTTGCCCTTCATCAGGTTCTTGACCTCGTCCAGGGAGACCATGTTGTAGTCGCCCTCGATGGTGTGCTTGAGCGCGGAGGCCGCGGCCGCGAACTCCACGGCGCCCTGGTTGTCGTAGCCGTTGCGCAGGGCGTAGATGAGGCCGGAGCCGAAGCTGTCGCCGCCGCCCACGCGGTCCACGATGTGGATGGCGTACTTCTTGGAGACGGAGATCTCGCCGGTCTCCGCGTCGTAGAGCATGCCGGACCAGTTGTTGTCGGAGGCGGAGATGCTCTCGCGCAGGGTGATGGCGATCTTCTTGCAGCCGAAGCGGTCCACCAGCTGCTTAGCCACGGACTTATAGCCCTCAACGCTCAGCTTGCCGCTGTTGATGTCGGTGGCGTCGGCATGGATGCCGAACACGTCCGCGGAGTCCTCCTCGTTGGCGATCAGCACGTCCACGTAGGGCACCAGCTCGCTCATCACCTGGCCGGCCTTCTCGCGGGACCAGAGGTTCTTGCGGTAGTTGAGGTCGCAGGAGATGGTGATGCCGCGGGCCTTGGCGGCCTTGCAGGCCTCCAGCGTCACGGCCGCAGCGCCGTCGGAGATAGCGGGGGTGATGCCGGTCCAGTGCAGCCAGGTGGCGTCGGCCAGGATCTTGTCCCAGTCGAAATCGCCGGGCTTCACGGCGGACATGGCGGAATACTTGCGGTCATAGACCACCTTGGAGGGACGCATGGACGCGCCCTTCTCGCAGTAGTAGATGCCCAGGCGCTCGCCCTGGCGGGGAGACATGGAGGTGTCCACGCCGAACCAGCGCAGGGAGTTGAGGCACGCATCGCCTATGGGATTCTTGGGGATGGCGCAGACGAAGGCCGCATCCTCGCCGTAGTTGGCCAGGGAAACGGAGACGTTCGCCTCCGCGCCGCCGAACACCACGTCGAAGGTGTGGGTCTGGTGCAGACGATAGTAGCCCGGAGGGGACAGGCGAAGCATGACCTCGCCGAAGCATACGACCTTACCCATGGTTGAAGTTCCTCCTTTTATCGCTTGTCGTTTTTTCTGTGAAAGGTCATCCGGCCCTTCTTTTCCCTTTAATACTAATCCACAAAAACCCGGCTGTCAATCGTTTTTAAGCAAGGCTCCCGCATGGCGGAACATGGTCGGTCAAAGGTGGATCCTGCCAGCGGAACGGGTATGGATCTCCCCGCATAAGGCGCCCCGGACGGGGGCACAGTAAGTGCGGCCGGCCCCGTCATAAGGGCAGGCCGGATATCACCAACTGAAACGGGAGGTCATTTGCCATGGACGAGAGCCGTGTCTACGGGCAGCAGCACATCTGCTGCAAGGTGGAAAGCTGCGTTTACAACGATCTGCGCAACGGCCGCTGCACGCTGGAAAGCATCACCGTGCAGCCCAACTGCGACTGCCACAGCGGCGAGGCCGCCGACGAATGCTGGTGCGGCGACTACAAGTGCAAGGACTAAAAGGACCTTAAGCAAAAGGCTCCGCTCATCCGGAGCCTTTTGCTTTGCCCATCTTTCCTCCCCTTTTCGGGCGAAAGAGCGGCCGCAGACAAACTTTTCCGCGATTTCGCAAAAATTCTCCTTGCATTTTGCCTCAACTGCTGTTATACTATCCCTTGTTCCGACGGTCGTCGGGCGTGCTGATGTAGCTCAGTCGGTAGAGCACCTCATTGGTAATGAGGAGGTAGGCAGTTCGAATCTGCTCATCAGCTCCATTTTTTTATGAAGGACCTGCCGCGGCGAAAAACGCGGCAGGCCCTTTTCGCTTCCCTTTCGCTAAAAAGGAGGCCCGCTCAAATGCCCTTATCCTCTGTTCCGCCCCTGGGCGCACACCTGTCCAGCGCCAGGGGCCTGACCGCCATGGGCCGGGACGCCCTGTCCATCGGGGCAAACACCTTCCAGTTCTTCGCCCGCAACCCCCGCGGCGCCCGCGCCAAGACCCGCTCGGAGGAGGATGTTTCCGGCCTGCGCGTTGTTTTGCAGGAGCACGGCTTTGCGCCCATACTGGCCCACGCGCCCTACACGCTGAACCCCTGCGCCGCGGACGAGGAGAAGCGCTCCCTGGCCGTGCGCATGCTGCGGGAGGACTTAGAGCTCATGGAACAGCTGCCCGGCAACTATTACAACCTGCACCCCGGCAGCCGCCTGACGCAGACGCGGGAGGAGGCCGTCCGCCGCGCGGCCCGGACGCTGGACGAGGCCATGTTCCCGGGGCAGAAGAGCCTCGTGCTGTTGGAGACGATGGCCGGCAAGGGCAGCGAGCTGGGCGCGTCCTTCGAGGAGCTGCGCATGATCCTCGATCTCTGCCGCCAGCCGGAGGACTTGGGCATCTGCCTGGATACCTGCCACCTCTGGGACGCGGGCTACGACGTGCGGGATAGGCTGGACGAGGTGCTGGAGGCGCTGGACCGGGCCGTCGGCCTGTCCCTTGTCAAGGCCGTGCACCTCAACGACAGCCTGAACCCCCTGGGCAGCCACAAGGACCGCCACGCGAACATCGGCAGGGGCGCTTTGGGGTTGGAAGGGGCGCTGACCGTCCTGCGCCACCCGGCGCTGCGGGGCCTGCCCTTCATTTTGGAAACGCCCGCGGACTTAAAGGGCCACGGCGCGGAGCTGCGCCTGCTCAAAACAAGCCTGTAAACAGGGCGGAAGCTGGACAAGCGGCCGGCGGCGCGCTATACTGGATATGGCCTTTTTCCACAAAGATAGACAAAAGGAGCGTTCGATCCCATGCGGCTGCATTTTGAAGGCAAGTACAACGGCGACCCGGAGAGCCTGCCCCACGGCGAGCACCGCCCAAACGCCGTCCCCTTCCGCGAGGCGAAGGACACGCGCCAGCTCTCCCTGCTGGCCAACGGGCTGGCGGTGGTGCTGGTGGTGCTGCTGGCCGTGCCGCTTATCCTCCGCTTCCGCATGGAGCTGCTGGACGGATATGGAACGCTGCTGGGCTGCATCCTGTCCCTGCTGGCCTTCTACCCCCACGAGATCCTGCACGCCGTCTGCATGAAGGAGGACGCCTACATCTACTCTAATCTTAAGCAGGGCATGTTCTTCGTGGTGGGGCCGGAGGAGATGAGCCGGGCGCGCTTCGTGTTCATGTCGCTGCTTCCGAACCTGGTGTTCGGCCTGCTGCCCTACGCGCTGGGCTTCCTTCTCGGCAGCGCGGGCCTTGGCGCCTTCGGGGCGCTGTGCCTGGCCTCCGGCGCGGGCGATTACTACAACGTGTTCAACGCCCTGACGCAGATGCCAAAAGGCGCCAAGACCTACCTGTACGGCTTCAATTCCTACTGGTTCCTGCCGGAGGAACAGGAGGAAGGCAAAAAGGCGTAAGGCCAACACCGTTTTTGATGCCAAAATTTGATAAAGGGACGCTTCTGCGGAGAATAGAAGTCCCTCCCCACAAACTTCCATGAAACGCCCGCGCAGAAAAGCGGGCAGACTATGGGAGCATCCATTTTCAACAGGGAGGGACATTTTTCATGTTCAAGCACGAAAAGCAGATGCTGCACCCCGTCCGCGTGGACGGGCCCAACCCCAACTACGCCGTCCTTCTTCAGGAGCAGCTGGGCGGCCCCCAGGGCGAGCTGAAGGCCGCCATGCAGTACCTGGCCCAGAGCATGCGCGTGCGCGATGCCGAGATCCACGACCTGTTCCTGGACGTGGCCGCCGAGGAACTCTGCCATTTGGAGATGGTGGCGGAGCTGGTCAACCAGCTCAACGGCTTCGAGCCGGACGCCATGGGCCAGACCATCGGCTCGGTGGAGGCGCATGTGCTCACGGGCCTGACGCCCATGCTGGCCAACGCCAGCGGCTACCTGTGGACCGCGGCCTACGTCAACGAGACCGGCGATCCCGCCGCGGACATACTCTCCGACATCGCCGCCGAGCAGCGCGCCAAGGTGGTCTATGAGAACCTCTACCGCCAGATCGACGACAGCGGCGTCAGGGAGACCATCGACTTCCTGCTCAACCGCGAGGAGGCCCACAACACCATGTTCCGCGAGGCCTTCAACCGCATCCAGGACCGGGGTTCCCAGCGGGACTGGGGCGTGAGCCGGGATTCCCGCATCTATTTCGACCTCTCCACGCCCATGGGCCAGAGCTTCGACCCCGCCAGGGACAAGGCCCCCGCCTTCGACCTGGGGAAGAAGAAATAAGCAGGCCCGCATAAACACGCACATTCAAAAGGGAAGGACGCCCCACGCGCCCTTCCCTTTTCCATTGGAAAGGCTTCTGTTTCGGCTCAAGGAAAACCTCCAGCGCGCTTTTCCTCTTTTTCTTTGGAAACGACCCTCTTTCCCTATGGGCATGACACCTTTTTATTGAAAGGGCTTTCCTTAAGAACCCCGGCGGCCCGCTGGCTTCACAGCCCGAACGGCTTTAGACACAGGTTCACGAGGAAGCAGAGCCCCAGTCCTACCCCTGTGGGCAGGGCGAAGCCCAGCGCCGTCCACTTGAGGCTGCCCGTCTCCCTGTACATGCTCCACAGCGTGGTCGAGCAGGGCCAGTGAAAGAGGGAAAAGAGCAGCGTGCACAGCGCGGTGGAGAGCGTCCAGCCGTGGGCGGTGAGCAGCGCCTTCAAGGCCGCCAGCTCGCCCATCTCCACCAGCGTGCCGGAGGACAGGTAGCCCATCAGGATCAGCGGCACCACGATCTCGTTGGCGGGGAAGCCCAAAGCGAAGGCCAGCAGGATGACGCCGTCCATGCCGAAGAGCCGGGCCGCGGGGTCCAGGAAGCCCGTCAAATGGGCGTAAAGGCTCATCTCCCCTATATGCAGGTTGGCCAGCAGCCAGATCAGCAGGCCCGCGGGCGCGGCCACCGCCGCCGCGCGGCCCAGGACGAACAGCGTGCGGTCCAGAATGGAGCGCAGCAGCACCTTGCCGATCTGCGGCCTGCGGAAGGGCGGCAGCTCCAGGGCGAAGGAGGAGGGCAGGCCTTTAAGGAGCGTGCCGGAGAGCAGCCGCGTGACGGCAAACGTGACGAAAACCCCCAGCAGGATGAGCCCGGTCAGGAGCAGCGCCGAGAGCGCCGTGGCCGCGCCGCCCGAGGCCGCCCCCACGAAGAACATGGACAGAATGGCGATGAGCGTGGGGAAGCGGCCGTTGCAGGGCACGAAGTTGTTGGTCAGGACCGCCACCAGCCGCTCCCTGGGCGAGTCGATGATGCGGCAGCCCACCACGCCCGCCGCGTTGCAGCCAAAGCCCATGAGCATGGTCAGGCACTGCTTGCCGCAGGCCCGGCAGCGCTGAAAGGCGTGGTCCAGGTTGAAGGCCACCCGGGGCAGGTAGCCCACGTCCTCCAAAAGGGTGAACAGGGGAAAGAAGATGGCCATGGGCGGCAGCATCACCGACACCACCCAGAACAGCACCCGCAGCCCGCCGTCCGCGATCAGGGACACAAGCCCCTCCGGCAGGCGTAAGAACACGAGAAGCGCCCGCACGCGGCTGAGCAGATAAAACAGCCCCCGCGACAGCAGCGCCGAGGGCAGATTCGCCCCGGAGATGGTTATGTAGAACACCAGCGCCAGGAGCAGCAGCATCGCCAGCGTGCCCGTGAACCTGCCCGTCAGCAGCCGGTCGATCCGCAGCCGGCGCTCGTCCGGCCCCGCCGGCCCCTGCACGCAGCGCCGGCAGATCACCTCGGACCGGGCGAAGATGCTCTCCACCAGCCCATCCCGCAGGGCCTCCTCCGGCAGGGCGGCGCGCTCCTTTTCCAATAGGGAGGACAGCTCCTCCCGCAGCGGCCGCCCCTCGTAGGCCTCCAGCTTGTCAAGGAGCGGTTCGTCTCCCTCCAGCAGGCGCAGGGCCGCCCAGCGGGCAGGCGCGCGCGTTTCCCCGAGCGCCGCCCGCACCCGCTCGATGGCCGCTTCCAGCTTTTCTCCATAAAACACCTGCGCGGGCCGGGCTTCCTCCTGCCCCTCGCACAGGGCGGACAGGCGTTGGATGCACTCGTCCAGCCCCTTCCCTTCCCGGGCCCGGGCGGCCACCACGGGCACGCCCAGCTCCTTTTCCAGGCGGGGGACGTCCACGCGGATGCCCTTCTTTTCCGCCTCGTCCATGAGGTTAATGAGCACCACCGCCCGGCCCTTGAGCTCCAGCGTCTGCAACACCAGGTTCAGATTGCGCTCCAGACAGGTGGCGTCGCAGACCACGACCGCCGCGTCCGCGCCCCCAAAGCAGAGGAAGTCGCGGGCCACTTCCTCCTCCGCCGAGTGGGCCAGCAGGGAGTAAGCGCCTGGCAGGTCCACCAGCATCGCCTCCCGCCCGCCGCAGCGGAAGCGGCCGTACGCGCTGCCCACGGTCTTGCCCGGCCAGTTGCCCGTGTGCTGCTTGCCGCCGGTCAGGGCGTTGAACACGGTGCTCTTGCCCACGTTGGGGTTCCCGGCCAGCGCCACCAGCAGCTCCTTTTGCGCCTTATTTCCCGCCTCCGTCATTTCCCGCTCCCCCTTCGCTTTGTTTGCGTTTCCGTTTCCTCCGCCAGGGACACCTGCGCGGCGTCCGCGGCCCGTAACGCCACCACCGCGCCGCGGACGAGGTAGGCCCGCGGGTCCCCGGCGGGGCTTGCGAACAGGCAGCGGAGGTATGCGCCCCGGGTGAGCCCTAAGTCCAGCAGCCGCCTGCGGATGCCCTCGTTCCCGCCCAGCCCCAAAACCATACCCCCGCCGCCGACGGGCAAGCGATCCAAGCGCGTCATGTTTGAAGGAACGCCTCCGTTTCCCTTTTCTCCCGGCCGGGCCGCTGATGGGACTTCTCTTCTGCAAAGTCCCATTGGCTACGATATGCCGCGCGCTCCTCTTTCGTGCGAAGGCGCCTTGGGTGTTCCTTTCAACATAGTCAAAAATTCACAGCTTTTTCGCGGCCGTGCGATTGCGCGTTTTCTTCCCTTCCTGTATACTTAAAGGCCATCAAGGGAAATTCATACCACAAAGGGGGACCCGATATGGATAAGCTACGCGCCAAGGAAGGCTTCATCTGCGATATGGACGGCGTGATCTACCACGGCAACCAGCTGCTGCCCGGCGTGCGGGAGTTCATCGACTGGCTGTACCGCAACAACAAGCGCTTCCTGTTCCTGACCAACTCCTCCGAGCGCTCGCCCAGGGAGCTGCAGCAGAAGCTGGGCCGCCTGGGGCTGGACGTGCCCGAGGAGCACTTCTACACCTCCGCCCTGGCCACGGCCATGTTCCTGGATTCCCAGCGGCCCGGCTGCAGCGCCTACGTCATCGGCGAGCCGGGGCTCATCAACGCGCTGTACAACGTGGGCATCACCATGAACGAGGTGAACCCCGACTACGTGGTGCTGGGCGATACCCACAGCTACTCCTACGACAAGCTGGAGCGGGCCATCCAGCTGGTGCGCAAGGGCGCGCGGCTCATCGGGGCCAACCCGGACCTGACCGGCCCCATCGAGGGCGGCATCGCCCCGGCCACCAAGGCGCTGATCGCGCCCATCGAGCTTGCCACCGGCCGCACGGCCTACTTCGTGGGCAAGCCCAACCCCCTGATGATGCGCCACGCGCTGAAGATCCTGGGCACCAGCCGCGAGCAGACCGCCATCATCGGCGACCGCATGGACACCGACATCGTGGCCGGCATCGAGTCCGAGATCGAGACGGTGCTGGTGCTCTCCGGCGTCACCGAGCGGGAGACGGTGGACCTGTTCCCCTACCGGCCCCGCTACATACTCTCCGGCGTGGGCGACATCCCCGGCTGAAGCAAAACTTAAAACCTGAACTCCAAAAACTTCATACCTTAAAATCCTTGCCTTAAAATTTTTAAATACTATTTTTAAAAATACTATTGACAAGTTTAAAAATGATGCTATACTGGCTACATCCGCTGCAGTCGGTACCCCCGCCTTTTTCATGAAAAGGAGCAAAAGGAATTTATGGCACACAAACTGATCCACAACTGCCCCGTATGCGGCAGCGGCCTGCACGTCGTGCGGCTGTGCTGTCCCTCCTGCGGCACGCAGATCGAGGGCGACTTTGAAACGGAACAGCTCCTGCGCCTGAGCGAGCAGCAGCGCAGCTTCGTGCTGAGCTTTGTCCGCAGCCGCGGCAACATCCGCGAGATGGAAAAGGAGCTGGGGCTCTCCTACCCCACGGTGCGCGCCCGTCTGGATGACATCATCCGCGCACTGGACGACGGGAAGCCCGCCCCGCGGACGAGGCAGGCCCCCACCCGCAAGCAGGTCCTGGAAATGCTCTCCGCGGGGGAGATCAGCCAGGACGAGGCGATGGAGATGATCTCCGAGCTGCAAAAGTAGGGAGAAGGGGCGAAACACAGAGCGAGGAGCAAAACAGATGAGGTATGAAAGCATAGAGGAAGTCCTGGCCGCGGTGGCGGCGGGGAACTTGAGCGCCGAGGAAGGCGACGAAGCGATCGAGGAAATTTTGAAGGCGCAGGAAGGGCCCGGGGACAGGGATTTTGAAGGCTTTTCCGACGCGGCGGAGGAAAGAGGCCGCACGCGGCGCGGCGCCTTCGGGCATAAGGTGCCCGGCGACCTGGACGGCGTGCTGGAGCGCTTTTCCGGCGTGATCGGCGGCAGCCTCAAGGCCGAGGTGCTCAGCAGCGTGTCCGGTCCCATCGGGCATGACCTGGAAGGCCATGTGCACGGCGATCTGAAGGGGCCCGTGGGCAGGGACTTAAAAGGCCGGGTGGACGGCAGCGTCCACGGCGCCGCCGGGGGCGACCTCTCCGGCAGCGTGGGCGGCAGCTTCCTGGGCGGCATCGGGGCGGACCTGTCCGGCAACGTCTGCGGGGACGTGCGCGGCGGCATCGGCGGGGACCTCTCCGGCAGCGTCGGCGGCAATATGTGCGGCGGCATCGGCGGCGATCTCTCCGGCACCGTCGGCGGAGACCTGACCGGCGGCGTCCGCGGGGACCTGTCCGGCTCCGTGGGCGGCAACATGCACGGCGGCATCGGCGGCGACCTGTCCGGCAAGGTCCGCGGCAGCATAGACGGAGGCAGGAACGCCGAGATCCACGGCGACCTCTCCGGCGAGGTGGGCGGGGACGTGCGCATCCCCGTGCACGGAGACCTTTCCGGCGTGGTCGGCGGCAGCGTCACGCAGATCGGCGGCGACCTCTCCGGCAAGGTGGGCGGCAACGTGGACACGGTGGACGGCGATGTCTCCGGCGTGGTCGGCTCGCCCGACAAGCCCGGCAGCGGCAACATCCGCGTGGTGCGCGGGGACATCTGCCCCGGCGCCATCGTCTACGGCCACATCGACCGCCTGCACGGCGAGAACCACGGCCAGGTGCTGGGCGGCATCGGCGAACAGTGCTGAATATAGGTAGACCTACCAAAGGGGTCCTTGAACGGGGCTCCTTCTTTTTGTCTTTAGCGCCAACAATAAAATTTTCTGTATTTTGCGACGAAGAGCGGGGAAAAGCGTACTTGTATGGATGAACGGGCCTTGTTCGAGTTTTCTGCAAAAAGAGGCGGAGGGATGGAGGATCGGGAGATCATCGAGCTGTATTTTCGGCGGGACGAGCGCGATCCGGGAGACCGACCGCAAGTACGGCCGCCTGTGCCTCTCCCTTTCGCGCAACATACTGGCAAGCGGCGAGGACGCCAGGGAGTGCGTGAGCGACGCCTACCTCGCTCTGTGGCGCCGCATCCCGCCGGAAAAGCCGGAGGACCTCATGGCCTATCTGGCCAAGATCGTGCGGGACCTGTCTCTTAAGCGGCTCGACCACGACCGGGCGAAGAAGCGCTGCCCGGAACTGCTCCTCTCCTTCGAGGAGCTGGAGGCCGTCCTGCCGGACGAGCGCTTTGCGGCGCAGGCGGACGGCGCAGCCCTTGCCTCTCTGCTGGGCGCGTTCCTGCGGCAGGAGACGCCCACCGCCCGCAGCGTGTTCCTGCGCAGGTACTGGTTCTTCGACAGCGTCCGGGGCATCGCGGCGCGCTTCGGCTTCAGCGAGAGCAAGGTCAAATCCCTGTTGTTCCGCACGCGCCGCCGCTTGCGGGCGTTCCTCAAGAAAGAAGGGATCGATGTATGAACATGCCAAAACTCATAGAAGCGATGAACGAACTGGACGATGAGCTGATCTTGGCCGCGGCCGCGGACCCGCAGACAAAGGCGAAAGCGCCCCTTTTCCGCAGGCCTCTGCCCGCCGCCTGCGCGTGCCTGCTGGTCCTCGTTCTGGCACTTGCCGCCGGGCTCGCCTGGCAGGGGCAGAGAGGCGCCGCTCCCTTCGTCCTGACCGCCTACGCCGCGCAGGATGCAGGCGGTCCCCTCGCGAGCCAACTACGGCCCGGACAGGCTGTCCCGGTGAGCGCCTTCACCGCGGAAAACGGCCTGAAGGGGGCCGTTTTCTCCCACGCCGCCCAAGACCCCAAGGCGCCCGCCTCGGTCCTGATCCTCGCGGACGGCGCGGACGCGGAGGGAACGATCCGGGCGATCGCCGGGCTGGAGCTAGAGAGGGGCACGGTCTACCTGTTCTGCGTCCTGCCGGAGGACGGAAAGGCCGGGCACAGCTTCCCCTATCTCCTGCGAAACGAGGCCCAAAACACGGTCACGGCGCTGAGCATCTCCATCGAGCGGGACGGAGACGGCTATTCGGCCAAAATCGAGAACGTGGTAACAACGGAACAGAGGGCCGCGTCTTGACACACAAAAACAGGGCCCTCCGCGTTATTTTGCGGAAGGCCCTGCTGTGTGTATTGGGGTTTATCCCTCGATGGCTGCCCGCCGGGTGTTGGCCCGGTAGATCCGCTCGTAGATCGCGGGCGCGAACTTGGGGCTGCGGTCGTAGTTGACCAGGCCGTTCTGCTCCTGCTCGATGTTGGTCAGCTGCGTGTAGCAGTAGGCGCAGACCGCGGGGCTGTCCAGAAGGGCGGCGGTCAGCCCCTCGAAGCGCTGGGCGAACTCCTCCTCGCTCTTGGGCGCCTGCCCGTAGCCCCAGCCGTCGCTGCGGCCGGGGGCCCACCACGCGCCGCCGAACTCGCTGACGAAGAAGGGCTGCCCCTCGTGCTTCTGCCGCTTGGGGAAGGTCTCGTGGACCTGCCCCGGCTCCAGCGCGCCGTAGCGCGCCTGGTAGAGCTCCACGTCCTGCTCGTAGTCGTGCACGTCGTACACGTCTGTCTGCACGTGGAAGTTGCCGGAGGTGTCGATCACCGGCCGCGTGGGGTCCATGGCCTTGGTGGCCAGGTACACGCTGCGCAGCACCTCGTCGTCCTGCTTGCGGCCGTCCACGTCCCAGGTCTCGTTGAAGGGGCACCAGCCCACGATGCTGGGGTGGTTGATGTCCCGCTCCACGACCTCCAGCCACTCGGGCAGGAAGTGGTACAGCGCCTCCGGCCGGCTGTGATCCAGTCCCCAGCTGGCCTGCTCGCCCCAGACCAGATAGCCCAGGCGGTCGGCCCAGTAGAGGAAGCGCTCCTCGAACACCTTCTGGTGCAGGCGCGCGCCGTTAAAGCCCAGGCTCATAGAAAGTTCGATGTCCCCGCGCAGCTTTTCGTCGCTGGGCGCGGTGTAGATGCCGTCGGGGTAGAAGCCCTGGTCCAGCACCAGCCGCTGGAACACGGGCCTGCCGTTTAAGCAGATCGCCCCGTCCTTGAGCTCCACGCTGCGCAGGCCCACGTAGGAGGAAACGCGGTCCTGCACGCGGCCCGCCGCGTCCTCCAGGGTCAGCTCCAGGTCGTAGAGGTTGGGCTGGCCCACGTCCCAGAGGCGCAGCTTCTCCTTCGGCACCCGCAGCTGCAGCTGGTTGCTGCCGGCGTTCGCGGGCGTAGTGTCCTCCGCGACCTCCTCGCCGCGGAAGCGCAGGCAGGCGCGCAGGCTGGCGGCCCCGCTCCCGTTCACCTTCACCTGCAGGTTCACGCGGCCGTACATGTCCGCGGTCACGCGCAGGCCCTGCATGTATGTCTCGGGCACAAATTCCAGCCAGACGCTCTGCCAGATGCCCGTGGTGCGGGTGTAATCACAGTTGTGGGAGAAATATTCCGCCGACTGCTTGCCCCGGGGCTGACGGCTGCCGCGCAGGTCGTCTATGCACTGCACGGTCAGAGTGTTTTCCCCCTCGTGCAGCTTGTCCGTGATGTCGAAGCCGAAGGAGGAATAGCCGCCCCTGTGCGCGCCCGCCTCGCAGCCGTTGACAAAGACGTGGGTCTCGTAGTCCGCCGCGCCGAAGTGCAGAAGCACGCGGCCGTCCAAACACGCCTTTTCGATCTGCACCCTGCGGCGGTACCAGACGCAGGCCATAAAGTCCTTATTCTGAACGCCGGACAGGGAAGATTCGGGGCAGAAGGGCACCTGGATCGTCCGCTCGAAGGCGACGTCCTCCTTGGCGAGGCCGCGCGCCAGGCCGCTCACGCCCTGGTCGATGGCAAAGTCCCACTGACCGTTCAAGCACTGCCAGCTCTCCCTTTCAAACTGGGGTCTTGGGTGTTCCGCTCTTGGGATCATACGCTTTTCTACCTCTTTTTCGTCTTTTTTGAGTCACGCCAAGGGCCTGGCCCCACTAAGGGGGTCAGGCCCTTTCAACGGCTGTTTGTTTTACTCGATGATGGAAGCCACAACGCCGGAACCCACCGTGCGGCCGCCCTCGCGGATAGCGAAGCGCAGGCCTTCCTCGATGGCGATGGGGTTGATCAG